>JAPPMY010000289.1 GCA_028818855.1 Rhodospirillales bacterium
TTTCCGGCGTTCCCGGCCGCCACGAGCCCGACGTCGGCGAGATCAACTACCCCTACCTCTTCGACATGCTTGACAAGGCGGGGTACGACGGCTGGATCGGCTGCGAGTACCGGCCCAAGGGAGGCACGCTCGAGGGCTTGGGCTGGCTCCTGCCCTACGGCATCGGTGCCACGGTGATCACCGCCTGAACCGCCGGACCGCGCCGGCTACAAGGGGGAAGACGATGAGCGACGACACCTATCAGGACATCGGCTACGGCGCGATGGAGATCGGCTTCGGCGAGCGGCCGGGCGTCCTCGTGGTCGATTTCCAGACCGGCTTCACCCAGCCGCAGTTTCCCATGGGCGGCTGCCCGCTGGTGCATCGCGCCGTGGAGAACACCGCGCGGGTGCTTGAGGCGGCGCGCGCAGCCCGGGTGCCGGTCGCCAACTGCTACACCGCCTATCACTCCGAGGGCGACATGCCCTACTGGAAGATCGCGCCGGTGCGCGAGAGCTTCTTCGAGGGCGACCCCTGCGCCGAGATGGAGCCCCGCACCTCCGATGCCGACTACGACTACATCCTGCGCAAGTCCGGCCCCTCGATCTTCTTCCAGACGCCGGTGACGGCCTTCCTCACCAAGCACGGCGTGGACACCACCATCGTCATGGGCTGCATGACGAGCGGCTGCATCCGTGCTTCGGTGATCGATTCATTCTCCTACGGCTACCGGACCATGGTGCCGGAGGACTGCGTGGGCGACGCCGACGAGCGGCCGCACCGGGACAACCTGCGCGACGTCGGCCGCCGCTACGCCGACATCGTCTCGTCGGAACGGGTGCTCGACTACCTCGACGAGATCAGGAAGCGGAACGTCTGAAGGCTACGGGCCTCAACAGGAGGGCCTGAGCCGGTAGGGATCGGGCGCGGGCGCAATGTCGGTGCGGCCGGGCGCCAGCGCCTGGCCCTTCAGCGCCGCGGCCCGCAGCGTCACCTCGTCGACGGCGCGTTTCTCGTTGAGCGCGCGGGCGAGCGAGAGCGCCGCACGGCGGGTCTGGCAGGTGCCGACGAAGGCGTAGAGCCTGCGCCCCTTGGCGTGCTCCTCGGCCCGGACGACGCGCCAGGTCGAATCCTCGCCCGCCAGCCCCTCCACGACCAGGTAGTGGGTGGGCGTCCCGTCACTCATGGCGCCGAGGCTAGTCTCGCGCGCGCACCCCGGCAAGCCGTCCGTCCGCCAGGAGCCGGCAGGCGCGATTTCAGCAGCCGTCCCGCACGTGCTTGTAGATCTCGGTGAAGTCGGAGTCGGGGTGCGCGGCCTCCATGCCGTCCCAGATTTCGCGGAGCTGGCATGCAAGCCGGCCGGGCGCGCCGGCGGCTGCGACGCTGGATTCGTAGAGGCGGATGTCCTTCGCCATGAGCCTGGTCGCGAAGCCGGAATCGAAGGCGCCGGTGGCGATGCGGTTGGGGAACTTGTCCTCGGTTGCGGTGTTGCGGCCGGTGGAGAGATTGACCGTCTCCAGGATCATCGTCATGTCGAGGCCCTGCGAGACGCCGAAGGCCACCGCCTCGCTGGTCGCCGCCATCGCCGTGGCCGAGAGGAAGTTGTTGAGGAGCTTCATCGCCATGCCGTGGCCGGGCTGCGTGCCGACCTGGCGGGCGTTCGCGGCCATCGGGCGGAGGTAGGGCTCGATCTCGGCGTAGAGGTCGTCCGGTGCGGCCACCATCATGGCGAGCGTGCCGGCCCTGGCACCCTTCGTGCCGCCGCTCACCGGCGCGTCGGCATAGCGGATGCCGGCGCCGGCCAGCAGGTCGTGGGCGGCTTGCGCGTCGTGCATGCCGGCGGTGGTGCTGTCCACCACGATCTCGGCCGCGCGCTCCGGGCAACCGGCGATCTCCTGCGCCACCATCAACACCGTCGGCCCGTCGGGGAGGCAGAGGAAGACGATGCGCGCCCTCTGCGCCAGCGCCGTCGCGGACGCCGCGCAGGCCGAACCGGGCGGGGCCAGCGCTTCCGTTCCAGCGGCGTCGAAGCACACGACCTCGTGGCCGGCGGCGGCCAGATTGTGCGCCATCGGTCCGCCCATGTTGCCGAGGCCGATGAAGCCGAGGGTGGGCATCAGCCGGCCTCCGCCTTGCGGTGCTCGTCGACGACGCGGCGCGCGATGCGGAAGCCCTCGACCGCCGCCGGCGCGCCGCAATAGACGGCGACCTGGATCAGCGTCTCCTTGATCTCGTCGACGGTCACGCCGTTGGTGAGCGCGCCCTTGAGATGCAGCTCCAGCTCGTGGCTGCGGCCGAGCGCGGACAGCATGCAGATGTTGTTGAGGCTGCGCTGCTTGCGGCTCAGCCCCGGCCGGCCCCAGACGGCGCCCCAGCAGTACTCGGTCAGGATCTCCTGGAACTCCTGGTTGAAGTCGTCGGCGTTGCCGATGGCGCGGTCGACGTACTCCGAGCCAAGCACCTCGCGTCGGATCTGGAGGCCTTTCTCGTACATCTCGTTCGGCATGGCGGTTGCTCTCCTGCGTGGCGGTCTATTCGGCCGTGTGGGCCGCGAGAAACGCTTCGTCGATGGTGACGCCGAGGCCGGGGCGGTCGGGAATGGCGATCATGCCGTCCACCACCTCGAAGTCTTCCGCGGCGAGATCGTGGAGCAGCGGATTGGCGCCGAGGGAGTACTCGGCGATGACCGCGGCGGGCGATGCCGCCATGACCTGAAGGCCGGCGGCGAAGTTGAGCGCGCCGCCCCAGAGGTGGGGCGCGAGCTTGATGCCGTGACTCTCGGCGAGCGCCGCGATCCGCATGGCCTCGGTGATGCCGCCCGCGATGGCGAGGTCGGGCTGGAAGTAGTCCACGGCCTCGTGCTCCGCCAGCGCGCGGAAGTCGAAGCGGGTGAACTCGCTCTCGCCGGCGGTGATGGGGATGTCGGTCGCGGCCCGCACAGTGGCCATGCCGGCCCTGTCGTCCACATTCACCGGCTCCTCGAACCACGCGAGGTCGCAGTCCTCCACCTGGCGCGCGAAGCGGAGCGCCTCCTTCACCGAATAGGTGCCGTGGGCGTCCACCATGATGTCGATGTCATCGCCGAGATGCGCGCGTGCGGCGTGCACGCGGCGGACCGAGGTGGCGAGGTCGCCGTCGCCGGCGCCGACGCGCATCTTCACGGCGCGGAAGCCGCCGCGCGCGATGTAGCCTTCGAGCTGCTCGCCGATCCTGTCGGCGGACGCCCAGCCGCCGGAGGCGTACGCGGGGAGCGAATCCCGGCACTTGCCGCCCAAGAGCCGCCACACCGGCACGTCGAGGGAGCGGCCCAGGATGTCCCAGCAGGCCATGTCGATGGCGCCGATGGCGCTGATCCTGCTGCCGCGGCGGTCCAGCACCGGGAAGCCCCGGCCGCGGGCCAGCGCGAAGTGTGCGCGGCCGCCGTTGTAGCCCAGCTCCCACAGGCGGCGCGGGTTGCGCGGGTCCTCGCCTGCCAGCGCGGGCCCGAGATCGCGGTTGATGAGCGCCGCCATCGCCGCATTGTTGCCCATGCTGCCGACCGAGGCCTTGGCCTCGCCCCAGCCCACGAGCCCGCACGCGGTCTCGACGCGCACGATGGTGGCGTCGAAGTGGTCGGCGACGCCGAGGTCGCTCTTGTGCTGCTGCGCCTTGGGGATCGGCACGTGCACCCAGCGTGCCGTGACGCTCTCGATCTTCATGGGCTGCTGTTCCCTGGTGGACTGTCACTCGGCGCGAGGGACCTGCGGGCGTTGCAGATGGGCCGAGAAGACCTCGTCGATGCGCTCGCGCAGCGCCTCGTCCTCGCGCGCGGCGTTGTAGATCGCGTGGTACTCGTCCTCGTCGATGCCGTCGGTCTCCTCGATGGCGCGCGCGAGGTCAGCCTGCGCCTCCTCGATCAGGTCCTCGCGCTCGTCCTCGTCGGCCGCGCCCTCGATGAGCGGCCGCCAGATCTCGATGCGCCTGCTGACCTCGATAGCGGCGGAGACGAAGGCTTCGAGCGTGGCGTCGCTGTAGTCCTCCGCAGCGGCGCGCGGGCCCGTCGCCAGCACCGCCCCGGCGAGCACGACCACGAGCAGCAGGCAGGCGAGCCTTGGCATCACGCGAGTCACGGTATCCGCTCAGATGGGGTTGGCGGGGCAGGCGGAGGCGCCACTACGCGCCCGATTGCAGGGTGAAGGTCATCGTCGCGATGGGCACGTCCGCGAACCGGCCCGTGCCCTGCAGGCTGGTGATGGTGCCGTGCGGCGCGGACGCCGCGTTGTCGAAGGAGAAGTCGTCTCCCTCCTCGGTCCCGGCGTCCCAGGGGTGGAGGTCCACGGTCAGCGCCTCGATCCACTCCCCGTCGCTATCGAGCAGGGAGAGGCCGAAGACGCCGACGAACCAGTCCGGGCTCGGCGCGATCATCGAGAGCAGGGTGATGAGGGGATGGTCGGCGGTGACGGTGACGGAGTCGAACGAGGCCGCGGCGGTCTTGCCGGAGCCGGACTCCTTGCGGAGCACGCTCAGCGCATTGGCGCCGGCCGCCTCGATCTCTTCCGTGAGGGTGGCCGTCCGCCCGCGCTCGGCCATGGATTCGATCCCCGGCGTGGCCTTGCCGCCGGGCTCCAGGAACGCGACGTCCGCGTTGTGAACGCCGCCGATCAGCGGCGAGAAGTGCGCGCCTTCGGGAACGCCTCCCGGCGTGACCTCGGCGGTCCAGGCGGTCGTGAAGGTGACGGTGTAGGTCGCCGACGCGCCGGCCGCGGCGTCTCTGGCTTGGGAGTCGAGCAGCAACTCGCCCGAGGAATCGCCGTAAGCGGCGCAGCCCGGGACCAGCGCAGCCAGCAGGACGACGGCGAACGCCGCGCCGACGGATCGCGCGCCGCACCGGGCGGTGCAGCCTGGAACCTGCTTCATTGTGCGGTCTCCTTCAGGTCACCTGGAAGCCGTGGGCGAAGGGATCGTCCTCGTCGACGAAGATCGTGTTGAGCCCGGTGACCCGCGCCCAGCCCTCGACGCTCGGCACGATCGCGTCGTGATTGCCCACCCTGGTCGCGCTCTCGACGCGGCAGCGGAAGAGGCTGCCGATGATGCTCTCGTGCACGAACTCGTCGCCGGGCGCGAGTCTTCCTAAGGCCGCCCACTGCGCCATGCGGGCCGAGCTTCCGGTGCCGCAGGGGGAGCGGTCGAGCGCGCCCGAGCCGTAGAAGACGGCGTTCCTCGCGTGGGCGCTCGCGTCTCGGGGCGCGCCGGTCCACATGACGTGGCTCACGCCCGCGATCGAGGGGTCGTCCGGGTGAATGCACTCCACGACCTTGTTGCACGCCTCGCGCATGCCGGGGCTCATCGCCAGCAGCTCGGCCGCGGAGAACGCCTCCATCCCCGCATAGCCCGGCTGCGGGTCGACGATGGCGTAGAAGTTGCCGCCGTAGGCGATGTCCACCGAGAGCGGCCCGAGGCCGGGACACTCCACCGTGACCCCCGTCTCCGCCAGGAAGCTCGCCACGTTGGTGATGCGCACGCCCTCGACGTGGCCGCCGTTCCGCCGGTAGCGGGCGTCGACACGGCCCGCTGGCGTATCCAGCACCAGGGTGCCCTCGTCGCGGGGAGAGACCAGCCCGTGCTCGAGCGCGATGGTCACGGTGCCGATGGTGCCGTGGCCGCACATGGGCAGGCACCCGGTGGTCTCGATGAAGAGCAGCGCGAGATCGGCGTCCGCCGAGATGGGCGGATAGAGCACCGTGCCCGACATCAGGTCGTGGCCGCGCGGCTCGAACATGAGCGCTTGGCGGATCCAGTCGTGGTCGCGGATGAAGTGCTGGCGCCGCTCGCTCATGGTCTCGCCCGCGAGCGCCGGCCCGCCACCCGCCACCACCCGGACGGGATTGCCGCAGGTGTGGCCGTCGATGCAGAAGAAGGTGTGGCGCGCGCTCATGGCTCGCTCCCCCGGTCGACCGCCACCCACTCGCCGCTGACCGCCGCCGCGACCAGCGCTTCCATCACGGCGATGCAGTGCACGGCTTCCCCGGTCGTCACGGTGAACTGCGCCTCGCCGGCGCAAGCGGCGGCGAACTCGTCAAGCTCCAGCCTGAGCGTGTCCAGCGCCTCGATCGGCTCCTCGCGCCTGGTCCCGTCCGCCGCCTGGAGCGTGAGCTTGCTGTTGTCGATCTCGGCGAACGCGTTGCCGCCGGTGCCGTAGACGTTGATGTAGGACGTGTGCGGGCAGGCGAACATCGTGCCGAGATAGGCCGTGACGCCGGACTCGAAGGCGAACAGCACCGAGGTCGTGTCGTCGATATCGACCGGGACCGCGCGCCGATACGCCTGCGCCGCCACCCGTTCGATGGGCCCCAGCAGGTAGACCAGCGCATCGATCATGTGGATGCCGAGGCCCGTGATGGAGCCGGCCGGGCTCTCGATGCGGTTGGAGCGCCAGTGCTCGACCGCGTAGCCGAGCGCGCTCGGCACCGAGAAATTCGCCTCCGCGTGGAGGACCGTGCCGAAGTCGCCCCCCTCCAGCCTGGCCTTCAGCGCCTGCGTCGCGCTGTGCCAGCGCCGATTCTGCCCGATCGCGAGCACCACGCCCGCCTCGGCGCAGGCATCGACCGCGGCCTGCGCGCTCGCGCGGGTCAGCGTGAACGGCTTCTCGCAGAAGACGTGCTTGCCGGCCGCCGCCGCCGCGATCACCTGCTCGGCATGGAGCGAATGCGGCGTGGTCAGGATGACCGCGTCGACCCCGTCGTCGGCAAGCACCGCCTCGTAGGAGTCGTGCTGGGCCGTGCCGTACTTCCGGGCGAAGGCCGCGCGCCTTTCTTCGGACCGGGTGAAGCAGGTCACGATGCGAATTGCGTCCGACTTGCCCTGTGCGGCGTCCGCAAGCTCGTCGGACCACCAGCCCATCCCGATTGAGGCGGCGCGCAGCATGGCTTACACCCGATCCTGTGAGTCCCGCACCGACACTAGCCCGGAATTCTCGCCACGACCACGGTCTGCGCGGCGCAGCCGAGCCGGGGCGGCGAGCGCGATGACGGAAGCCCTGGTCGGCGCGCAGGTGCACACGCCGGAGGGGATCGTCGCCGGCCGCGCCCTGCTACTGGCGGACGGTGCAATCCGCGACATCGTGGCCGACGACGCGGTCCCTGACGGGGCGCACCCCACGCGGCTCGCGGGCGGCACGCTCGCCGCAGGCTTCATCGACCTGCAGGTGAACGGCGGCGGCGGCGTCATGTTCAACGACGCGCCGACGGCGGCGACCGTCGCGGCGATCGGACGCGCCCACCTGGCGCGGGGCACCACGGGCTTTCTGCCGACCTTCATCTCCGGCGCGCGAGCCGACATGGCGCGTGCAATCGCGGCGGTGCGCGCGGCGATGGACGAGGGCCAAGCCGGGGTTCTCGGCATCCACTTCGAGGGACCCCACATCAACCCGGCACGCCGGGGAGCGCACGATGCGCGCCGGATCCGGCCTCTGGCCGAGGGCGACATCGAGCTGCTCGCCTCGCTCGGCGCGGGCCGCACCCTGGTCACGCTCGCGCCGGAGCGCGTGGCGCCCGCCGACATCGCCGCGCTGGCCGCCCGCGGCGTGATCGTCGCCGCCGGCCACAGCGAAGCCGAGTCCGGCACCATCGATGTGGCGGCAGCGCGGGGGCTCACTGGCGTCACGCACCTCTTCAACGCCATGGGCCCGCTCGGCCACCGCGCGCCAGGTGTGGCCGGCGCGGCGCTCACCCGTGACAGCCTCGCCTGCGGCATCATCGCCGACGGCGCGCACGTGCACTGGGACGTGCTGCGCCTCGCCTGGCGCGCGAAGCCTCCCGGCAAGCTCTTCCTGGTCTCCGACGCGATGTCGCCGGTCGGCGCGCCCGATGTCGATGCCGTCCGCATCGGCGACGAGACCGCGCGGATCGTGGGCGGCGGCCTGCGCCTGGCGGACGGTCGGCTCGCTGGCTCGCTTCTGGATATGGGACAGGCAGTCCGAAACTGCGTCGTGCACGCGGGCATTCCGCTCGCAGACGCGCTCGCCATGGCCGCCGCCTGCCCGGCGGACTTTGTCGGCGTCGGCGAGAGCCGCGGGCGGCTCGCGCCGGGGCTCCGCGCTGATCTGGTCTGGCTCGACGACGAACTCCGCGTTCGCGCCACCTGGGTCGGCGGCACACGCAGCAACGCGGCTGAGGAGTAGTTAGGACGCCATGCGCATCGGCATCGACATCGGCGGGACGAAGCTCGCCGCCATCGCTCTCGACGCAGACGGGCGGGAGCGCGCGCGCCTGCGCCAGCCGGTGCCCACGAGCTTCGACGACGTGATCGACGCCGTCGCCGACGTCGTGGATCGGCTCGAAGCGGGCGGCGCACGGGCACCGGGCGTCGGCATCAGCCTCCCCGGCATCATTACCCGCGATCACGAGATCAGCATGATCGTCAACCTGCCCTGGCTCGAAGGGACGCCTCTCCGCCAAGTCCTCGAGGCGCGGCTCGGCCGCCCGGTGGCGCTCGCCAACGATGCCAACTGCTTCGCCCTTTCCGAAGCGACCGATGGCGCCGGCAGAGGGGCGGAAGTGGTGTTCGGCGTCATCCTCGGCACCGGCGTCGGCGGCGCGCTCGTCGTGCGCGGCGAGATCGTGGTGGGCGCCAACGCCACTGCCGGCGAATGGGGCCACAACCCCTGGCCAACGCCGGGCGCGGGCGGCGTGCCCTGCACCTGCGGACGCTTCGCCCAGGGCTGCGTCGAGACCTGGCTCAACGGCGCGGCGCTCGCGCGCGACTACGCGGCCCTCGGCGGGGGCGAGGCCACGGCGGAGGACATCGCCGCTCGGGCGGAAGCTGGGGACGCGCAGGCGGCGGACGCCATCGCCCGCTACGCCGAACGCCTGGCGCAGGCGCTCGCCGCCGTCATCAACATGCTCGATCCCGACGCGATCGTGCTGGGCGGCGGCCTCTCGAAGATCGGCGCGCTCTACCGCCTCGTGCCTGCGGCATGGGGCAAGCACGCGAGCGTGGCCCGGCCCGTCACCCGGCTCGTCCGCGCGCGCTTCGGGCCGGAGAGCGGGCTGCGCGGCGCGGCCCGGCTCTCGCCCAAGCCAATCAGTGCAGCTGGGGGGTCTTCATGAACTCGTCGCGGGTGGCGGTGAGCACGCGCACCTCGTGGTGCTCGCCGTTACGCATGACCGTCAGCGGCACCGCGACGCCCGCCTCGCCCACCGCCCAGACGCTCCGGAACAGCTCGACGAGGCTGCCCACCGGCTGCCGGTTCACCGCGAGCACCTGGTCGCCGACCTGAAGCTCCGCCTGCTCCGCCGGCCCTTCGGGCGCGAGGCCGGCAACCACCAGCGCCTCGTCGACCTCGGTCACGTAGGCGCCGAGCCAGGGCCGGGGCGGGCGCTGGCTGCGGCCCAGCGTCTGCATCTCGTCGAGGATCGGCGGCAGCAGGTCGATCGGCACGATCATGTTGCCGTCGAGCGTGTCGGACCCGCCGCCGCCGGCATGGCGCACCAGCAGCGAGCCGATGCCGGCGAGCCGGCCGTGGCGGTCGATCAGCGCGCTCCCGCCCCAGTTGGGATGCGGCGGGGCGGTGAAGATGGCCTCGTCGAGCACGTATTCCCAGTAGCCGGCGAACTCGCGCTTCGCGGTCACGCGGGAGTTCAGGGAATGCCGCCGGCCGCCTTCGCCGGCGACGATGACGAAATCGCCGACCTCCAGCGCGGCCGAGGAGCCGAGTTCGAGCGCGGGCACGCTGAAGCGGCCGAGCGCCTGCACGAGGCCGAAGCCGGACTCGAAGTCGTAGCCCAGCGCGTGGCCCGCGAGCACGCTGCCGTCGCCCGCCGTCAGCCAGACCGATTCCGCCTCAGCGATCAGGTAGCCGATGGTGACGACGAGGCCGGTTGCGCTGATGAGCACGCCGTTTCCGGTCCGCTCCGTCCCCAGGATGCCGGCGGTGAACGCGTCTTCCGGGATGGTCGCGCGAAGCCCCACGACGGCGCCGAGCGCGCCGTCGAGGTCGAAGGAGACCTGCTCCGGCTTCGGCTGCGCCGACAGAGGGATTTCCCAATCGAACTCGTCGCTCATGACGCGGCCCCCGGACTGATCCGCGAGACTATCCCGCCCCCGTCGCAGCGTGGCAAGGGCTCCAACGCTCCGGTTGGGCTCCCAATAACGGGGGCGTGCGACCAGCCTGGGCCTGAGGTCATGCCCGCCGCGCGTTCTGAGCCGGAAGCCCCCTCACTGGAGCGAGGAGGCCCCCGGAAGCAGCATGTCGAAGGGGATGCCGTTCACGGTGACGGCGCCGTCGCGGCGCAGGTCGATCTCGTAGGCGTGGAACGGCTCGTCCGCGCCCTCCTCGAAGACGGGCTGGCCCAGACCCTGCAGAACGATCAGCAGCGCCACCAGGTCTTCCTCGCCCTCCTCCGCAGCCAGCGCCATGAGCGTGCTCAACCCTCGCACCCGGGCGTCCACCCGCCCGATGACGCCGAAGACGCTGGCCGGCTCGACCTGCAGCCTGCCGTCGGCACGAAGCTCGCTTGCCGGCGTGGCAATACGGATGGCGCGGATCTCGATAGCGGAATCCGCCGCATCCAGATGCGCGAGGACGATGTCCGCGAGCGACCCGCCTTCCGGCGCGCCTCCGCCTTCCGGCGCGGAAGACGCGGAGAGCGCCTCGGCGATGCGGCGCAACGGCAGCCGGGTGAGGGCGACATCGAGGGTCGCTGCGTGGGGCATGAGCGCGGGCGGGATCTCGGTCGCGGCCCCTTCGGCGAGCCGGAAGCCGGCGGCCGAGAGTCGCGTGGAGATGTCCGTGAACTCGCTTCGGCCGTCGGCGCCGATGCGCACCTCGAGCCTGCCGAGCGTGAAGTCGCCGCCGGCGCCCAGGCCCGTCTCGGCGCCGCTGACCCTCAGGTCCTGCAGAGCGATGGTCATGTCGGAGCGCCCCCACCGGCCGCTGATGAGAGGCGTCAGCACGTCGCCCAGCGCCGTCGGCCCGCTCATGGCGCCGGCGAACGGGACGAAGTCGCCGTGCATCTGCAGGATCAGATCGCGACCGAAGTCCTCGTAGTTGCCGGCGGCGTCGAGCCGGCCCAGGGCGAAGCCCTCGCCCACGAGCCCGGCAAGACTGAGCGTGGAGCGCCCGTCCCACAGCCCGTCGGCTCCCTCGGTCAGCTCGTCCAGGACGGCGAACGAGCGTAGCGACAGCGTCTCCGCCGCCTCGGCTCCCTCGCCCTCCACGAGCCGCAGGTTCTCGGCATCCGCCTGCAGCCTAGTCGCAATCTCCAGATCGGAGCGCCACGTGCCGGAGACCGTGCCCGCGCCGATCGTGAGCCGTTCTCCCCGCTTGTCGACCTCGGCGGGCAGGGCGATCTCGAAATCGTAAGTCGTCTCGCTCCGGGGCGTCACCGCCATGGCGAGGTCGCCGAGCACCCACTGGACCAGAGGCGCGGATTGCTCGACCAGGCGTGCGCCCGGAAGGTGGACGGTGACGGTGCCGCTCCGCTCCTCCGCCCACATCGGCGCATCGAGCGTGAGCCGCACACCGTCGGAACCGGAGCCCACGCGTTCTTCCAGCCAGTCCGCGATGGAAAGCACGATCCGCCCCGCCGTGCTCTCGGGCTCGACCGGCGCCACGGGAATGGCGCGCGCGGCCGGCGCGGCCGTGCCCTCCTCCTGCGATGCCGACGCGATTGCCGGGATCGTCGCGCCAGCCAGCACGAGCGCGCAGGCCAGGACGGCGGCTGCCAGGGTTCGTCTCGCCGTCTCCATTCCCCTGGCCTCAGCGATCAGTCGGCCCGCGGGATGTCTTCCGTCGGCGTCGTGATGGACGTGTAGAGGTCGGGGCGGCGGTCCCGGAACATCGGCCAGGCGCGCCGCGCCGCGAAGACGCGGTCACGGTCGAGGGTCGCCGTGATGGTCTCGTCGCCGTCGTCGCCCGCCTCGGCCAGCACCACGGAATCGGGCGCCACGATCATGCTGCGCCCGCCGAAGGTCCACTCCCCCTCCAGCCCCACCTTGTTGCAGGGCGCGAAGTAGACGCCGTTCTCGAAGGCGCGGGTCTGCATTGTTTCTCGCCAGCAGGCGATGGGCGGGCAGGCGAAGGGCACCACGATCAGCTCCGCGCCGTTGACCGCAGCGCAGCGCGCGGATTCGGGAAAGAACGTGTCGTAGCAGATGTTGATGCCGACCCGCCATTCGCCGATGCGGAACACGGGAAAGTGGGAGCCGTAGCGGAAGTAGATTTTCTCGAGGCTGCGAACCGCCGCCGGATGCGCCTTCCGGTAGCGGCCGAGAATCGCGCCCGCAGGGTCGATCACGATGGCGCTGTCGTAGCAGATGCCGGCGGCTTCGGCCTCGAAGATGGTGGCGACGATATGGATGCCGTGCTCGCGCGCCTTGGCCCGCATGGCGGAGATGGCGATGCCGTCCTCGCTCTCCGCCTCGTCGATGTGCCGATAGTCGCGGTACTGGAAGACGTAGGGGTGGTTGAAGAACTCCGGCACGACCACGAGATCGGGTTTCTGGGCCGCCACCGCGCGGTCGATGTAGCCGGATGCGCGGGCCACGTTCTCTGCGTGGTCGGGCGTGCTGCTCATCTGGATCAGGCAGAGTTTCATCGCCCCTGCTCCCGTGCTATCCCGGCTTCGAGGTGCGGCTCAGCCTAGCCCGGAACTCCTGCCACGGCCATGAGCCGGAACGGAAAGGGACGGACCCCATGAGCGAGGGCGTACTGACCACCACCGTCGTCGGCAGCTATCCGCAGCCCGACTGGCTCGTCGACCGGGACAATCTGGCGAACCGCCTGCCGCCGCGCGTGCGCGCGCAGGAGATGTGGCGCATCCCGCCCGAGCACCTGCAGGAGGCGCAGGAGGCGGCGACGCTGGCCGCGATCCGGGATCAGGAGCGCGCCGGCGTCGACGTCATCAGCGACGGCGAGATCAGGCGCGAGAGCTATTCCAACCGCCTCGCCACCGCGCTCGGCGGCATCGACAGGGAGCGGAGCGGCACGCATATGGACCGGACCGGGAACCCCGCGCCGGTCCCGCTGGTCTCAGGGCCGATCCGGCGCGAGCGCCCGGTCGAGGTCGGCGACGTGCAGTTCCTGCGGGCCAACACGGAGCGCAGGATCAAGATCACCCTGCCCGGCCCCTTCACCATGACCCAGCAGGCGGAGAACGCCTACTACGCGGACGACGAGAGCCTCGCCATGGCCTACGCGGAGGCGGTCAACGAGGAGATCAAGGACCTCTTCGCCGCCGGCGCCGACATCGTGCAGCTCGACGAGCCCTACGTGCAGGCCCGAGCCGAGGCGGCGCGCGCCTACGCGATCAAGGCGATCAACCGGGCGCTGGAGGGCGTCGACGGCAAGACCGCGCTGCACCTCTGCTTCGGCTACGCGGCCATGATCAAGTCGGAGAAGCCCAGCGGCTATTCGTTCCTGCCAGAGCTGGAGACGGCAGCGGTCGACCAGATCTCCATCGAGGCGGCCCAGCCGGGCCTCGACCCGGCGATCCTCGCCCACCTGCCGTCCAAGGAGATCATCTACGGCGTGATCGACATGAATGATCCGGCGGTGGAGCGTCCGGAGACGGTGGCGGCCCGGCTGCGCGAGGCGCTCGCCGTGGTGCCGGCTGACCGCCTCGTCGCCGCGCCCGACTGCGGCATGAAGTACCTCTCGCGAGAGACCGCGTTCGGCAAGCTCAAGGCGATGGTGGAGGGCGCCGCCATCGTCCGCCGGGAGGTTGCGGGGTAGCGGCCGGGATCAGGCGCCCTCGCGCGCTTCCCCTTCCTCGCGGGTGGCGAGCGCCACCATCGCGTTGAGCAGCACGTCGCAGCCGGCGGCCACGTCGGCCTGTGTCGCGGCCTCGATCTCGTTGTGGCTGATACCGTCCTCGCAGGGGATGAAGATCATGCCAGTGGGCGCCACGCGGGAGACGTAGACCGCGTCGTGGCCCGCGCCCGAGGTGATCGGCTTGTTCGCATAGCCGAGAGACTCAGCCGCCTCCTGCACCGCGCCGACGCAGTCGTCTGCGAACTTCACCGGCGGCGAATGCCAGATCTCGTCCACGGTGATCTCCAGCCCGCGCGCGGCGGCGATCTCGTCGGCATGCCGGCGGGCATCGGCAGTCATGGCCTTGAGCGTGTCGGCGTCGGGGTGGCGCAGGTCGATGGAGAAGTAGACCGAGCCCGGGATGACGTTCCGCGAGTTCGGGCTCACCCGCATGACGCCGACGGTCGAGCGGCCGTCCGGCGCGTTGTCGAGCGCGATCTGGTCGATCGCCGCGACCAGCCTGGCGGCGCCCACGATCGCGTCCTTGCGGCGTTCCATCGGTGTCGTTCCGGCATGGGACTCCATGCCCGTCACCGTCACGTCGAACCAGCTGATGCCCTGCACCCCCTGCACGATGCCGATGGTCTTCTCCTCGGCTTCGAGGATCGGCCCCTGCTCGATATGGGCCTCGAAGAAGGCGCCCACGGCACGTCCGCCGCACTCCATCTCGCCGGCGTAGCCGATGCGCTCAAGCTCCTCGCCGATGGTCTTGCCGTCGACGTCCGCGCAGGCCAGGCCCTCCTCCAGCGTGAACACGCCGCCGAAGACGCCGGACGCCACCATCGCCGGCGCGAAGCGCGAGCCTTCCTCGTTGGTCCAGGCCGAGACCTCGATGGGGGCGTCGGTCTCGTAGCCGAGGTCGTTGAGGGTGCGGATCACCTCGAGGCCCGCGAGCACGCCGTAGATGCCGTCGAACTTGCCGCCCGTCGGCTGGCTGTCGATGTGGCTGCCGGTCATCACCGGCGGCAGCGAATCGTCCCTGCCGGCGCGACGGGCGAAGATGTTGCCCATCTTGTCGACGCTCACGGTGCAGCCCGCCTCCTCGCACCACTGGACGAAGAGGTCGCGCGCCGCCTTGTCCACGTCCGTGAGCGCGAGCCGGCAGACGCCGCCCTTCTCCGTCGCCCCGATCTTCGCCATCTCCATGAGGCTCGCCCACAGGCGATCGCCGTCCACCTTGAAGTTCCGCACCGTCCCCCTCCGTCGCTGTCGTGGGCCTTTAGGTGTCTATTATAGAGCGCGCCCGCGATCGCAAGAGGGAGAGAGCGCAGGATCATGGCAAGCAGGCATGTCCTGCCCGATGTGCTGGGCCCCGGGCTCCGCATCGTCTTCTGCGGCTCGGCGGCGGGCGCGGCGTCGGCCCGGGCCGGCGCCTACTATGCCGGCCCCGGCAACCGCTTCTGGCCGACGCTGCAGCGCGTGGGCCTCACGCCCCGCCTGCTCGCGCCTGCCGAGTTCCGCTTGGCTCTGCAGCACGGCATCGGCCTCACCGACCTCTGCAAGACGGAAGCAGGCGCGGATTCCGGCCTCTCGGCGGAGGCCGACGACGCGGCGGCGCTCGCGGCGAAGGTCAGGCGCCACCGGCCCGCGGTGCTCGCATTCAACGGCAAGCGGGCGGCGCGCGTCTTCCTCAACGCCGGGGCCCTCGACTATGGCGAGCAGACGCAGCGCATCGGGGCCACCGCAATTCACGTGCTGCCGTCGACCTCCGGCGCGGCCCGGCGCTGGTGGGACGAGGCGTTCTGGCGCAAAGTTGCGGAGGCAGCGCGCGAGAAGTGACGGGAGGGGGCCATGACGATCAGCAGCGAGACGATCGAACGGCTGAACGAGGAGTGCCAGCGCATCCCGCTCACGGAGGAGCGGGCGGCCGAGCTTCCCGTCGAGCTGGGCCAGCTTCACGCGGCGGTCGAGGCCGCGCGGCCCGACCACGACTTCGACCGGCTGCCCGCCTCCTTCGAGCAGGCGCTGCACGCGTTGCGGGCCACTGAGGACGGTGCGCGAGCGGTGGGTGCGGCGGTCGAGGCCGGCGCCGGCGCGGCAGGCGAGGGCGGCGAGATCGCGGCGCTCAGCCTCTGCGAGGCGGCGGACGCCGTTGCGGGGGGCGATCTTTCCGCCACCGAACTGGTGGAGGCGGCGCTCGCCCGCATCGACCGGCTGGACCCCGATCTCCACGCCTTCGTCCGCCTCGAGCGGGAGGACGCCCTGGCCAAAGCGCGCGCGACCGACCGCGACAGGAGCAGCGGCGGCAACGCGGGCCCGCTCGCAGGCGTGCCCCTCGCCCACAAGGACATGTACTACCGCGCGGGCAAGGTCTCGGGCTGCGGCTCCCGCATCAGGCGCGATTTCTGGCCGGACCGGACGGCGACCGTGCTCGACCGCCTCGATGCGGCCGGCGCCATCGACCTCGGCGGCCTCGCCATGGTCGAGTTCGCCATGGGCCCCCACGGTTTCAACGCCCACCTGCCGCGCTGCCGCAACGTGTGGGACTTCGAGCGCATCCCCTGCGGCTCGTCCTCGGGCTCGGGCACGGCGGTGGCCGGCCGCCTCGTCTACGCCGCTCTGGGTTCCGACACCGGCGGCTCCATCCGCTGCCCGGCGGCGGCCAACGGCGTCGCCGGCATCAACCCGACGATGGGCCGCGTCAGCCGCTTCGGCTGCATGCCGATGTCCTGGTCGCTCGACGTGATGGGGCCGCTCGCGCGCACGGTGCAGGACTGCGCCCGCGTGCTCGGCGCGATCGCAGGCGCGGACGAGAACGACGCCAGCACGAGCGCGGAGCCGGTGCCGGACTACGAGGCGACCATCGAGCGGAGCGTGCGGGGCGTGCGCATCGGCATCCCTGCCGGCTATTTCGACGAGGACCTCGATCCCGGCGTGGCTGCCGTGATCGAGGCCACGCACGGGGTGTTCAAGGGCCTCGGCGCCACGCTCGTGCCGGTGGCCATGCCGGCGCTGCTCGATACCGTCTCCGCGATCCACCCGGTTCTGATGAAGGTCGAGGGCGCGGCCAATCACCTGCCGTGGAAGCGGGCGCACGACGCGGACTATTCCGACGAGGTGGGCAAGCGCCTGCAGGCGGGCTTCTTCATCCCCGCGACCGACTACATCAACGCGCTGCAGTACCGCGCCCATGCGCTCCGCGCCTTCGCGGACGCGGTGTTCGGCGCCTGCGATGCGCTGCTGACCCCGGTGCTGCCGATGCCGACGCCGACGCTCGCGGACACCGCCTACCGCGACGGCCCCGCGTACCTGAAGATGGTCGTGGGGCTCACCCGCAACACGCGCGTGGTGAACTATCTGGGCCTGCCGGCGCTGAGCGTGACCTGCGGCTTCACGCCCTGCGGCATGCCGACCTCGTTCCAGCTCATCGGCCGGCCCTTCGCCGAGGCCCTGCTCTTCCGCCTCGGCCACCAGTACCAGCGCGAGACGGACTGGCACCGGCGCTGGCCCGCCGCGCTGCCGGGCTGAGAGACCGGGGCGCAGCCGGGGCGCGATGCGGCGCCGCGCGATCGGCCGGGCCGGCTGGGGGCGCACCGCGTGCTGCGCCGTCGTCGGCTTCGTCTACTTCCTGCCGGTGCTCTGGATCGTGCTCACCGCGTTCAAGAGCCCGCGCGACATCCTCTCGTCCACGCTGGTCTTCACGCCCACCCTCGACAACTTCGCCAACATCTTCGCCCGCGTCCACTACGAGGGCGGCGGGCTGGTCGAGACGGGGTTCGAGCTTTACTTCGTCAACAGCATCGTGATCTCGGGCGCGAGCGTCGGCCTCGCGCTCATCCTCGGCACCGGCGCGGCCTACGGCTTCTCGCGCTGGCCGCTCAGGGGCAACGACACCTACCTGCTCGTGGTGCTGACCGCGCGGATGCTGCCGCCGATCGTGCTCATCATCCCGCTCTTCGTGATCTTCCGCATGACGGGGCTGGCCGGCAGCTACCTCGGCATCATCCTGCTCTACACCGCCTTCAACCTGCCCTTCGCCATCTGGATGATGAAGAGCTTCTTCGACGACCTGCCGCGCGAGGTGGAGGACGCCGCCAGGACCGACGGCAGCTCCGAGTGGCGGGTCTTCTTCCGCATCTCTCTGCCGCAGGTGAAGGCGGGCATCGCCGCGACCGCGACGCTCGGCCTCATCCTCACCTGGAACGAGTTCCTGATGGCGCTGATGCTGACCGGGCCCGAGACGCGCACCGTCCCGGTCGGCATAGGCGGCAGCCTCGGCACCGGCATCGGCGTGGACTGGGGCCGGCTGGCCGCGATCGAGACGCTCTTCCTGATCCCGGTGGTGCTGGTGACTTTCGTCCTCCAGAACCAGCTCCTGCGGGGCGTGACCTTCGGCACCATCACCCACGGGCGCCGTCGTTGACTCGGCAGGCCCCGCGAACCATGCTCCGGCCATGACGATCGAGCAGAAGATCGAGGCCGCGGGCTTGACCCTCCCCCGGCTCGAGGACAGCTACAGCAACAACCCGGCGGCCGCGAAGTACGTCTCGCACCACGCGCTCGGGCGGGTTCTCTACCTCTCGGGCTGCACGCCGGCCAAGGACGGCAAGCCCTACATGACCGGGATCCTCGGCGAGGATCTCTCGATCGAGCAGGGATACGAGGCGGCGCGCCAGTGCATGCTCTGCTACCTCGGCATGATCAAGTATGCGCTGGGCGATCTCGACCGCATGCACCGGATGCTGCACCTCACCGGCTACGTGAACTCCGGCCCCGGCTTCACCGATCAGCCGCGGGTCATCAACGGCGCCGTGGACCTGCTCGTCGAGCTTTACGGCCGGCGCCTGATGCCGACGCGAGCCGCCATCGGCTGCCGCGGGCTCGCCGTCAACCATTCGGTGGAGCTGATCGCGACGGTGGAGTTCGACGGCGGCAGCGTGGCGCCGCCGCTCGGCCGCGACGGTACGGTGCTCGACTGAGGGGCGGACCCGCCCGCCACTCCCCCGCCATTCACGAGACCTGACGCCATGAAAGCGGTCCTCTGCAGGGCCTTCGGCCCGCCCGAGACTCTCGCGTTCGAGACCGTGGACCCACCCTCCCTCGGGCCCGGCGAGGTGCGCATCGCCGTCGCCGCCGTCGGCGTGAACTTCCCCGACCTCCTGCTGATCGAAGGCAAGTATCAGGTCAGGCCGCCCTTCCCCTTCAGCCCAGGGCTGGAGTGCGCCGGCACCGTCGCGGAATTGGGGCCCGGCGCCGACGGGCCGGCACCCGGCACCCGCGTGCTCGCCTATTGCACCCACGGCTGCATGGCCGAGGAGGTGGTGGCGCCGGCCTCCTCCGTCATCCCCATCCCCGATGCGATGCCCTTCGATGTCGCGGCGGCCTTCCCCGTGGTCTACGGCACCGGCTACCACGCGCTCGTCGGCCGCGCGGCGCTCGAGGAGGGCGAGACGCTGCTGGTGCTGGGCGCCTCGGGCGGCGTGGGGCTGTCGGCGGTGGAGATCGGCAAGCGGCTCGGCGCCACAGTGATCGCGGCCGCAAGCAGCGACGAGAAGCTCGCGCTCGCCGAGGCGCACGGCGCCGATCACCTCGTCAACTACGGCGCGGACGATCTGCGCGAGCGGGTCAAGGCGTTGACCGACGGGCGCGGCGCGGACGTGATCTACGACCCCGTCGGCGGTGATTTCTTCGATACATCGATGCGCTGCATCGCCTGGAACGGCCGGCTGCTGGTCATCGGCTTCGCGTCGGGCCGCATCGCCGAAGCCAGGACCAACATCGTCCTGCTCAAGGAGATGAGCGTCGTCGGAGTCGCCTGGGGCGCCTTCGCCTTTCGCGATTCCGCCGCCAATCGCGCCTACTTCGAGGAGCTGTTCCGCTGGTACAGGGCCGGCGCGCTCAAACCCCGCGTCTCTCGCCACCTGCCGCTGGCTAACGCCCCTCAGGCGCTGGCGGCGTTCCAGGAACGCAGCGTCCTCGGCAAGCAGGTGCTGACGGTGGAGCGCTCCGCCGGCTGACCCGGCACAGGCGCCGCCTTTACCCGGGGCTGCGGATTTTCTACCTTGTGGCAGCCCCGCGGCGCCGCGGAGCAGTGGACTGCAGAACGGCTAGGACAGAGCGTGGCTGGGGAGGCGATCCGAGGCGCTGCGGGGCCGCTCGTGGACGATCCCGTCATCGGGCATGCGGTCCGCGCCGGCGGCTGGGCGGATCACGCGGCATCGTCCTACGCGCTCGCGGCCCAGGCCCTCGATGAAGGCCGCTTCGCCGACGCCGCGGCGCTGGCTCGCCACACGGTGGACGAAGCCCGCGAGGGCTACGAGCTTTACGCTCTCTGGGCCGACCAGATCGGGGAAACCCTCGCCGCCGAAGGCGTGGACGAGGCCGCGATCGCGGCGGGCGAGGCCCGCGTGCGGGCGCTGCTGGCCGGCGCGGCGGGGGAGCCCTTCGACATTCACGCGGGCTGGGCCGCCTACACCGCGGAGGTCGGCGCGGTCGAGGCCGCCTGCGATGCGGGCGATGCGGCGTCCGCCCTCACGCGCCTGGAGCGCGCCCGCACCCTCTGGCTCGAGACCCACGACCGGGGCTGCGACCTGGTCTACGGCATGCTCGACCTCGTCGTCCGCCACCTGGGCGAGCGCCGCATCGGCCCGCTCTGGGACGAGCTGATGGCGCCGATGTACGAGACCTACGACGTTTACGATACGGCCACGCACCCGTGGCCGCGCTCCATGCACCGGCTGATCCTGATTGCGGCGCTCTCCCTGCGCGGCCACCTGAGCGGGCCGGGGCGCATGGGTGCCATCGAGATCACGGAGGAGGCCGACCGCTGGGTACTGAGCTTCGACCCCTGCGGCTCCGGCGGGCGCACCTACCGCGAAGATGACGCGAAGGGCCCCCGCATGCAGCCGCCCTTCGGCTTCGCCGTCACCACGGAGGCCCACGACTGGGCCTGGGGCAAGACCGGCGTCTGCGTCTACTGCGTCCACTGCTGCCAGCTCAACCAGCGCATGCCCATCCGGCGTTTCGGCTACCCGACGCGGGTGATCGACCCGCCGACGTGGCCCGAGGCGCGGGCCGGCGGCGTCTGTCGCTGGTCGGTCTACAAGGACCCTGCGCTCGTGCCGGAGGACGCCTATACCAGCGTGGGCTACGAGAAGCCGGCGGCGACCGGCGCGGGAGCGGCTCGATGAGCGGTACGGAGAACGAGGGTCTGGACGCCGTGCGCGAGCGCATGCGCGAAGACGGCGTGCGCTACGTTCAGATCGAGGTGCCGGAGCTTGACGGCGGGCTCCGCTGCAAGCTGCTCGCGCTCGACAAGGGGCTCTCGGACGGGATCGGCTGGTCCAACATCATCTATGGGCTGACCGCGGCGGACGACGTCTACGAATCGCCCTTCTCGTCCTACGAGAACGGCTTCGCCGACGTTTTCGGGACACCGGACGCCGCCACGGTCTGCCGTCTGCCCTGGCGGCAGGCAACGGCGGCGGCCCTGATCGACGTCCACGATCCCGACGGCACCATGACGGCGGAGGGCCCGCGCACCATGCTGCGGCGTGCCGTGGAGAAGGCCGCCGGCATGGGCTTCCAGCCGCGCTTCGCGGTCGAGTACGAGGTCGCCATCTTCTACGCGGACGAGGGCGCCTCGCCGCCCTCGCCCGCGACGCTCACGCCGGTCTCGCGCACGCGGAACGCCTACAGCCTGGTCCGCATGCCGGAACTGCGCGCGATCTTCGAGACCTTCATGCAGCGCATGGAGGAGGTGGGCGCGCCGGTCCTCTCCATGCACACGGAGCTTGGCCGTGGCGCGGTCGAGTTCGCGCTCGCCCATGCGCCGCCGCTCGCCGCCGCCGACGGCGCCATGCGCGCCAAGGCCTATCTGAAGGAGCTCTGCGCCGAGCGCGGCATGATCGTGACCTTCATGGCCAAGCCCGACATCGACATGCCGGGCTCCGGCGGGCACGTCCACCAGAGCCTGTGGCGGGCCGGCGAGAACGTGTTCTGGGGCGGGGCGGGTCCGAGCGAGACCGCGCGGCAGTACGTGGCCGGCCAGATCGAGCATCTGCCGGCGCTCACGGCGCTCTTCATGGGCAACATCAACTCCTACCGGCGGCGGGACTGGCAGCACTGGGTGCCGCTCAACGCATCCTGGGGCGACGACAACCGGAGCGCGGCGCTCCGCCTGATCACCCGGCCGGTGCCGCACGGCGCCCGCTTCGAGAACCGGGTGCCGGGCGCCGATTCCAACGCCTACCTGACCATCGGCGGCATGCTGGCCGCAGGGCTGGACGGGATCGAGCGCGGCCTTGCGCCGCCGCCGCTCTGCGCGGGCAACGCAGCGCTCGACGAGAGCTATACGCCGCTGCCGGCCTCGCTGGCTGACGCGGTGGACGCCTTCGAGCGCTCGGCCTTCCTGCGCAGCGCCTTCGGCGACCGCTTCGTCGATCACTACGCGCTCTCGCGCCGGACCGAGCTGGATCACTGGCGCGCCTGGCTGCGGAGCCATGTCAGCGCCTGGGAGTACGAGCGCTATTTCGAGACAATTTGAGGCAAGGGGCGGCCAGGTGCCTTTTCGCTCCGGCCTTCCGCCACTATATCGATGGGGTCGGGGCGGCGCGGCGTGCCGGCTGCGACAGGACGAAGGGGGACCGATGACCGATCAGGACACCATCGCGCAGCGCCTTGAGGCGTTGCGCGCCGAGCACCAGTCGTTGAACGCGGAGATCGACGCGCTCGCGGGCCGGGGCGACGCTCTCGAAATCCAGGGACTGAAGCGCCAGAAGCTCCGCCTCAAGGACGAGATCGCGCGGCTGGAGAGCGAGCACGCACACGCGGGGTAGGCCCGGACGCAGGAGCGCACCACGCACCCGCTTTACTGCAACTCATTGAATTACAACGAGAAGTCAGGCCCCGCCCGGCCGGATCGAAGCATGCCCGCCCGCCGCCCGAGGGAAGCGAACGGGCTGGCCGGCGAAAGGTCGCCTCAGCAATCGAGCGTGTTGCTGCGCTCCCAGTCGGAGATCGTGCCGGCGTACTCGTTCCACTCGCTGGTCTTGAGCTTGACGTAGCTCTTCACGAAGCTCTCGCCGAAGCCCGCGCGCACCACCTTGTCCTTCTCGAAGAGCCTGAGCGCATCGAGCAGGTTGAGCGGCAGCTTGCGCGCGCCCCGCAGCTTGTGGCCCTCGGCGTAGAGGTTGAGGTCGGTGCGCTGGCCGGGGTCGCGCTCGTTCTCGATGCCGTCGAGGCCGGCCACCACCACGCCCGCCTGCAGCAGGTAGGGGTTGGCCGCGCCGTCCATCAGCCTGAGCTCGAAGCGCCCGGCATCGGGGATCCGCACCATGGTGGAGCGGTTGTTGCCGCCGTAGGCCACCTGGTTGGGCGACCACGTGGCGCCCGACAGCGTCACCGGCGCGTTGATCCGCTTGTAGCTGTTCACCGTCGGGTTCCAGATCGCGCAAAGCGCCGGCGCCCTGTGGATGATGCCGCCGAGGAACTGGTAGCCGAGCGCGGATATCCCAAGCTCCCCCTTCGCATCGTGGAAGAGGTTCTTCCGGCCCGCGCCGTTCCAGACCGAGACGTGCGCGTGGCAGCCGTTGCCCGTCAGGTTCGTGAAGGGCTTCGGCATGAAGGTCGCGCGCAGCCCGTGCTTTTCGGCCAGCGACTTCACCATGTACTTGAAGAAGACGTGGCGGTCGGCGGTGACGAGCGCGTCGTCGTACTCCCAGTTCATCTCGAACTGGCCGTTGGCGTCCTCGTGGTCGTTCTGGTAGGGCCCCCAGCCGAGGCCCAGCATCGCGTCGCAGATCTCGGAGACCACGTCGTAGCGCCGCATCAGCGCCGCCTGGTCGTAGCAGGGCTTGGCCTGGGTATCGAGGGGGTCGGAGATCGCGGTGCCGTCCGCGCTCACAATGAAGTACTCGGCCTCGACCCCGGTCTTGACCCGGTACCCCTGCTTTCGCGCCGCCTCCAGCGTGCTCTTGAGCTTGAGGCGGGGCGTGTCCGGCATGGGCGCGCCGTTCATCCAGCAGTCGCCGGCGAGCCAGCCGACCTCCGGCTTCCACGGCAGCTGGATCAGGCTGGCGGGGTCCGGCTTCACCAGCATGTCGGGCTCGGCCGGCGTCGAATCGAGCCAGGCGGCGAAGGCGGCGAAGCCCGCGCCGTCGGCCTGCATGCCGCCGATCGCCTCGGCCGGAACGAGCTTCGCCCGCAGCACGCCGAAGAGGTCCACGAAGCTGATCAGGAAATAGCGGATCTTCTTCTGTTTCGCGGCCTGAGCCAGGTCCACGGCCATTACTCCATACTCCCTCGTCTCGTCACTCGCGAGCCTGGCGCTACCAGGGCAGCTCCCTGCCGTCGTACTGGTAGAAGCACCCGGTCTGTTCCGCGCCGTAGTTCGCCACCACCCGGCGGATCCCTGCGATGCTGTCCACCTTGTTGACCGGCGCGTCGGGCCCGCCCATGTCGGTCACCACCCAGCCGGGATGCACCGCGATCGTGCGCACGCCGCGCGGCGCGAGATCGATGGAGAGCCCCTTCACCAGCAGGTTCAGCGCCGCCTTGCTGGAGCGGTAGGGATAGAGCCCGCCGTCGGCAAGCTCCGTGATGCAGCCCATGTGCGTCGACATGAAGAAGAGCAGCTTCAGGTCGCTCGCGGCCACGTGGTCCACGAACGCTTCCGTCACGCGGAGCGGCGCCATGGTGTTGATCTCGTGCACCTCGCGCCAGGCGTCGTAGTCGACGCTGCCGAAGGCGGCCGGCGTCATGTTCTCGATCTTGCAGCCGAGCAGGCCGGCGTTGTTCACCAGCATGTCGATGGGCGTGCCGCGGAACTCGTCCGCGAGCGCCCGGACCTCCTCCGGCTTGCTCACGTCCAGCGTGTGCAGCGTGATGAGCCCGCCCGAGCCTTCGGCGAGCGCGGCAAGGTCGGCCGCCGTCTCCGGCGTGCGGCAGCAGGCGTAGATGCGCCAGCCGTCGCCCACGAATTGGCGTACCATCTCAAGGCCGAGCCCTCTGCTCGCACCGGTGACCATCATCGACGGCATCGCTCAGGCCCTCCCCTTGCCTCGGAGCAGCGGCAGAATAGCGGACGCGCCGCCGCCGGCAAGGGCGAAGCCCGGCGGGTGGAACCCTGCGAGCCGAGCCCTGTAGGCGGAGCCGGGCGCGCGGCGCCCCGCGGTCCGGGCCGCCTCCCCGCGGCCCGGCGTCCGGCGCACGGGACATCTCTTGCGGCCTGCCCCGGTTCGACGCGGCGCGGCCCGGCCCGGCACGGTTCATGGCGGGGAGTGGTGAGACAGGCTGCAGGGTGTCTTTTTGGTGAGATAAACCGAGATAAGCCGAGATAAACCGAGATAAACCGAGACAAGGTGAGATAAACCGAGACGGATGAGCCGAGACAAAGTGAGACAAGGTGAGACAAGCCGGGACAAGGTGAGACACGGCTGGACGAGACCAGGCGTCCCCTGCACGGCGCGCGCGGCCGCCCCAGGCGCGGCTGCCGGCGGCGGGAAGCCCGGCCCGGCACGCCGCACGACGCGCCCGCACTGCGCCCGCACCACGTCGGCCACCGGATCGGACTCGCTGGAAGGCCGCACATCGCATTCCGCCATTCTCCCCCCACCGCCCGCGGCCTGTGCACCGCACGATGGTCAGGGGCGCCGCCGAGAGTCCCTCCCCTCCTCACCGGGGAGCATTCCCTCTCCTCCCTGCCGAGGAGTATCCCCTCTCCCCCTCATCGGGGAGCATTCCCTCTCCTCCCCACCGGGGAGGAGAGGGCTAGGGTGAGGTGGGGGCTTTCGCCCTCGCACTACGGGCGGACCGTCATGCGTTCACCGCCCATTGCCGCCGCCGCCCGCCTTGCCTATGGTGCGCGCCAACGGACCGCCCAGAGCACCCGTAGCTCAGCTGGATAGAGCGCTGCCCTCCGAAGGCAGAGGTCGCACGTTCGAATCGTGCCGGGTGCGCCACTCTTTTCAATGGCTTAGCAGCCTGCCCCTTCCCGCCATAGTGTGGAATAACTGCCCCATGGGGCGGAAACCCCACATTCGGCCGGCGATGTGCGTGCAACCTGTCGAGATTCTCGGGGAGGGCTGGCGGACGGAGGGTTGACACGCGGGGTGCCGACCCCGCCGCCCGCTCCGACGCGAGAGCGCCGATCTTGGTGACACAAGGGAGGCTAGGCACCGGGGGGCGGGAGGTCAATGGCTTACCGGGGGATTCGTCAAAGGCCGGCCCGAGACCGAGACCGTCAAAGCGAAAGCGCATGCGCAAGCTGCAATCGTGGATATCAGCCAAGACCCAGGAACGGTGAGGCGAGATGGCCAGGGGAGAGCGGGTGACGAGGCGGATGGCTCCCGTCCAAGCAACTCCCAGCCGTGGGCGAGCTGATGGGCTCATATCTCCCAACG
Organism: Rhodospirillales bacterium; assembly: GCA_028818855.1. Classification (GTDB taxonomy): domain Bacteria; phylum Pseudomonadota; class Alphaproteobacteria; order UBA828; family UBA828; genus WTGU01. The sequence continues at coordinate 26,110 of JAPPMY010000289.1, forward strand.
CCACGGCCGCCGCAAGCGACCGTCCGGCTCCGGTCGGCAGTCCCCGGCGCAAGGTCTACCTCGCCCGGCGGGGATAGACCTTCACGCCTCCGCTCCCGCCCTCACCCATCGGCAGGGACACACAACAGAAGGAGATGACCATGACCGCACTGGTAGCGCCATTCGTCGTGGACTTCGGCGAACTTCGATGCCTGGTTGCGTGAGGGTGATCGTGTGTGGCTGCAGGTGGAGTGCAAAGTCACGCTGTACGGCGTTGGCAGGCCAAGCTGAGGCCACGATGGCACCGCCCACCCGTCGCTGGGGGGCGTAGGGCGTGTTGGGACGTGCCGATGACACAAACACGAGCGCTTGAGCGTTACCTGGGCGGGCTCGAAGTCTCGCAGGGGCGGCACGCGGGGCAGCCATTCGCGCTCCTGCCCTGGGAGCGGCGCTTTGTGCGGCGCGCCTTCGCACCGGGGGTGAAGTCTGCGGCGCTTGCCATCGCCAGGGGCAACGGCAAGACGACTCTCGTGGCCGGGGTTGCGTGCGCCTACCTGGACGGGCCGATGGTCGAGCAGCGCGGGGAGGTGGTGATCGTCGCCAGTGCGTTCTCGCAGGCGCGCATTGCCTTTGAGCACGTCCTGGCGTTCCTCGACCCTCGCGACGATCCGCGCCGGTGGCGAATACAGGACAGCGCGAATACGGCCACGGTCGAAGACAGGCGGACGGGGGCGCGGGTGCGGTGCATCGGGTCCGATCCGCGCCGGGCGCACGGGCTGGCGCCGGTGCTCGTGCTGGCCGATGAACCAGCCCAGTGGCCGCACACAAGCCGGGACGCGATGCTGAGCGCGCTCGCGACGGCACGGGGCAAGATAACAGGGAGCCGGCTTGTAGCGCTCGGCACGCGGCCGGCGGACTCGGAACACTGGTTCTCCCGGATACTGGCGGGGGGTGCGGACTACTCCCAGCAGCACGCGGCCCGGCCGGACGATCCGCCGTTCCGCGTGCGGACGTGGCGCCGTGCCAATCCGTCACTCGACCATATGCCGGACCTACTAGGCGTGATCCGCGATGAGGCGAGGGCAGCGAAGTCGGACCCGGCCCTGTTGCCGAGCTTCAAAGCGCTACGGCTCAACATGGGCGTGGCCGATATCGAGACCGCGATGCTGTTGGATGCGGCGACGTGGCAGCGGATCGAGGCACCAGACCGCCCCCTGGCGAGCGGAGAGCACGCGCTGGCGCTCGACCTGGGCGACGGGGCGGCCATGAGTGCTGCGGCAGGCTACTGGCCGTCCACGGGGCGCCTGGAGGCGCTGGCGGCCTTCCCAGCGGTGCCGGACCTTGCCGAGCGTGGACTCCGCGATGGCGTGGGCAGGCTCTATCTCGACATGGCGAGGCGCGGGGAGTTGGTCGTGACGCCAGGGCGGGCGGTGTCGGTCGAGACGCTGTTGCTTGAAGTGCTCGACCGATGGGGCCGGCCGGCTGCCATCGTCGCCGACCGCTACCGGGAGACGGACCTGCGGCAAGCGCTCGACCGAGCCGGCTTCCCCCAAGCCGCGTTCACGGTACGCGGGATGGGCTTCAAGGATGGGGCCGAAGACGTGAGGCTGTTCCGGCGTGCCTGTCTTGAGGGCAAGGTTGCGCCCGGCCGGTCACTGCTGCTCCGCGCTGCCCTAGCCGAAGCCCGGACGGTCGCGGACCCCGCCGGCAATGAGAAGCTGGCGAAGGGCGTAGAGGGCCGGCGCCGGCGCCGTGCGCGCGACGATGCGGCTGCGGCGACCATCCTAGCAGTCGCCGAAGGCGTGCGGCGTGGCGACCGGCCGCCTAGGCGGTGGCGCTATGCAGGTACGGCCGGGTAAGTGCTTGCCATCGTTAGTCGCCTTCTTGCTTGACAATGGTCCCACCACCACAGCTAGAAGATGAGAGCCTGCCACATCCATCTGCACGCTGACCCTCAGACAGTCTTCGAGCGCAACGGCTAGCGCAGACCCAAGCAGCGCACGCGCTTCGCGCGACGTGGGTTGTTCAACGGGCGGGGACGACGGAGTTAGAAGGACAAGGTTGTAGAAATGAATCAAGCGCCCCCATCAATCGATGAAACCGCCTTCGACTGCCCTCACTGTGGGGCGTTTGCTCAGCAAACTTGGTCTTCACTGGCAGCAAGTTCAGATTTCATTAGAGACGGACTTCCCATGAGGCATCCTGTTTGGGGTGATAGACTAGATAATCATCCCGAAATTCACGACGCCATCGTGGAGGGGTTTCCTGCCCTAGATTCTGATCTTAGACAAGGACAAATTAAGACATTGTATCGGGCATTTGCTTCTAGCTGTTTTCGTTGCGGAAGAGTTGCCATTTGGATAAATGACCGACTGACTTATCCGCAAAGTCTAACCGCTCCTCCAGCAAACCCCGACCTAACGGACGAAATCCGCGAAGACTACGACGAAGCCAGCAGTATTTTGGATCTCTCACCCAGAGGAGCGGCGGCACTTCTCCGACTTTGTATTCAAAAGATTTGCAAACATCTCGGGCAAGAAGGGGAGAACGTTAACGATGACATCGCCGCACTGGTTTCAGAAGGTCTAGGCCAGCACATCCAACAGGCCCTGGATACAGTGAGGGTGATTGGGAACAATGCAGTTCATCCGGGCCAAATAGATCTTCGTGATGACAGGGCAACTGCCCTTAGTTTGTTTACATTTGTGAACTTGATTGCAGACAGGATGATTTCCGAGCCTAAGCGAATCGAAGAAGCCTACAATAGCTTACCTCAAGGTGCGCTGGATGCGATAAGAAAACGCGATGCCCCTAATGGGTGAAGAGACCCCTTCTTCGCACAGGCGACCATTCGGGAAATCGATCTAGCAACGGAGGAAATGAGTAATCACCACCTCCGCCTTCATACGAGCCGTTGGCAGGCCATCCGCCGTGATGTCTTCCAGCGCGACGGCTGGCGGTGCGTCATGTGCGGTCGGGCCGGGCGCCTGGAGTGCGACCATATCATCCCGCTTGAGCGGGAGCCGGGGCAGGACCCCTACGACCCCCACGGGCTACAGGCCTTGTGCCGGTCCTGCCACATAGCGAAGACGGCGGTCGAAAATCGGCGGCCGCTCACGCCGGCCGAGGAAAGATGGCGCGCCTTGGTCGCGGATATGCTATAAGCGGCTGGCCGGATTGAGGCAGACCCCGGCCGACCCCGTACAATCGAGACGGCTCCCGCATAGCCATGCCGACCTAGTGGCGAGGCTATGACGTGACCAAAGCACAGGCCGCCCTTCGCGCCGCGCGCGAAGCGAAATCGCAGAACAGGCAGCGGCTCGCCGAAATCGGCCTCATGGCCGAGGCGGACGTGACCGACGAAATCCGCGCCGAGCAGGACCGCCTGGAGGCGGCCGTGCCGGACCTGGAGCGCCGCGAGCGCGCGGCGCAGGTAGCAGTGGACAATGAGGAAGCCGAGCAGCGCGCGGCCGGCGACGCGGCCCGCCAGCCGGAAGGCGACGCCGAGGACCGCGAGCGCGCCGAGCTTCGCCGCAAGGTGCGGCTGTCCGGCTACGTGACGGCCGCAGTCGAGCAACGCGCGGCGGACGGCGCCGAAGCTGAGTACAACGCGGCGCTCGGCATCGCCGGCAACCGCTTTCCGTTGTCCCTGCTTGCGCCCCCGGTCGAGGAACGCGCCACCACGGACACGAACACCACGACCACGCCGCGCCGATGGCTCGACCGGCTCTTTGCCGGCAGCGCAGCGGATCATCTGGGCATCACGATGGAGTCGGTGCCGGCTGGCGAAGCGAGCTTCCCTGTGACCACGGCGGGCGCGTCCGCTGCGCAGCGCGGGCGAAGCGAAGCCGCTGCGGATGCGGCGTGGACGCTCGGCATTACCGAGCTAAAGCCGACCCGCAATGCCGTCCGGCTGGTGTTCAACGTCGAAGACGCGGCGCGCATTCCGGGCCTGGAGTCGGCGCTGACCCGCGACCTACGGATGGCGCTTGCCGAGGGCGTCGATAGGGCGATTTTCCTGGGCGATGACGGCGCGAACGAGAACGCCGCCGACATCACCGGCCTACAGACGGCCACGGGCGTCACCGAGGCAACCGTCACGCAAGCCAACAAAGTGAAGGGACCGGAAACGCTCACCGCCTTTACGGGCTTGGTAGACGGCATCCATGCCGGGGGCCTGGGCGATCTGAACGTGGTGGCGGCCATCGGCGCATGGCGCTTGTGGGAGTCGACCATCATCAACAGCGCGGCAGACAACATGACGCTGGCGGCCTTCCTTCGGGAAGCGGGGCTGTCGTGGTCGGCGCGGGGCGAGATCGAGGCGGCCACCGGCAACGGCAAGTTCGGGGCCTTCATCGGCCGGCGCATGGGCATCGACGGCGCGGGCGTGGCGGCTGTCTGGGAAGCGGGCGAACTGATCCGCGACCCGTACAGCGGGGCCGGCAAGGGCGAGGTCGCGCTGACCTTGTGCTACTTGTGGGCCTTCGGGCTGCCCCGCGCGTCCAACTTCGCCCGGCTGAAATTCGTTACCTGAGCCATGGCCGAGCGCCGGCATGTCGGCGAGGTCAGGGCCGAGGGCCGGCGGCTCTCTGGCACGGTCATGGCTTACGGCGACGTTTCGCCGTCGCACCGGGAACGGTTCGAGCCGCGCAGCCTGCGGCTTGCCGAGGCCGTCCACTTGGACCTGCATCATGACGCCTTGCGGGCCGTCGCCTGGCATCCTGGCGGCGGCCTGGAACTGCGCCAGGACGACAAGGCACTGCGCATGATCGCGGAGCTTCCGCCCATCCCTGCGGCGGACGCGGCGCTTGACCAAGTGCGGAGCGGCCGGACCACGGGCCTTAGTGTGGAATTTCGCGCGACGAAGGAGCGGCGGGAAGGCGGCTTGCGGGTGATCGAGGCGGCCGTGCTGAGCGGCATCGGCATCGTACGCAGCCCGTCCTACCATCAAAGCCAGGTGGAGGCGCGGCGCCGGTCTGGCCGGACCATGCGTGCCACCATCCCGGCGGATGCTGAGGTCGAATGCCGCTGTTCCGGGGTGGAGTGCAAATTCGCGCGGGTGACGGGCGAAGCGATGCAGGACGCCTTCGACCAAGCGTTTCGGCAATTCGAGCGGGAAGTGATCGCGGGCTTTGGCGGCTACGACATGCCGCTTGCCAGCGCATCGGCCGGCACCCTGCGGGGCCGTATCAACGGGGATGGTGACGGGGAAGTGGAAATCGACCTGCCCGACGATACCAACGGGGCGGCGACGGTGGCAGCGCACGACGCGGCGGGCGTGATCGTGCGGCCTCATATCGATTCACAGGACGCGGAGTCGACCATCGAAGGCGAGACCCGCATCTATACGCGGGCGCCCATCCGGGCGTTCCTCGTGTCGGCGACGGACGCGCGCCGGGGCTGGCCGGCGCCGCAGCTGGTGGCGACGCCGGAGGAACTAGCGGCGGCCACGGCACCACGGCGGAGGCGGCGGGTATGGCTGTAGCTGCTCTGTCGCCCTGGCCGGCCAGCACCGCGACGGTCTCCCTTGCGGCCGCGCGGGCGTGTTTGCGGGCAGAGCTTGGCGACATGGACGACTCGAGGCTCGACCGGCTGGGCTCGACCGCAGCGGCCCTTGTCGAGCGCTACGCGCCAAACGCGCCGCAACCGGTCAAGAATGAGGCAACAATCCGGTGCGCCGGATGGCTGCATGAGCAACCGGGCGCGTCGATCCGTTCCGAGCGGGTGGGCGACATCGACACCGCCTATGCAACGGGCAGCCTGTCGGCGCTGCGGCACTCCGGGGCCATGGCGCTGCTAAGCCCGTGGAAGGTGCGCCGGGCGGGGGCAATCGGATGACGCGCTTTGCTCCGCGTCGCTTCCCGGACACCATCACGCGCAAGCGCACGGCGCCGGGCGGCTACGAGCGCGGCCAGTACGTCGAAGGGGCCGTGACGGAAACGACCCTGCGGGCCAGCGTGCAACCGCTCGCAATCGAGGACTCCGACTTCGTGGGCGGGGCGCAGCTGGTCGAGCGACTCAAGGTCTATGTGCCGCAGCTGGATGCGTTGCTTGCTGCCTTCGATATCTGTCTGCCGGATGCGGACCCGGGCCGGGCGGCGGCGCTTGATGATCTTGTGGAGCGCAGCCTTTTGAGCGCAGCCGCCGCCGACGAATTCAGAATCGGCGGGAGTCGGGAAGACGAAACGCAAGTGGCGTTTCCGGCAGATGATGTTGTCTACCGCCTGGCCGAATATGTGGTCGAAGAGTCCCGGCCTTGGTCGGGACACACGCGCGCCATCGTGTTGAGGACAACGTGATGCGCTGGCCATGGCAACGAGCCGAGCGCCGCGAAGCGAACGGCGGCTACACTGAGATTGTCTCGCGGCTGATCGAAGCGCAGGCGGCCGGGACCACGCAACAGGCGTCCGCGACCGCGGCAATGGAAGCGGCGGCCGGACTCCTGTCGCGGGCCTTTGCGGCTGCCGAGGTCGAGGCGCCCGACGATATCGCCGAGGCGCTGGCGCCCCGCTGCTTGGCGCTGATCGGCCGCGACCTGGTGCGCGTTGGCGAGTCGCTTCACGTCATTCGCATGATGGGCGCCCGGCTTCGCCTGGTGCCGTGCAGCACGTGGTATTGGGAGGGTGGCGCGAACCCGGAGTCGTGGCTGGCGACGTGCACCGCCTACGGGCCGTCCGGCTCGACCACATGGAGAGTGCCGGCTTCGAGCGTGATTTTCTGCGAGTGGGGATCGCCTACGGCGCGGCCCTATCATGGGCTGGGGCCGGCGCAATGGGCGGCGGAGACCGCGCGCCTGAGCGCGAATGCGGAGCGCTCCCTGGCCGATGAGGCGGGCGGGCCGGTGGCGCAGTTGCTGGCCGTGCCGCAGGACGGCGGCAACGGCGGCGACGAGGATCCGCTTGCGGCTCTGAAAGGCGACCTGGGCAAGGCGCGCGGTAAGGCGTTGCTGATTGAGACCGTGGCGGCAGGCTGGGGCGAAGGCCGCTCGGCAGCACCGGCCCGCGATTGGCAGCAATCGAGGCTGGGACCGGCCCCGACCGAGCACGGCGTTGAACTTGCCCGCGATGCGTTCGACCGGGTGCTGGCGGCGTGCGGGGCCTCACCGGCTCTGTTCGACGACTCGGACGGCACGAGCAAGCGCGAAGCGCAGCGGCAGTTTTTCTTGGGCTGCGTTCAACCGCTGGCGCGCATCCTGGAACGCGAGCTATCCGACAAGTTTGGGGTGCCGGTGCGGCTCCGCTTCGACCTGTACAACTTCGACCTGGCCGGCCGGGCGCAGGCATTCCAGAAACTCGTGGCCGGGGGCGTGGCCGTCAACGAGGCGCTTGCGACGGCGGGGCTGTTGGAATGAGCCGGCCGGGCGACGCGTGCGGGAGCGAGTTCCAGGAGGCGCACCAGCCGCGCCGACGTTCGCACGTGGAGCACCACGAAATCGACCGCCCGCTGACGGACGTGGGCCCGCGGCCGTGCTCGTGCTGCGGAAATTCGTTTCAGCCGACTCTTCGACGCCGCAGGTTGTGTAAAGATTGTTTCGTGCTGGCGTGCGAGAGCGCGGGGAATCCCTTCGAGCCGCACGACGAAGCAGAGACGGGGATGCTGTGAAGCGGGTGTGCAGCATTCCCGGCTGCGACAAGCCGCACCTAGCCCGCGGGCTGTGCTGCGGCCACTACTCCCGCCGATGGCGCCGGGGCGATGCGCAGGCGCCCTACCAAAGGCGGGCCTTCACCGCTCGTGAAGACGAACACCTGCTTGCGCTGAAGACGAGTTCAGACGGGCGAGTGTGCAATGGGCAACTGCCCGAACTGGCCATCGTGTTCGGACGCAACGTGGAGTGCCTTCGACAGCGGCGCCGCTACCTGCTTGGGCGGGTCAAGCCGCATCCGGGGCCGTATGCCCGTCGCAGGGCCGCCGTGGAGCGCGCTTTGGCCTGATTTGCGCACCGGTGCGCAATTCAGGGTCAGCATTGTGTCCTTAGCCAGAAACTTGTATCTTTCCATGAACGTGGTAATATCCTCATATCTGAGCCTAGCTCGCGGGGAACACCATGTCCGACGACAACATCATCGACGTGCTCACCCCAGTCGCGGCAAGCGTGCTGTTCGGCCGCTCCGACGAATCGGTGCGACGGGCGGTTGCCGAGGGACTCGTCCACTCGCCCGTGGCCCTGCAATTTGGGGCGCAAGCCATACGCCTGATCGATCTTGAGAGCGCGAGGGCGTATTGGATGCGGACGGAGCGGCCATCGTACAGGGAACCGTTTGCCGCCGAGGTCGAACGGATGCGGAGTTGCGGAATCACGTTCTCCGACTCTTCGGAGATTGATCGATACTGCGTCCTGCACCCCTTTCCGCTCGCCTTCGACCCGTCGAAGGACTCGAAATAGTCACCAATGCCCCGCCTCCTCACCATCAAGGAAGCCGCCGAGCAGCTTGGCGTGCCGCGCGCGGCCCTGCGCACGGCTGCTGAGCGGCACGGGCTGTTGGTGAAGATGGGGCGGGCCATCCGAATCGACCCTAGTGACCTAGAGGAGATCGTGAGGTTATGCCGAGACCGTCCAAGGGCGCCCGCCTCCAGTACCGCACCGACCGTGGCGTCTACATCATCCGCGACGGCGAACGACGCCTGTCAACGGGCACAAGCGACCGCCGCGAAGCTGAAAGCGCACTCGCGGCGTACATCGCGCAACGAGACCGGCCCGCTGGCCCCCGTGATCCCGCTCAAGTAACCGTTGCCGACGTTCTCGACATCTATGGCCACGAGCATGCGCCGACCGTTCGCGCCCCGGCCCGGATCGGGTACGCGATTGGGGCGCTGAACCCGATCCTCGGCAGCCTGCCGGTCGGGAGCATCAACGGTTCGGTTTGCCGGCGCTACGCGGCGACCCGGAACAAAGCGGCCGGCACGACGCGGAAAGAATTGGGCGTGCTCCAGGCGGCAGTGAACTACTGCTACCGCGAAGGCTACCTGACCGCCCCGGTCAAGGTGACGCTCCCAGACAAGCCGGCGCCACGCGACCGTTGGCTAACCCGCGATGAGGTCGCTGCGCTACTCCGCGCCGCACGGCGTAGCGCGAAGGGACGGCACCTTTGCAGGTACATCCTGACCGCCCTCTATTCGGGCAGCCGCAGCGAGGTGATTCTCAATCTGCGCTTTATGCCGCACGTGGGCGGCGGATGGGTAGACACCGAATCTGGCGTGCTCTATCGCCGCGCGGCTGGCGAGGTCGAGACTAAGAAACGGACCCCGCCCGTGCCGGTCCCGCCCCGCCTGCTCGCCCATATGAGGCGATGGGAGCGGATGGGCGCCCGACACGTCGTCGAAGTGAGGGGGTCCCGCGTGGCGAGCCTCAAGACAGCATGGCGTTCGGTGCTCCTCGACTCCGGTATCGAGCATTGCACGCCGCACGACCTGCGGCGGACGGCTTGCACATGGTTGATGCAGGCGGGGTGCGACAAGTGGGCGGCGGCGGGCTTCCTGGGCATGTCGCTCGACATGCTCGAGCGCGTCTATGGCCACCATCATCCTGACCACGTGCGCAGCGCGGTCGAGGCATTGAGCCGGCGACTTGGCAAGGCGGTATAACTGCCCCATGGGGCAGAAACCCGACACTTGAACGAGCGCCAAAGAGAACGAAACGGCACTATGTTGGCGACTATAGCGGGAACAAAGCGGGTGGCGGACTCCTCCGAAGGCAGAGGTCGCACGTTCGAATCGTGCCGGGTGCGCCACCCC
>JAPPMY010000219.1 GCA_028818855.1 Rhodospirillales bacterium
GCTGGCCGTTCCGGCTGAGCGACCACTTCTGCATCGAGACCACCTTCTCGGAGCGAAAGACGTCCTCGCGGTCCGCGCGGTCGAAGATGCCGCGCTGGTTCACCCAGCCGCCAAGATTGGTGGAGACGGTGACGTCGGGCGAGGTGGTGACGATGCGCTCGGCGAGCGGGGTCTCGCCCTTGCCCAGCTCGTTCAGGATGCGGCCGAAGGCCTCCTGCGTCGACATGCGGGCGCCGGGGCGGAGCGGCAGCGCGTCCGGCAGCGGCACGGCCGGCGCAGAATGCCGGCCCGGCTTGCGGTTGAAGGGGGCTGCGGCGATGAACGCCTTCAGCGTCTTCTCGTCGAGGCCGAGGCCCGCGAAGCGCGACCACTCGGCGCCTTCGTCCACGTGCATCGCGGCGCGGAAGTCGGCCATCTGCTCTTCGGTCATGATGCCGGCGTGGTTGTCCTTGTGGCCGGCGAAGGGCAGGCCGAAGCCCTTGATGGTGTAGGCGATGAAGCAGTGGGGCACGTCGGTATCGACCTCGCGCAGCGCCTCCAGCACCGCCTCCATGTCGTGGCCTGCGAGGTTGGTCATCAGGTCCTGCAGGCCGTCGTCGTCGTAGCCGGCGAGCAGCGTCTTGATGCCGGCGACGTGGCCGATGTCCTGGGTCAGCCGCTCGCGCCAGGCGGCGCCGCCCTTGAAGGTGAGCGCGCAGTAGAGCTCGTTGGGGCAGTCGTCGATCCACTGGCGGAGCGCCTCGCCGCCGGGCTTGGCGAAGGCGGCCTGCTGGCGGCGGCCGTACTTCAGGATCACCACCTTCCAGCCGACCGCCTGGAAGAAGTCCTTGATCTTCTGGAACAGGCGGTCGGAGACCACACGGTCGAGGCTCTGGCGGTTATAGTCGATGATCCACCAGAGGTTCCGCACATCGTGCTTCCAGCCCTCCAGCAGCGCCTCGAAGACGTTGCCCTCGTCGAGCTCGGCATCGCCCATGACGGCGATCATGCGGCCGGGCGGGCGCTGGTCGGGTGCAAGCTTGTGGAAGCGCACGTAGTCCTGGACCATGGAGGCGAAGAGCGTCATGCCGACGCCGAGCCCGACCGAGCCGGTGGAGATGTCGACGTCGTCGCTGTCCTTGGTGCGCGACGGATAGCTCTGGGCACCACCGAAGGCCCGAAAATCCTCGAGCTTATCGCGGGTCTGATTGCCGAAGAGGTACTGGATCGCGTGGAACACCGGGCTCGCATGCGGCTTCACGGCGACCCGGTCGTTCGAGCCGAGCACGTCGAAGTAGAGCGCCGTCATCAGCGTCGCCACCGAGGCGCAGGAGGCCTGGTGGCCGCCCACCTTGAGCCCGTCCCGCGCAGGGCGCAGGTGGTTCGCGTTGTGGACCATCCAGGACGACAGCCACAGCACCTTGCGCTCGAGCGCATTGAGGCAGGCGAGCGCTTCCGGCGCGACGGCCGGTTCGTTCACGAGCTGGCTCATGGGGCCTCCCCTGGCCGGAGTCTAGCGCAGAGCGGCCATCGCGGTGAAGGGGGTGCCGGATGAGCCCGCGCCCGCGCGACGAGGACGCGCGCGCCCGGGAGGCCGCCGCCGTGACGCTCGCGGAGTACGACGGCATGGCGGACGCCTACCGCCACGGCACGGCCGACCACGACGTGAGCCAGAACATCGCGGCCCTGCTCGACGCCATCGAGGGGGAGCCGCCCTACGCGATCCTCGATCTCGGCTGCGGGCCGGGCCGCGACCTGCGGGCCTTCTCGGCGCTGGGCCACGAGGTGACAGGCCTCGATGGCGCGGGCGCGCTGGTGGCGCTCGCGCGTGCGGAGAGCGAGTGCCCCGTGCTGCACCAGGATTTTCTGGCCCTCGACCTGCCGGCGGCCCGCTTCGACGGCATCTTCGCCAACGCCTCGCTCTTCCACGTGCCCGGCAGCCAGATCGCGCGGGTGCTCGGCGAGCTTGCCGCAGCGCTGAAGCCCGGCGGCGTGCTCTTCTGCTCGAACCCCAGAGGCGACAACCAGGAGGGCTGGGTCGGCGGCCGCTACGGCTGCTTCTGGGACCTCGAGACCTGGCGGGCGCTGGTCACCGGTGCGGGCTTCGTCGAGCTGCACCACTACTACCGCCCGCCCGGCCGCCCGCGCCACCAGCAGCCCTGGCTCGCCACCGTCTGGCGCAAGGGGGACGCTGGACGGCAGCACCCATGATCCGGACCGGCGCTGCCGCCTCTGGACCATGGTGCGGTGGACGGCGCGGGCGGGCGGCGCAGGATGTCGGCATGAGTCCAACGATCATCTCGCGCGCCGGTTCCGGGGACCGGGGCGCCGTCTATGCTCTTCCGACGCCTCCGTTCGCGCCCCGGACGGGCGTGCGCCTCCCCAATTTGGCGGTCCGTCCTGAGCCGCATTGGTCCGTCATGTGCCACTTTGAGCCGCCTCGTTTGGGCCAGTTTGGGCCACTATGTGCCACTATGTGCCGGTATAGGCCGGTATAGGCCGCGAAAATTGAGTGCTCCGTTCCGTGAAACACCGTCTCGGACGAGGGACATCGGCGGCGCTACCCGGTGGCCCGAGGGCGGGCCCCGGCCTTACAATGAGGCACGCGATCTGACCGGCGGATGACGGGCCATGATCTTTCGCCAGCTCTACCACATGACCTCCGGCACCTATACGTACCTGCTGGGCGGGCGCGCGGGCGGCGAGGCGCTCATCATCGACCCCGTGCAGGAGCAGGTGGAGCGCTATCTCACGCTGCTGGGCGAGCTGGATCTCACCCTCGCCAAGGTGGTGGATACACACGTCCATGCCGATCACATCAGCGGCATGGCGGAGCTGCGCGACCGCACCAAGTGCGTCACCGTGATGGGCCGGGAGGCGCCGGTGGACGTGGTCTCGATGCGGGTCGGCGACGGCGATGCGGTCGAGATCGAGGGCGTCAGCCTATGCGCGCTGCACACGCCGGGACACACGGCCGAATCTTACAGCTTCGCCATGGAGGACCGCGTCTTCACCGGCGACACGCTGCTGATCCGGGGCACGGGGCGAACGGACTTCCAGAACGGCGATGCGCTGCAGCAGTACGAGTCGCTCTTCGGCAAGCTGCTCACGCTGGCGGACGAGACGCTGGTCTACCCCGGCCACGACTACAAGGGCGACACGGTGAGCACCATCGGCGAGGAGAGGCGCTTCAACCCCCGCCTCCAGGTGGAATCGCCCGCCGACTACGCGGCGATCATGCAGGGCCTCAACCTCGCCAACCCGAAGATGATGGACGTGGCGGTGCCGGCGAACCTGCGGGTGGGCCTCGGCCAGGCCGACGACGCGCACCCGGAGTGCGCGATGACCGCGCACGAGGTCATGCACGGCCAGCGCCCCGACGACATTCTCGTGGACCTGCGGGAGGAAGGCGAGCGCGGGCGGGAAGGCGCGATCCCCAACTCCGTCCACGCCCCCTACGGGCAGCTCGCCGGCATGATCGGCCCGGGCGGGGCGTTGCGCGCGCTCGCCGCGCGGCCGGGGCACCGGCTGGTCTACTACTGCGCCTTCGGCGAGCGCTCGGCGATGGCGGTGAACGCCTCGCGCGAGGGCGGCCTCGGCAACGTCTGCCACATGATCGGCGGCATCGCCGCCTGGCGCGAGGCCGGCGGCAGCATCGAAGAGTGCTGATCCCATCTCGGTGAGAGCCGGGGCCTGCGCTTGCCCCCTGCCCCGCGCCATGTTTCAGTCCCGCCCGTTGACGGAGGGGGCGGGATGAAGCTCGGCATGTTCATGATGCCGGTGAACGATCACCGGCGGGACACCCACACGGTGCTCAAGGAGGACGTGGAGATCGCGGTCGCCTGCGATCGCCTCGGCTTCGACGAGTTCTGGATCGGCGAGCACTACACGACGCTGAGCGAGCCGGTGACCTGCCCCTTCATGTTCCTCTCCAACCTGATCGCGCGGACGACGCGCATGAAGCTCGGCACCGGCGTGGTCAACCTGCCGCAGCGCCACCCGGTGCAGACCGCCGCCCACGCCGCCCTGCTGGATCACCTGAGCGACGGGCGGCTGATCCTGGGCGTGAGCCCCGGCGGGCTCGTCAGCGACTTCGAGATGTTCGGCGTGACCGACCTGCAGGTCCGCCGCGAGATGGCGGGCGAGGCCATCGAGACCGTGCTCAAGCTCTGGTCCACCGATCCGCCCTACGACATCCGGGGCAAGTACTGGACGCTCCGGCTCGAGGATTACCACTGGCCCGACCTCGGCGTCGGCGCCATGATCAAGCCCTACCAGAAGCCGCACCCGCCGCTGGTGGCGTCCGCCATGAGCCCGGATTCGGGCGGGGTGAGAAGCGCCGCCGCGCGCGGCTGGGGCGTGATCTCGGCCAACTTCGTGCCGGTGTCGACCATCAGGAACCACTGGCAGGGATTCTCGGAGGGCTGCGCGGCGAGCGGCCGGGAGCCGGGGCCGGCGGACTGGCGCGTCGCGCGCTCCGTCTTCGTGGCGGAGGACGACGCCTGGGCCAGAGATTACGTGCGCGACCCTGCCGGCCCGCTCGCCCACTACTACGGCTACCTGGTGACGCTGGTGAAGCGCGCCGCTTTCCACGCCATCATGAAAAGCGGGCCCGAGATGGCGGACGAGGACGTGACGCCCGAATACGCGTGCGACGCGTTCTCCATCGCCGGCGATCCGGATTCGGTGGCGGCGCAGATCCTCGCGCTGCGGGACGAGGTGGGGCCCTTCGGGACCATCCTGATGACCGCGACCGACTGCCTGAACGAGACCCACAAGGCGCACCAGCTCGAGTCCATGCGGCTCATGGCCGACGAGGTCCTGCCGAGGCTGCGGCGCGCCCTCGGCGACCGGGCCGCGGCCTGACCTTGCATCCGGCGGCGTCCGGTCCCGCGCGCGTGCGGACGCGGGTCAAGATCTGCTGCATCTCCAGCGTGGGCGAGGCGCGCGCCGCCGTCGCCGCCGGCGCCGATGCCATCGGGCTGGTCTCCGCGATGCCGAGCGGGCCGGGGGTCATCGCGGAAGACCTGATCGCGGAGATCGCCGCCACCCAGCCGCCGGCGATCGGCACCGTCCTGCTCACGGCGGAGACGGACCCCGCCGCGATCGTCGCCCAGCAGCGCCGCTGCGGCGTGAACACCATCCAGCTCTGCGACGCGCTCGCGCCAGGCGCCTATCTTCGGCTGCGCGATGCGCTGCCGGGCGTCGCGCTGATCCAGGTCATCCACGTGCGGGGCGAGGACGACGTCGCCGAGGCGCTGCGCATCGCCGCCCTGGTGGACGGGCTGCTGCTCGATTCCGGCAACCCGTCTGCGACCGTGAAGGAGCTGGGCGGCACGGGCCGCGTCCACGACTGGGCACTCAGCCGGCGTATCGTGGCCGACGCCCCCTGCCCCGTCTTCCTCGCCGGCGGGCTCAATGCCGGCAACGTGGCGGGCGCGATCGGCCGGGTGCGCCCCTACGGCGTCGACCTCTGTAACGGGGTGCGCACGGAGGGTGCGCTCGACTCGGCCAAGCTCGCCGCCTTCATGGCCGCGGTGGCCGGGGCGGACGCATGAGCCCGACTCCCAAGTTCACGCAAAAGCACGTATTGATGGCGAAGCACACGGATCAACGCTGGCCACGTGCGTGGCCGCCAACGGGAGATGGACCATGAGCGACGAACTGCGCACCATGATCGCCGAGACGCAGGAGGCTTTCCGCGCCGACCCGGCGGAGGCGCAAGCCACCTTCGAATCCGTGTCGTCCCTCGGCGAGGGCTTCCGCTCCGAGGTGACGATGCGCGATCACCGGCTGGTGGTGGACGAACCGGAGAGCCTAGGCGGCACTGACACGGGACCGAACCCGGTCGAGCTGATCCTGGCGGCGCTCGGCACCTGCCAGGAGATCACTTACCGCGCCTATGCTGCGGCCCTCGGCGTTCCGCTGGAGCACGTCTCAGTGACGCTGGAAGGCGATATCGACCTGCGCGGCTTCTTCGCCGTCGACGAGTCCGTCAGGCCGGGCTACCAGGGCCTGCGCGGCACGGTGCGCGTGGTCTCGTCGGCCGACGAGGCGACGCTGGCAACGCTGCAGCAAGCGGTCAACGCCCACTGCCCGGTGCTCGACATCGTCTCCAACCCCGTGCCCGTCGAGCTGACGCTGGAAAAGGCAGAGAGCGCCAGCGCCGAGGCCGCGGAATAGGGCGCGCAGACAGACATTCGAACGCGCGTCGGCTAAGCTGGGCGCAGCCTGGATACGCACGCAAACTCAAGGGGGAACCTCCATGAAACGACTCATCGTCGCCGCGCTCGCGGCGGCAGGCATCGCCGTGGGCGGCATGGCCCAGGCCGACGACTTCACGCCGGCCGTCGTCTTCGACATGGGCGGCAAGTTCGACAAATCGTTCAACGAGGCCGCCTTCAACGGCGCCGAGAAGTTCAAGGCCGACACCGGCATCCAGTACCGCGAGTTCGAGGTCACGAACCCGTCCATGCGCGAGCAGGCGCTCCGCAACATGGCGCGGCGCGGCGCGCAGGTGGTGGTGGCGATGGGCTTCGCCCAGGCGGCGGCGGTCGAGACCGTGGCGCAGGAGTTCCCCGAGACCAAGTTCACCCTGATCGACATGGTGGTGGACCTGCCCAACGTGCAGTCGGTGATCTTCAAGGAGCACGAGGGCTCGTTCCTGGTCGGCATGGCGGCGGCGATGGCCTCCCAGACCGGAAAGGTGGGCTTCGTCGGCGGCATGGATATCCCGCTTATCCGCAAGTTCGCGCTGGGCTACGTGGAGGGCGCGAAGCACGTCAATCCGGACATCGAGATCTTCCAGAACATGACCGGGACCACGCCCGCTGCCTGGAACGATCCGACCAAGGGCGGCGAGCTCGCGCGCAGCCAGTTCGACCGGGGCGCGGACGTGGTCTACGCCGCCGCCGGCGGCACCGGCATCGGCGTCTACCAGGCGGCCAAGGACGCCGGCAAGCTCGCCATCGGCGTGGACAGCAACCAGAACTACATCCACCCCGGCACGATGCTGACCTCGATGATCAAGCGCGTGGACGTGGCGGTCTACGAATCCTTCAAGGCGGCCCAGGAGGGGACTTGGCAGGGCGGCATCCAGGTGCTCGGCCTCGCCGAGGACGGCGTCGGCTGGGCCGTCGACGAGCACAACCGCAGCCTCGTCTCGGACGAGATGGAGGCCGCGGTCGAGCAGGCGCGCCAGGACATCATCGCCGGCACCATCCAGGTGACCGACTACATGGCGCAGTAGCGCGGGCGCCCGGCGCAGGCCGGCCGCCAAGGCGCTAGCCCCGTGGCGGGGGAGGAACACCGGGGGGCTGCGGAAGAGCGCGGCCCCTCGGGTGCCTCGGGCGTGCCCGCGCTCGAGGTCGCCGGCATCCAGAAGTGGTTCGGCCCCGTGCACGCGAACGACGACGTGTCGGTCGCCGTGGCACCCGGCACGATCCACGGCATCATCGGCGAGAACGGCGCCGGCAAGTCGACGCTGATGAGCATCGTCTACGGCTACTACCAAGCCGACGGCGGCGAGATCAGGGTGGGGGGCGAGCCGGTCACGATCAGGGGGCCGGAGGACGCCATCAGCCACGGCATCGGCATGGTCCACCAGCACTTCATGCTCGTGGACACCTTCACCGTGCTGGAAAACGTGGTGCTCGGCGTCGAGAAGGGCTACCTGCTGCGCTCCACGCTCGTCGAGGCCCGGCAGGAGCTGGAACGGCTGGAGCGCGAGTACGGGCTCGACGTCGACCCCGACGCCATCGTGGGCTCGCTGCCCGTGGGCCTGCAGCAGCGGGTGGAGATCCTGAAGGCGCTCTATCGCGGCGCCGACATCCTGATCCTGGACGAGCCGACGGGCGTGCTCACGCCGCAGGAGGTGGACGACCTCTTCCGCATCCTCCGCGCGCTGCGGGACCAGGGCCGGACCATCATCCTCATCACTCACAAGCTCCGCGAGATCATGGCGCTGACCGACCGGGTCACGGTGATGCGGGCAGGCCGCGTGGTGGATCACGTGGCGACGGCTGAGACCGACCGCGCGCAGCTCGCCGCGATGATGGTGGGCCGGAGCGTGCTGCTCCACGTGGACAAGGACGAGGCCGCGCCGGGCGAGGCGCTGCTGCAGGTGGAGAACCTCGCCGTGCGCGATCGCGGCGGCGTGCTGCGCGTCCAGGACGTGAGCTTCGCCGTCCGCGCAGGCGAGATCGTGGGCGTGGCCGGCGTCGCCGGCAACGGCCAGTCGGAGCTGCTGGAGGCGCTGGCCGGCACGCTCGCCTGCGAGCGGGGCAGCATCGCGCTCGGCGGCGCGCCCGCGCCCGCCGGCGGACGGGCGGAAGCGGCGCGCGCCATGCGCCGGCGCGGGCTCGGCCACGTGCCCGAGGACCGCCAGCGCATGGGTCTCGTCACCGCCTTCGACGCCTCCGAGAGCGGCATCCTCGGCTACCACCGCGAGCAGCGCTACAACCCGCGCATGCTGCTGAGCCGGGGCGCTGTCACCGACGCCGTCGGGCGCACCATGGAGGACTTCGACGTGCGCCCTCCCCTGCCCCACCTGCGCACAGCCAACTTCTCCGGCGGCAACCAGCAGAAGATCGTGGTCGGCCGCGAGATGGGGCGCAGTCCGGACGTGCTGCTGGTGGGCCAGCCCACGCGCGGCGTCGATATCGGCGCCATCGAGTTCATCCACCGCAAGCTGGTCGCCATGCGGGACGCGGGCAAGGCGATCCTGCTGGTCTCGGTCGAGCTTGACGAGATCATGTCCCTCTCGGACCGCATCCTCGTGATGTTCGACGGCGCGATCGTGGGCGAGGTGGCGCAGGCGGACGCGGACGAGCGCACGCTCGGCCTGATGATGGCGGGCGAGCGCGCGGACGGCGCCGGGGCCGCCGGCGCGTGAAGGGCTTCGGCGGGCCCACGCAGGCGCCGGGCTGGGTCACCCACGGGCTGGTCCCGCTCATCAACTTGGGGCTCGCGCTGCTCATCGCCGGCATCATCATCGCGCTCATCGGCGAGAACCCGTTCGAGGCGCTGAGATTGCTCGTCCTCGGCGCGGTGGGCTACCCGGAGGCGATCGGCTACACGCTCTACTACACCACCAACTTCGTCTTCACCGGGCTCGCCGTCGCCATCGCCTTCCACTGCGGTCTCTTCAACATCGGCGGCGAGGGGCAGGCCTATCTCGGCGGCCTCGGCGCAGGGCTCATCGGGCTCTACCTCGGCCACTGGCCGGCGTTCGTAGCGATCCCGCTCGCCATCGCCTGCGCCATGGCCTTCGGCGCCTTCTGGGCCTTCATCCCCGGCTGGCTGCAGGCCAGGCGCGGCAGCCACATCGTCATCACGACGATCATGTTCAACTTCCTGGCCGCCGCGCTGATGACCTATCTGCTGGTCGAGGTCTTCATCAAACCGGGCCAGCAGGCGGCCGAGAGCCGCACCTTCGAGACCGGCGTGTGGCTGCCCTTCGTCCACGACATCTTCGCGGCCTTCGGCGCGAACATTGGCCGCTCCTCGCTCAACCTGAGCATCGTCGTCGCCGCGGCCTGCCTCGTGGCGTTCTGGTTCTTCGTCTGGCGCACGCGCTGGGGCTACGAGATCCGCGCCGTCGGGCACAACGAATCGGCGGCGGTCTACGGCGGCATCTCGCCGGCGCGCTCGATCATGCTCGCGATGGCAATCTCCGGCGGGCTCGCGGGCCTCGTCGGCGTGAACGAGATCATCGGCGTCCACCACCGGCTGCTGCTGGAGTTCACGGCGGGCTACGGCTTCGTCGGCATCGCGGTGGCGCTGATGGGGCGCAACCACCCGGTGGGCATCGTGCTGGCCGCGCTGCTCTTCGGCGTGCTCTACCAGGGCGGCTCGGAATTGGCCTTCGACATGCCCAACGTGACGCGCGACATGGTGGTCGTGCTGCAGGGGCTGGTGATCCTCTTCTCCGGCGCGCTGGAGCACATGTTCCGCGGCCGGATCGAGAGCCTCTTCGCGCGGCGCGCACGCGCGGTGGCGGCGTAGCCGGGGCGGGGCCATCATGGAAGCCGTGACCTGGTTCGTCCTGGTGATCGACGCGACGCTCCGCGTCTCCACGCCGCTCATCCTCGCCGCCTTCGCCGGCATGTTCGCCGAGCGCTCGGGCGTAGTCGACATCGGGCTCGAGGGCAAGATGCTGGGCGCGGCGTTCGCCGCCGCCGCCGCCGCCTTCGTCACCGGCTCGGCCTGGCTCGGCCTGCTGGCGGGGATCGGGACCTCCGTCGCGCTCGCGATGGTCCACGCGTTCGCCTGCGTCACCCACCGGGGCGACCAAGTGGTCTCCGGCATGGCGCTTAACATCCTGGTGGCGGGGCTCGGCCCCGTGCTCTCGCTCGCCTGGTTTGGCCAAGGCGGGCACTCGCCGCTGGTGGGGGACACGGCGCGCTTCCGCCCGATCCACTTCCCCTTCGCCGACCGGCTGAGCGACGTGCCCTTCCTCGCCCAGATCTATTCGGAGATCGTGAGCGGCCACAACCTGATCGTCTACCTCGCGCTCGGCATGGTCCCGCTGGCGGCGTGGTTCATCTACAAGACCCGCTTCGGGCTGAGGCTCCGCGCCGTCGGCGAGGCGCCGGAGGCGGTGGACACCGCCGGCATCTCGGTCGCCGGCATGCGCTACCGGGCGATGATCGTCTGCGGCATCCTCTGCGGCATCGCCGGCACCTCGATCTCCATCGCCCAGAACGCGCTCTTCGTGCGCGACATGACCGCAGGCATGGGCTACCTCGCGCTGGCGGCGCTCATCTTCGGCAAGTGGCGCCCGGTGCCGACGCTCTTCGCCTGCTTCCTCTTCGCCTTCGCCGATGCCGTGCAGGCGAGGCTGCAGGGGGTGGACATCCCGGGCGTGGGCGTCATCCCGGTGCAGGCGATCCAGGCGCTGCCCTACCTGCTGACCGTGCTGCTGCTGGCAGGCTTCGTCGGCAAGGCGGTGCCGCCCAAGGCGAGCGGCCAACCCTACGTGAAGGAGCGTTGATGGGGTGCGGCGGTCAGTCGCCCGTGAGGAGGCGGTCCACCAACTGGCGCACGGACGGGATGAAACGGTTCGAGTAGAAGGGGTCGCTCGCGAAGCGGAAGGCCGCGTGGCCCGCGAACATGAGCTGGTTGTCGATGTCCTCGCCGTGGATGATCTCCTGCAGCGTCTTCTGGATGCAGTAGCTGCGGGGATCGGTCTTCTTTCCGGTCGAGCCTGTTTCGTTGGTCGCCCAGTTGCTGAAGCGGCAGGCGCTGAGGCAGCCCATGCAGGCTGCCTGGTCGGCCCTGATCTCGCGCGCCTTCTCGTCGGTCACGAAGATGATCGTGGTGTCGGGCGTCTTCAGCACCGAGGTGAAGCCCTGGTCCATCCACTCCTCGGCCCGCGCCAGATCGCCTCTGGTCAGGTAGAAGCTGCGCCCGCGCGGCCCCGGCGTGAACACCCGGTCGTGGTCGCCGATGGGCTCGGCGGTGTAGGCGACCTGGCGCTGCTCGCGCTCGGCAAGCTCGTGGATGAAGTCGTTGCGCACGGCGGACGAATAGAAGCCGGTCGGGCTGAAGCGGTTGAGCTTCACGTCCCCTTCCTTCATCGTCAGCAGCTTGCGCTTCCACGTCTCTGAGATCGGGCTCTCCTCGGTCACCAGCGGGCGGGTGCCGAACTGAAAGACGATGGGGCCTAGCTCGGGATTGTCGAGCCAGTCCTCCCAGTCGCGCAGGTACCAGACGCCGCCCGCCATCACGATGGGCACGTCGCCCAGGCCGTATTCGCGCATCTGCTTGCGAAGCGCGAGGACACGCGGATAGGCGGGCTCGGGCTGCTCGGGATCCTCGCTGTTGGAGAGGCCGTTGTGGCCGCCGGCGCGCCAGGGGTCCTCGTAGACGACGCCGCCCATCCACTCGGAGAAGCGATGATAGGCGCGCTTCCAGAGCGCACGGAACGCGCGGGCCGACGAGATGATCGGGTAGTAGTGGACCTCGTACTGCGCGGACACCTCGGCGAGCCGATAGGGCATGCCGGCGCCGCAGGTCACGCCGTGAATGATGCCGCGCGTGGCCTCTAGGACGCCGTGGAGGATGCGCTCGGCGGCGGCCATCTCCCACAGCACGTTCATGTGGAGCCGCCCCTGGCCGCCCGAGACGTCGTGGGCGATCCGGGCCTGGGTGATGCCACCACGGATCGCGTAGTCGACGAGCTCCTCGTGGCGCTCCTTTCGCGTGCGCCCGCGATAGGTCTGCGGGACGGCCCGGCCGCTCTCGTCGTAAGAATCGGCGTTGACGCCGGAGAAGGTGCCGACGCCGCCAGCGGCGGCCCAGGCGCCCGAGCTCAGGCCGTTGGTCACGCCGATGCCCTTGCCCCCTTCGATCAAGGGCAGGACCTCGCGCCCCGACAACCTGATTGCGTTCAACGCCTTCATGGTCGGTCCGTCCACCGTTCAGCCCGGCTCGATCCGCACGCCGTGCGGAGGCAGGGTGGCGGGCCGGCGCCGCAGCTACGCCGCGATGTGGGCAACGGAGGCGCCGATTGCAAGACGCCGCTTCTCCCGGCGGCGTTCCCTACCCTGCCTGTGCGGCATCCTCGGCCGCGCTCAGGTCTTCTCCGCTCTCCTGATTCACGGCCTTCATGCTCAGCTTGACCTTACCGCGGTCGTCGATGCCGAGCACCTTCACTTTGACGTTATCGCCTTCGCTCAGCACGTCGCTCACGCTCTTGATCCGGCGCGGCGCGATCTCACTGATGTGCACCAGGCCGTCGCGTTTGCCGATGAAGTTCACGAAGGCGCCGAAGTCGACGATCTTGACCACCTTGCCGTCGTAGATCACGCCGACCTCGGGCTCGGCGATGATGTCGCGGATCATGTTGATCGCCGCCTCGGCCGCCTCGGCCTCCACGGCCGCGACCTTGATGGTGCCGTCGTCCTCGATGTCGATCTTGGTCCCGGTGGTCTCGCAGATCTCGCGGATGACCTTGCCGCCAGGGCCGATAATCTCGCGAATGCGGTCCTTCGGAATCGAGAAGGTGGTGATGCGGGGCGCGTTATCGCTCACGCTGTCGCGCGCCCGCGCGAGCGCCTTCGCCATCTCGCCCAGGATGTGCAGGCGGCCGTCGCGCGCCTGGGCGAGCGCGGTGCGCATGATCTCCTCGGTGATGCTGGTGATCTTGATGTCCATCTGCAGCGAGGTGACGCCCTGCTCGGTGCCTGCGACCTTGAAGTCCATGTCGCCCAGATGGTCCTCGTCGCCCAGGATGTCGGAGAGCACCGCGAAGCGGTCCTCCTCCTTGATCAGTCCCATGGCGATGCCGGCAACCGGCCGGGCGAGGGGAACGCCCGCGTCCATGAGCGAGAGCGATGCCCCGCACACCGTCGCCATCGAGGAGGAGCCGTTGGACTCCGTGATCTCGGAGACCACGCGGATGGTGTAGGGGAAGGCCTCGGCGTCCGGCAGGAGGGGATGAACCGCCCGCCAGGCGAGCTTGCCGTGGCCGATCTCGCGCCGGCCCGGCCCGCGCAGGAACCGCGCCTCGCCCACCGAGTAGGGCGGGAAGTTGTAGTGCAGCATGAAGCGCTCGCGGTACTCGCCCTCGAGCATGTCCATGATCTGCTCGTCCTGACCGGTGCCCAGCGTCGCCGTGACCAGCGCCTGGGTCTCGCCGCGGGTGAAGAGCGCCGAGCCGTGGCTGCGCGGCAGCACGCCCACCTCGCTTTCGATGGCGCGGACGTCGGTGGTGGTCCGGCCGTCGATCCGTGCTCCGCTGTCGAGGATCTGGCCGCGCACGATGTCCTTCTCGAGCGCGCCGAGCGTGCCGTCCAGGATGGCGCCAGCGCCTTCCTCATCGCGGAACTGCGCGGCCGTCTGCGCCTTCGCCGCCGCCACCGTCTCCTGCCGCTCGGTCTTGGCGGCGATGGCGTAGGCTTCGCGGAGCGGTCCCTCGGCGCTTGCGCGGATGCGGTCCACGAGGGCCGTGTCCTCCTGCTCCTCGGGCAGCTCCCAGGGCTCCTTCGCGCAAGCCTCGGCAAGGCTGACGATGGCGTCGATCACGGGCCTGACGGCCGCGTGGCCGAAGGTCACCGCGCCCAGCATCTGATCCTCGGAGAGCTCGGACGCCTCCGATTCGACCATGAGCACGCCTTCCTGGGTGCCCGCCATGACCAGATCCAGGCCGGAGGCCGCGCGCTGCTCGTAGGTCGGGTTCAGCACGTAATCGCCGTCGACGTAGCCCACCCGGCAGCCACCGATGGGGCCCATGAAAGGGAGTCCCGAGATGGTGAGCGCGGCCGATGCGCCGACCATCGCGACGATGTCGGAATCGTTGATGAGGTCGTGCGAGAGCACCGTGCAGATGACTTGCGTTTCGTTGCGAAACGACTTGACGAAGAGTGGCCGGAGCGGCCGGTCGATGAGGCGGGAGACCAGGGTTTCCTTCTCGCTGGGCCGCCCTTCGCGCTTGAAGAAGCCGCCCGGAATCTTGCCGGCGGCGAACGCCTTCTCTTCGTAGTTGACCGTGAGCGGGAAGAAATCCTGTCCCTCCCGCGCCGACCGCTGGCCGACGACGGTGCAGAGCACCGCCGTTTCGCCGTAGCTCGCGAGGACGGCGCCATCCGCCTGGCGGGCGAGGCGCCCGGTTTCGAGAACGAGCTTGCGCCCGCCCCACATGACCTCACGACGTGTGATATCGAACATGCTGTTTCCTTCGTTCCCTTGGCGAGCCGCTCATTCGGCTCGCCCCTGCATGGGCGCAGCGTCGGAGGCTGCGGCCCCATGCCGCGCCTCCCACCGTGCCCTCTTGACCCGCGTGCCGCATGGGTGCGGACCACGCGAACGCCAATCCTATTTGCGCAAGCCCAGCCGCTGAATCACGGTGGCGTAGCGCTCCTGATCGTTGCGCTTCAGATAGTCGAGCAGGCGGCGCCTGCGGCTGACCATCTTCAGGAGGCCCTGCCTCGAATGAAGATCCTTCTTGTGAGCCCGAAAATGCTCGGTCAGGTTGTTGATCCGCTCTGTCAGGATCGCGACCTGGACTTCCGGCGAGCCGGTATCGTTGGTCTTGGTGGCGTAATCCGAGATCAGCTCTGTCTTCCGCGCCGCGGTGATCGACATCTGGCTACTCCGCATATCAAATGTTGAAGACCCGCACCGGGCGGGCCTGGCCCGCGCCGACTTCGGCCAGCGCCACGAGGCGGGACCCGGCGGTGGCGCGGACCCTTCCGGGTGCCGCACCGGGCGCGGGCACAGGCTGGCCGTGGCGCAGACGATCTGCCTCGCGTGCAGTCAGAGGCAGAGCCGGGATGTCGGCCAGCACTGCATCGACCGGTAGCAGGCTTTCGGCGAGGCCCGGACTATGCCCGAGTGCGACCAGTTTATCCAGTGGATTCGCATCCCCGTCGGTGAACGGCCCGACCGCGGAGCGCCGCAGCCAGGTCACGTGACCGACCGTCCCTGCGGCCCGGGCGATGTCGCGGGCCAGGGCCCGGACGTAGGTTCCCTTGCCGCACGCGACCTCGAAGGCGGCGCCGTCGTCAGAGGCCCCGGTCAGCGTGAGGCTCTCCACGTGCACGGTGCGGGGTGCAAGCTGCGGCGGCCGCCCCTGGCGCGCCAACGTGTACGCGCGCTCGCCGCCGACCTTGAGGGCGGAGAACGCCGGCGGCACCTGCTCGACGTCGCCGATGAAGGCGGGGAGCACGCCTGCGACCACCGACTCAGGTGGGCGGACCTCGCTCGTCTCGATCACCGTTCCCTCGGCGTCATCGGTATCGCGCTGCTCGCCGAAGCGCACGCCGAAGCGGTAGCGCTTGCTCGCATCCATCATGAACGAGACCGTCTTGGTCGCCTCGCCAATGGCGACCGGCAGGACGCCTGTGGCCATCGGATCGAGGGTGCCGGCGTGGCCTACCTTCGCCCCGCGCCCGACCAGCGCCTTGATGCGGGCAACGGCAGCCGCGGAGGTGATTCCGCCGGGCTTGTCCACGACCAGCCAGCCGTGAAGGCCGCGCTTGGCCTCGTTGTCAGCCATCGGCCTCGCCATTGCCGTCGAGCAGCCTCTCCAGGCGCTCCACAGTCTCGAAGCTGCGGTCCAGCTCGAAGCGGAGCGTGGGCGAGAACTTGAGCCGGACCCGGCGGTTCACCTCGCCGCGCAGGTACCCTGCGGCACGCTGCAGGGCGTCGATCGCTTCCGCCGTTCGCTCACCGCCGAGCGGCATCACATAGACCTTGGCGGAGCGCAGGTCCGGCGCCGGCCGGACCTCCGTCACGGTGAGGCGCACGTCGCTCAGGACGGGATCGCGGAACTGGCTGCGGGCGAGCGATTCGGAGAGCGCCTCCCGGATAAGCTCGCCGACTCGCCGCTGCCGCTGGCTGGGCGCGCCAGCGCTGCCGCTCCTCCTCGTCATCGGCCGTCTGGCGCGTGCACCCTACGCCTCGAGCGTGCGCGCGACCTCCTCGATCTCATAGAGTTCGATGACGTCGCCTTCGCGCAGATCGGTGTGGTTCTCGAAGGACATGCCGCACTCGTAGCCTTCCTTCACCTCGCGCACGTCGTCCTTGAACCGCCGGAGCGTCTTGAGCGCGCCGTCGTGGATGACGATGTCGTCGCGCAGCAGCCGTGCCTTCGCCCCCCGGCGCACCATGCCGTTGGTCACCCGGCAGCCCGCGACCTTGCCGACGCGGCCCACTTCGAACACCTGGAGGATCTGGGCGCTGCCCAGTGTCTTTTCGCGCGCCTCCGGCCGCAGCATCCCTTCGAGACTGGCCCTGACCTCGTCGACCACGTCGTAAATGACGGCGTGATAGCGAAGCTCGATGCCTGTGCGCGACGCGAGTTCGCGGGCTTGCGCGTTGGCGCGCACGTTGAAGCCGATGATGGCCGCATCCGACGCAGCCGCGAGCGTCACGTCGGATTCGGTGATGCCGCCGACGCCCGAATGGAGCACGCGCACCGCCACTTCGTCCGTGCCGAGCCGGCCGAGCGCGCCCACCAGTGCCTCCACCGAGCCCTGGACATCCGCCTTGATGACGAGTGGAAGCTCGCTCTTACCTTCCTTCTCCTGAATCTCGGAGAAGAGCTGCTCGAGGCTGAGCGGAGCGCCGCGCGCGACCTCCTTCTCCCGGGCGCGCGCCTGGCGGAACTCGGAAACCTCCCGCGCCCGGCGCTCGTTCTCGACCACCACGACCTCGTCGCCCGCAAGCGGCGCGCCGCTGAGCCCGAGAATCTCGACCGGAACCGCCGGCCCCGCAGCCTTGGTGGAAGCGCCGTGGTCGTCGTACATCGCCCTCACCCGGCCCCACTGCGCGCCGGCAACGACGATATCGCCGATACGGAGGGTGCCACGCTGGACCAGCACGGTGGCCACCACGCCGCGGCCCCGGTCCACCTTGGCTTCGATCACGATGCCTTCGCCGGCGCGGTCCGGATTGGCGGTGAGCTCCAGAAGCTCCGCCTGGAGCAGGATCGCCTCCTCCAGCCTGTCGAGGTTGAGCTTCTGGGTTGCCGATATCTCGACCGCGAGCACGTCGCCGCCCATCTCCTCCGTCACGATCTCGTGCTGGAGCAGGTCCTGGCGCACCCGCCCCGGATCGGCATCGGGCCGGTCGATCTTGTTGATGGCGATGAGGATCGGCACGCCTGCCGCGCGCGCATGATTGATGGCCTCGACAGTCTGGGGCATGACGCCATCGTCCGCCGAAACCACCAGGACGACGATGTCCGTGACGCTGGCACCCCGGGCGCGCATCTCCGTGAAGGCGGCGTGGCCGGGCGTGTCGATGAAGGTGATGCGGGCCCCCCTGGGGGTCTCCACCTGATAGGCGCCGATGTGCTGCGTGATCCCGCCCGCCTCGCCCGAGGCCACGTCGCTGGAGCGGATGGCATCGAGCAGCGACGTCTTGCCGTGATCGACATGGCCCATGACGGTGACCACGGGCGAGCGCGTGACCAGGGCGTCCGCCACGTCGTCGTCGCCCTTCAGCCCGATCTCGACATCGGACTCGCTCACGCGCCTGACCTTGTGGCCGAACTCCTCGACCACGAGCTGCGCCGTGTCCGCGTCGATGGTCTGGGTGATGGTGACGACCGTTCCCATCTCCATCAGGCGCTTCACGACCTCGGCACCGCGCACGGCCATGCGGCTGGCCAGATCCTGCACCGTGATCGCTTCGGGAACCACGACCTCGCGCACCACCGGCTTGAGCTCGTCGGCCCGCATCGCCTCCCGTGCGAGGCGCTTCTCGCGCTCGCGTTGACGGCGCAGCGACGCGAGGCTTCGTCCACGCTCCTCGCCGACGGTGCCGTCGAGCGCCTCCGACAGCGAGATCTTGCCGCCCCGCCGGCGGGGCTGGTCGCGCCGCGACGGGCTGGCCGGGCGCCGCTGCTCGCCGCGCCGGCGCGGCCTCCCGCGCTCCTCTTCCGCCGGGGTCTCGCCGGGCCGGGCGGGCTTCGCCGCAGCCGGTGCCTCGGGCGCTGCGGCTTCCTCCGGCTTCGGCTCCTCCGGCGCCGGCAACCGCCGGGCGGCATCCTCTTCCGCCCTCTTGCGGGCGTCCTCCTCGGCCTTGCGCCGGGCGTCCTCCTCGCTCTTGCGCCGCTCGGCCTCGGCGTGCTCGGCGGCCAGGCGCTCCTCGTCCTCGGCGCGCCGGCGGGCTTCCTCCTCCGCCCGCTCGCGCTCCTGGCGTTCGGCGCGGATCGCGTCCTCGACGGCGCGCGCACGGGCGGCCTTCTCGTCGCTCGTCAGCGTGCGCAGGACGACCCGGGAGCGTGGCGCGGTGGAGGTTTGCTGCACTTCCTCCTGAGGCGGAGGCGGAGCCGCTTCGGCCACCGGCTCGGGCGGCGGCGGCTTGGGTGGCGCCTTCGGCTTGGGCGCGACGGCGCCGTCGGCGGCGGGGCTCCGCTTCAGCGTCCGCTTCTTGCGCACCTCGACCGCGACGGCACGGCTGCGCCCGTGCGAAAAGCTCTGCCGCACCTGGCCGGCATCGACCGTCTTCTTCAGCTCGAGCCGCCCCGGCCGCTTCAGCGAGAGCGGCTTGCGGCGTCCCTGATCACCGGCTTCGGTTTCGTCGCTCATCATGCCCTATCCCGGTCGCCGGTCTCTTCACGCACACCTGCAAGCCGCGCCGATTCCCGAAGGAACCGATCGGCGAGTCGGCCGGGCGCCAATGCGGCGTGCACCACATTCTCACGGCCCAGGCTTCGGCTCAACATGGCGCCATCGAAGTGCGCGATCACGGGGAGGTCCCGCGCGAGAGCGCCGAGGCGCGCCCGGCCGTGCCGTGCGCCGTCGCTCGCCTCGACCAGGACAGCCACACGCCGCTTCACGAGCGCCCGCTCTACCTTGTCGAAGCCCGTAACCAGCCCGCCGGCGCGCCGCGCCAGGCCCAGGACGTCGAGCGCACGCACCGTCAACTGCCGCTCCACCTCGTCGATCAGATCGGGCGCCATGGCGATCGGCCGGCGCGCAGCGCGTGCAAACAGGCCGCGTTCGCAGGCCTTCGCAAGCAACGCCCGCTCGGCCGAGATCCAGAGACCGCGCCCCGGCAGCGATTCGCCAAGATCGGGCACCAGTGCGCCCCCCGGGCCGACCACGAAGCGCAGCAATTCGTCGCGGGGCCTGCTGGCGCCGCTCGCGATGCAGCGCCGGGCTCCTGCATCCGACGAATCCCGGCGGTCGCGCATGTGTGCCCGCGCGGTCAAACGCTCGCTCTCTCGTGCTCCTCGGCGGTGGTCTCGGCGGCCTCTTCGGCCTCCGCCCCATCGACCGGCTCTTCGTCCTCGAACCAGTGGGCCCGCGCCAGCATGATGACGGCGTTGGCCTCCTCGATCGAAGGCGCGAGATCCCCCAGCATCTCGATGAACTCGTCTCCCGCGAGGTCGCCGAGATCGTCCAGCGTCTTGACCCCGTTCTCGCCGAGCGCGACGAGTATCGCGGGATCCAGGCCCTCGATGGCGGCCACCTCGTCGCTGACGCCGAGTTCTATCCGGCGTTCGTTCAGCTCCCGGTTCGTGGCCTCGACGTAGGCTGCGGCCCGGTCGGCCAACTCGCGCGCCAGCTCCTCTTCGAAGCCCTCGATCGCGGCCAGTTCCTCGATGGGAGCGTACGCCACCTCGTCCACCGTGGTGAACCCTTCGGTCACCAGCAGATGGGCGATCACGTCGTCGACGTCGAGCGCCTGCATGAACATCTCGGAGCGTGTGAGGAACTCCTCCTGGCGACGCTCGGATTCCTCGGCCTCGGTCAGGATGTCGATGTCCCAGCCCGTGAGGTTGGAGGCGAGACGCACGTTCTGCCCGCGCCGGCCGATGGCGAGCGAGAGCTGCTCGTCCGGCACGACCACCTCGATGCGCTTCGCTTCCTCGTCGAGCACGACCTTGGTGACTTCCGCCGGCGCCAGCGCATTGACGATGAAGGCTGCCGGATCGGGCGACCACTGAATGATGTCGATCTTCTCGCCCTGAAGCTCGCCGACGACCGCCTGCACGCGGGAGCCGCGCATGCCGACGCAGGCGCCGACGGGGTCGATGCTGCTGTCGTTCGAGTGCACGGCGATCTTGGCGCGGCTGCCGGGATCGCGGGCCACGGCATCGATCTCGATGATGCCGTCATAGATCTCCGGCACTTCCTGGGCGAAGAGCTTGGCCATGAAGTTGGGGTGGGTGCGCGACATGAAGATCTGCGGCCCGCGCGGCTCGCGGCGCACGTCGTAGATGTAGGCGCGCACGCGGTCGCCGTTGCGGAACGATTCGCGGGGCAGAAGATCCTCCCGGCGGATCACCGCTTCGGCCCGGCCCAGGTCGACGGTCAGCCCGCCGTACTCGGTGCGCTTGACGAGGCCGTTGGCGATTTCCTGCACGCGGTCCTTGTATTCCTCGTACTGGCGCGCCCGCTCGGCCTCGCGCACCTTCTGGACGATCACCTGTTTCGCCGTCTGCGCCGCGATGCGGCCGAAATCGATGGGCGGCAGCGGGTCGGCCAGGTAGTCGCCGACCTGCGCGGCCGGGTTGCGCTCCTGCGCCTCGCTGATCGCGATCTGGGTCGCCTCGTTCTCGATCTCCTGGGCGACCTCGAGGTAGCGCATGAGCTTGATCTCGCCGGTCTCGCGGTCGATATCGGTGCGGATGTCGTGCTCCTGACCGTACTTTCGCTTGCCGGCGTGGGTGATCGCCTGCTCCATGGCCTCGAGCACGAGCTCGCGCTCGATTCCCTTCTCCCGGGCGACGGCGTCGGCCACCTGGAGAAGCTCGAGGCGGGCGAGGCCCGCTGTGTCCTGATCCGCCATCACAGCCGCTCCGCCGCCTGGCTCGCCGCCAACAGCTCGTCGGTCAGCACGAGCTTCGCCGCGCGAATCCCGTCGAAAGGCAACAACACATCCCGATCGTCCACGGTCATGCGCACGCATCCGTCGCCGGCACCCTGCAGCCGGCCGCGAAAGCGGCGGCGGCCCTCCAGCGGCGCGCTCAACTCCACCTTGGCCTCGAAGCCTGCGAATCGGGCGAAGTCCGCCAGCCGCACCAGCGGACGGTCGATGCCCGGCGAGCTGACCTCGAGCGCATAGTCGGCGGCGGGCAGGTTGTCGTTCTCGAATTGTGCGGTAAGCGCGCGACTCGCCGCGGCACAGTCGTCCACGGTCAGCGGCACGCGGTCGGCCCGCTCGATCATCACCTGAAGCACCGTCTGACTACCCCCGCCGAGGCGGATCCGTACGACCTCATAGCCCATCGCCGCCAGCACCGGTGCAATCGCACGTTCGATCTGCCGTTCCGAGTCCACGTCTCGCGTCTTCGTCACACCGCAGGACAGAAAAAAGGCGGGCCAGCACTGCCCACCACGATCACCTGAAACCCTGGGCATACTACACGCGGCACCCTTCGCACCCGAAGAGCACCGCGGCGCTAGCCTATCGCGCTTAGTGTCCCTACTTCAAGGAGTTTCTCCCCGTCGCGGGCGCAGGCGCCGCTGCGGCCGAGGCAGGGAAGCGCCGTGCGCCGCCGCCCCTGACCCCCTGACTATCGAGCAATGCGGACGTAGCGCAGAAAGACCGGAGCCCGGCCGGCCGAGCGCGCCTTTCGCTCGTAACGGGTCTCGGGCCAGTCGGCCGGCCGCGAAGGCCATTCGCCCGAGGCCCGCTCGGGCCCCTCAAACGCCCCGTTCACCGCGACTCTCTCGAGCGTCCACTCCACATAGCCCATGTCGTCGGACGCCCATCTGAACTCGGCGCCGTCCTTCAGGATGCGCGCAAAGCCGACGAGGGTCTCGGCATCGATCAGGCGGCGCTTGTGGTGACGCTTCTTGGGCCAGGGATCCGGAAACAGGACGAACAGCCGGCCGATGCAGGCGTCCGGCAGGCAATCGACCAGGAGGCGCGCATCGTCAGGGAAGATGCGGACCCGCCAGGCGGTGCCGTCGGTCTCAAGATGGCGAAGGAGGCCCGCAACGCCCTGGACGAACGGCTCGCAGCCTATGAACCCCACGTCCGGGTTGGCGCGCGCCTGATGAGCGAGGTGCTCCCCTGCGCCGAAGCCGATTTCGAGCCAGAGGTCCCGGACAGGCGCCGGGAACAGGCCTCTCGCATCGAGTCGCGCGCGCCCGCCCTCGGGAAGCGCGATCTGAAGCGCCGGGAGGGCGCGCTCGAGCAGCGCCTGGCGGCCGGGGCGGAGCCGGTAGCCGAGCCTCCGCCCGTAGACGCGGCGCCGGGGCTGCTCCATCGAGTGCGGAGCGGACGCCGGGCGGGGCCTCACCCCACCGCGGAAAGAAGCGGGTCGACGAGGTCCGTCCGCTCCCAGGAGAAGCCGCCGTCGGCCTCCGGCTCGCGGCCGAAATGGCCGTAGGCCGCGGTCCGCTCGAAGATCGGACGCGCGAGGTCCAGGTGCTCGCCGATGCCGCGCGGCGAGAGGTCCATCACCGAGCCGAGCGCCTGAGCCAGCCTGGCTTCGTCGACCGCGCCGGTCCCGTGCGTGTCGACATAGACCGCGAGCGGATGGGCGACGCCGATGGCGTAGGCAAGCTGGATGGTGCAGCGCGACGCGAGGTCGGCGGCGACGACGTTCTTGGCCAAGTAGCGCGCCGCGTAGGCCGCGGAGCGGTCGACCTTGCTCGGATCCTTGCCCGAGAAGGCGCCGCCGCCGTGGGGCGCCGCCCCGCCATAGGTGTCGACGATGATCTTGCGGCCCGTCACGCCGGCATCGCCGTCTGGCCCGCCGATCACGAAGCGGCCGGTCGGATTGACGTAGAACCACTTCTCGTCGCACATCCAGCCGTCGGGAAGCGCGGCCACGACGTAGGGGCGCACGATTTCGCGCACGTCGTCCTGCGACAGTTCCGCCGCGTGCTGGGTCGAGACGACGACGGAGGTGGCGCCCACCGGCGCACCGTCCTCGTAGCGAAGCGTCACCTGGCTCTTGGAGTCGGGCCCGAGGCCGGGTGCATCCCCGGCGTGCCGGGCTTCTGCGAGCGCGGCCAGGATCGCGTGGGCGTAATGGAGCGGCGCCGGCATGAGCGCATCGGTCTCGCGGCAGGCATAGCCGAACATGATGCCCTGGTCGCCCGCGCCCTGGTCCTTGTTGCCGGCCTGGTCCACGCCGAGCGCGATGTCGGCCGATTGCGCGTGGACATGGACCTCGACGGCGGCCCTGGCCCAGTGGAAGCCCTCCTGCTCGTACCCGATCTCGCGGACGCAGTTGCGGGCGATGGTCTCGAGGGCTTCGGAGGTGATCGAATCGGGGCCGCGCACCTCGCCGGCCAGGACCATCCGATTGGTCGTGACCAGGGTCTCGCAGGCCACGCGGGCGTTGGAATCGAGCGCGAGGTACGCATCGACCACCGCATCGGAGATGCGGTCGCAGACCTTGTCCGGGTGCCCTTCCGACACCGATTCGCTGGTGAACAGGTACTCTCCTCGCCCCACGGCTTCCCCCGATTCCGATCATGTTGCGGAGGCGGGCGGCGACCGGCCGCGCCGCCGGCCGGTTTTCGCAGCGTTCGCGGGAACGGTCAAGCGCAGGCGGCGCTGAGACCATGACCGTGACGAGACATCCGGGCTAGAGTGGCGGCAGAACGAGGCCGTGGGCCGGCGGAAGGGGAGAGAGAATGCTTGCCGACATTCGGGGCGTGGCGATCAACTACGAGGTTTCGGGAAACGAGGACGGGCCGTGGCTCACCTTCTCCAACTCCTTGGCGACGAACCTCGGCATGTGGAAGGAGCAGGAATCGGCGCTCCGCAACGACTTTCGCATCCTGCGCTACGACAAGCGCGGGCACGGCAGGTCGGCACCGGTCGAGGGACCGTACACGTTCGACGACCTGATCGGCGACGTCGTCGGGCTCTGGGATCATCTGGGTATCGAGAGGAGCTATGTCGTGGGCCTCTCCATCGGCGGGATGACGGCGCAGGGATTGGCGCTCAGCCACGGCGGCCGCATCGCGGCCACGGTCATGGCGAACACCACGGCGCACTGCAGCGTGGATTTCCACGCCGCCTTCGAGGGTCGCGTGGCGGCGGTCGCGAACGGCGGCATGGAGGCGGTCGTCGAATCGACCATCGAGCGCTGGTTCTCCGAGAGCTACCGGGCGAGCGGCGCCGGCTGGCTCGACGACGTGCGGACCATGATCCGCACCACCTCGGTCGCGGGCTACACGGGCTGCGCGCGGGCCATCCAGGGCCTCGCCTATCTCGACGAGCTGGCTTCGCTCGACCATCCCGTGCTGCTGATCGCAGGCTCCCAGGACCCCGCCACGACGCCTGCCGACATGCGCCTGATGCACGAGCGGATCAGCGGCTCACGGTATGTCGAGCTGGACGCCGCCCATCTCTCCAACATCGAGCGATCGACGGCCTTTACGGCCGCCGTGAGGGAGTTTCTCGCCGCGCCCTGAAAAAATGCCGGGGCGGCGAGGGACAAGCCGCCCCGGCATCCACCGACGGCGCCGCTCACTCGGTCGTCGTGTGAATCGGCGCGTCGGGATGAAAGGCGTGGAAGGCGAAGGCGAAGCTGATGTCGTAGGGCACGTCTTCGAGACCATTGCCGCCGTCACGCTGGACCACCACGTTGCCGACATCCCGGCCGTCCGCAATCGTGCGGCTGTCGAGAGCCGAGTTCTGGCCGGCCTCCCAGGTGATGAGCAGCTCGCCCCGCTCGAAGCGCCCGGCCTCGCGGATCAAGTCCAGGCTCCAGGCCTCGTCGTCCACCACCACCACGCGTGCGAGCGGCGCGATCCCCTCCGGCAGGTCGCCGCGATAGAGGAAGGGGCTCGTGGAGGAATCGTAACGCGCGTAAGGGTTCATGCCGTAGGCGCGGGCGCCATCGTTCTCCGGCACCAGCACCAGGGCCTCCGCACCGGCGCGCTCCCGGTAGCGGGCGAAGGATTCGACCCGGGACGGCAGCCGCTTGAGCACCGTGCCGGTATGGACGCCGACGATCCCCTCGCCGGTGAACTGCTGCCACCAGCTTTCGGTCTGGCGGTCGTACATCACGAGGTCCGAGTTGCGCAGCTTGCCGGTGGTGCCGAAATCCAGCACCGCATCGCCCACCCGCCGGTCGTAGACGACCGCCGAGTTGCAGAGCGGGCAGAAGGTGACCGAGACCGGCACGCCCCCTGCCGTGTCGTTCACGATCTCGTGCCACATCAGGATCTGCAGCGGATAGGCCCGGTGTTCGCCGCCGAGCAGCACGCTGATCATCGGCTCGGTATCGGCGAGGTGCTCGATTTCGCCGGCGGTCACGAAGACCGGATTGTCGACTGCGGGAATGCCGTCCTTGGGCGGCCCGCCCGACATGATCTCGTCGAAATCGATCGACGCCTTGGAAAAGTCCGTCTCCCCCCATTCGTACAGCCAGTTCGAGGGCGCTTCGCGCGCCGCGGCCGGCTGCAGCGAGAGCGCGGCGGCGAACGCAAAAGCGGGAAGCGTGAGCGCTGAGAGAGCCAGGCACCGCATCGGGTCATCCTCCGTCCTGTGACGGATGGAATGTCGGGTCTGCCGGGGCGCGGCGCCAGTCGCGATGTTTCAACTTGTCGTGACGAGGTCCGTACCGTGCCGTCTCAGCGTTCCCCGCCGCAGCCGAACTCACGTTATTTTATTTTGAAACAAGGCCTTATGAAGAATTGGCTTCGTTTTGTAATTTCGCCTGTCTCCGCCGAGCCTGCTCTTGGCGCGCGTTTCGGGTCAGCGGGCTGCTGCCATCGCGCGCTGGGCCATGACGCCCACCAGGTGTGCGCGGTATTCGGCGCTCGCGTGGATGTCCGAGTTGAGGCCGTCCGGAGAGAGCGCCGGCAGCGCCTTGTCGGCATCGAGAGAGCTACCCAGCGCGGCCTCCATGGCGCTGGCCCGGAACACGCAGGGGCCGGCCCCGGTGACGGCGATGCGCACGCCATCAGCCGTCTCCGCCGCCATGACGCCGACGATCGCGTAGCGCGACGCCGGGTTCGGGAACTTGGCGTAGCCCGCCTTCCCTGACCGCGGGAAGCGCACGGCCGTCACGATCTCGCCCTCCTCCAGCGCCGTCTCGAACAGGCCGGTGAAGAAGTCGTCCGCCGCGATGCTGCGCCTGTCGGTAACGACGGTCGCGGCCAGCCCCACCAGGGCGGCGGGATAGTCCGCCGCCGGATCGTTGTTGGCGATGGACCCGCCGATGGTGCCCTTGTTGCGCACCTGCGGGTCGCCGATCTTGCCTGCGAGCGCGGCAAGCGCCGGGATCGCGCCCTGCACCTCGGCGGACGCGGCGACGGCCGCATGGGGCGTCCGCGCGCCGACCTCGACCGCCTCGCCATCGACCGTAATGCCAACCAGCTCCGCGATTCCAGCCAGATCGATCAGGTCCGACGGCGCGGCGAGGCGCTGCTTCATCGTGGGCAGCAGCGTGTGACCGCCGGAGAGATAGGCGCCGTCCTCCGCAGACCGAAACGCCGCGGCTGCGTCCTCGACCGACGTAGCCCGGTGGTAGTTGAATGCGTGCATTGCGTGCGCTCCTCTCCGGCCAGACTATGGCCTTAGCCCGGATTTTGCCAGAGGACCATCATCCGGGGCTGCCGGCCTTTCGGGCGCCTGCCAGCCCCGGCTACGATGCGCTCTCGCGGGAGAGGAGGCGCGAGTGGTCACGCTCAGGCGCGCCCAGATCGTCAATCTGGTCGAGCACAGCTACTACAGCAATATCGACTTCCGCCGGCTCGGCACGGTGCTCGACTGCTTCGTCCCGGGCGCGCTGCTCTCGGTGGACGGACGGAACCATCATGGCCGGGATCGGGGGATCAAAACGTATCTCACGCAGATGCTGGCGACCTATCCTGCCATCCGCCACGAGTTGCTGAGCCACGAGGTCGACGAGGCTGCCCAGCGATCCACCTGCCAATTCATCCTGCGCCTCGAGGACGCCGAGGGCCAGGCGCGCGCGGTGGGCGGAACGGCCACCTTTCGCCTCGAGAACGGCAAGCTCGCGACGGTCACGGTGGAGAGCGACGGCAGCGGCCCCCTGCCCTGAGCCGCAAGGAACGAGAGCCCGCTTGACAGAGCGGGGCGTTCCGTCTGTTCTCCAAGGACCAACGCGGGCGGGGTGCGGCATGGCTTCGGATATCGACATCTACAAGACGCAGAATTTCGGGAACCGTCTGGGTTTCGGCGAGAAGGCGGCGCTGCTGATCGTCGATTTCGTCAACGGCTTCACCGACCCGGCGAAGTTCGGCGGCGGCAACATCCAGGAGGCGATCGACGCCACCGTGGGGCTGCTCGCCTTCTGCCGCGAGCGCGGCGTGCCGGTGGCGCACACGCGCGTGATCTTCGCCGACGATGAGGCCGACGCGAACATCATGTGCATGAAGGTGCCCTCGCTCACGGGATTGACGGAGGACGCGCCGGACAGCCAGATCGTCGACGCGCTGGCGCCTGAGCCGGGGGAGATCGTCGTCCGCAAGCGGGTGCCGTCCGCCTTCTTCGGCACCGACCTAGCGCCGGCCTTCGCCAGAATGCGCGTCGATACGGTGATGGTCGCGGGCTGCACCACGTCGGGCTGCGTGCGGGCGAGCGTGCTCGACGCCATGTGTCACGGCTTCCGCCCGGTGGTGATCAGCGACTGCGTGGGCGACCGGGCGCTCGGCCCCCACGAGGCCAATCTCTTCGACATGGCCCAGAAGTACGCCGACATCGTGACCAGCGCCGAGGCGATGGCTGCGCTCTCCGGCGCCGTCGCGGCGCACGCGGCCGAGTAGCAGCCCGCTGTGAAGGCGGTCGTTATCCGCGCCCACGGCGGCGTGGAGAACCTGCTCTACGAGGAGGTCGAGACGCCGGCGCCCGGGCCGGGCGAGCTGCTCGTGCGCATCCGGGCGAGCGGCATCAACCACCTCGACCACGACGTGCGCGAGGGCGTCTCCGGCATTCCCGTGACGCTCCCCCACGTGCCGGGCTGCGAAGGCGTGGGCGAGGTCGCGGCGCTCGCTCCCGGCGTGGCGGGCCCGCCCGTCGGCACCCGCGTCGCCATCGACTTCGCGCAAGGAGACCCGCTGTCGGAGCCCTGGCTGAGCGGCCTCGACGGCGTGGATTTCACTCACGGCCGCATCGGCGCGGGCCAGTGGGGGACGCACGCGGAGTACTGCATCTCGCATGCGCTCTCAGTGATCCCGCTGCCGGACGCGCTCCCCTTCGAGACCGCTGCGGCCGGCATGATCGGCCTCGGCACCGCCTGGCACATGACGGTGGCGCTGGGCCGCGTGCAGGCAGGGCAGACGGTGCTGGTCAACGCGGCCGGCAGCGTGGTCGGCTCATCGGCGATCCAGGTCGCCCTGCTGCACGGCGCCCGCGTGATTGCGAGCGCGGGCTCCGCCGCCAAGCTGGAGAAGGCGCGCGCGCTCGGCGCCGCCGAGACCATCGACTACACGCGCCAGAGCATCCGGGACGAAGTGCTCAGGCTCACCCAAGGCCGCGGCGTCGATCTCGTGATCGAGAGCGTGGGCGGCGACGTGCTGCGCCAGAGCATCGACGCGGTCTGCTTCAACGGCCGCCTCGTCACCTGCGGCGCGCATGCCGGCGAGGAGGTGCCGCTCAACGTGATCGAGCTTTTCCGCAAGCACATGACGATCCACGGCAGCCACTTCTGCGGCCGCCGCGAGCTTGCGCGCGTCTTCGCATTGATGGCGGAGGGCCGGCTCAACCCCGTGATCGATACCGTCTGCCCGCTTGCCGAGATTCAGACCGCGGCGCGCCGCACCGCCGACCGCGACGTCTTCGGCAAGATGGTGCTGGTGCCGTAGGACGGACCGCTCCGCTCCGCCCCTACTTCTGCTTGCCCGCCTGGCCGCGCTTGATGAACCGGCCGCCGCCCTCGCGGCCGAGCCACTTCCGGCCGTCGACGATCAGCTCGCCGCGCAGGAACACCTTGCTCACCCGGCCCGTCACCTCGCGGCCTTCGAACATCGAGTACTCGACCCGGCTGTGGTGCTCGGCGGCGCGGATGGTCCAGCGCTCGTCCGGGTCGAACAGCACGATATCCGCATCGGAGCCCACCGCGATCGTGCCCTTGCGCGGGAACAGGCCGAAGAGCTTGGCCGGCGCCGTCGCCGTCAGCTCCACGTAGCGGTTGAGCGACATGCCGTTCCGCCGCACGCCGCCGTCGTAGACCAGCGGCATGCGAGTCTCCAGCCCCGGCGCCCCGTTCGGGATCTTGCTGAAGTCGTCGCGGCCCAGCTCCTTGGAGAGCCGCAAGCCCAGCACGTTCTCGCTGAAGCAGAAGGGACAGTGATCCGTGGCGATGACCTGAAGATCATCGGTCCTCAGCCCACGCCAGAGCGCATGCTGGTGCGCCTCGCTCCTGAGCGGCGGCGTCATCACGAACTTGGCACCCTCGAAGCCGGGCCGGTCGTACTCCTCATCGGTGAGGAAGAGGTAGTGCGGGCAGGTCTCGGCATGGACGGGGAGGCCGCGATCCCGCGCCTCCGTCACCGCGTCGAGCGCCTCGCCTGCCGAGAGGTGCACGATGTAGACCGGCGCCTCGGCAAGCTCGGCAATGCGGATGACCCGGCTGGTGGCCTCGCCCTCCATGATCGTCGGCCGCGTCAGCATGTGCCACTTGGGGCTGGTGTTGCCGGCGTCCAGCGCCTCCTGCACCAGCACGTCGATGACGTGGCCGTTCTCGGCATGGACCTGCACCATGCCGCCGTTCGCGCCCACCATCCGCATCGTCTTGAAGATCGCCCCGTCGTCGATCATCAGCACGTCGGGGTAGGCGGTGAAGAGCTTGAAGGTGGGTACGCCCTCGTCGTGAATCAGGCTCTTCATGTCGGTGAGCGACTGGTCGTTCACGTCGATCATGATCATGTGAGCGCCGACGTCGACGCCAGCAACCGAGGCGCGCTCGTGCCAGTTGGCGAGGCCCGCGAGCGGGCTCTCCCCCTTCGTCTGGTTGGCGAAGTCGACGATGGTGGTGGTGCCGCCGAAGGCCGCCGCCTGGGAGCCGGTATAGAAGGTGTCCG
Source organism: Rhodospirillales bacterium (assembly GCA_028818855.1). Taxonomy (GTDB): domain Bacteria; phylum Pseudomonadota; class Alphaproteobacteria; order UBA828; family UBA828; genus WTGU01. The sequence continues at coordinate 30,402 of JAPPMY010000219.1, forward strand.
CCGTGCGCGCCGGCCCGAAGTCCCAGTCGAGGTGCGTGTGCACGTCGACGCCGCCGGGCATGACCAGCAAGCCCCCGGCGTCGTGCTCGGCGACACCGTCGCCCACGGGGAGGTCCGTGCCGATCATGCGGACGCGGCCGTCCTCCATCAGGATGTCGGCCGTATAGTCGTCCACCGCCGTCACGATCCGCCCGTTCCGAATCACGGTTGCAGTCATCGTCGCCTCCCCGGAGCGTCGAGAGCCCCCGTTCCCTCTCCGCTCATCATGCCGCGCCGGTCCGCACCCGTCCACGTCCGCGCGGGCCTGGCCGGCTACTGCGATGGACGCGCCGGCGCCTGCGCCGCCATGAACGCCGCCACCTCATCGTGACTCGGTTGGGGGGCGATGGCGCCGATGCCGCTCGCGGTGAGCGCGCCGACGGCGTTGGCGTACCGCCCCGCCTCATCGGGCGTGTCACCCTGCAGCACGGAATGGACGAACCCCGCGGCGAACGCATCGCCCGCCCCGGTCGCATCGACCGCGTCCACCGTCCAGCCCGGCAGACGCCAGCGGGCGCCGGCGTCGTCCGCGACCAGGCAGCCCCGGGCGCCGAGCTTCGCGACCGCGAGGCGCGGCTGCCCGCTCACGATCCGATCGAGCGCGGCTTCGACCGGGGTGGCATCGTAGAGGAAGGCGACGTCCTCCTCGCTCACGAACACGATGTCGGCGAGCGAGAGAGCCCCGAAGAAGTCGCGCCGGAGCGTCGCGGCGGAGCCCAGCACCGGGCGCACGTTGGCGTCGTAGCTCACCGTCGTGCCGGCGGCGCGGGCGAGCGCCATCGCCGTCCCGACCGCCTCGGCGCAGGAGGGCGAGATCGCCTGGGAGATGCCGCTCGCATGCAGGAGGCGCGCGCCGCCCACATAGTCCGGGTCGATATCCGCGCTCGCCAGATGGCTCGCCGCCGAATTGCGGCGCAGGTACGTGAAGCGATGCTCTCGTTCGTCCGTGTAGGACACGAAATAGACGCCGGTGTGGTGCGCCGCGTCGACCCGGACTTGGCTCGCATCGACGCCATTGCGCTCCAGCATCGCAATGAAGGCGCGACCGAAGTCGTCGTCCCCCACCCACGTGACATAGCCGCACGATGCGCCAAGGCGCGCCGCCGCAAGCAGGAAGTTCGCCGTGTCGCCGCCCCAGCCGCTGCGAAATCGCTCCACGTCCCCAAGCGGGCCGGCGGCTTCCGCCGCCAGCTCCATGAGGGGCTCGCCCACGGCGATCAGGTCAGGCATGGGCTGCGGCGGGGCACACCTTCGCGCCTGCTGCACGGAGGCCAGATGGGCGCAATCGAGGGGACGACAGGATCGATTTCGAGCCTCCACCGGCCGGGGACCTCACACTATCGCCCCCCTGCCCCGGCGCCAACCGGCACTTCCTACCGGGGCCGCAGGGAGTCGCCGCCGCGGCCGGCGACAGCGCAGGCAAAGGCGCGGGCCGCCACAGCCCGCGGCGCGACATTGCGCGGCCCGGACGGCTTTGCCAGAGTCTTGCCCGCCCCCAACCGCGCGAGCAGGGAGGACACGTCGCCGCTACTGGAGAACAAGGACCTCGCCATCGCCGACATCTACGTGCCGGCCAAGCGCCGCCGCACACTCAAGCAGACGACGGTGGAGGCGCTCGCGGAGAGCATCCTGGAGGACGGGCTGAAGGTTCCGATCCTGGTGCGCGAGGACGGCGCCCGCTACGTGCTCGTGGAAGGGCTGCACCGGCTGGAGGCATGCCGGGCGCTTGGCGAAGAGGTCATCGCCTGCACCTTCGTCCAGGCCCGGAGCTGATGCGCGCCGCAAGCCGGCCACGATGAGCCGCGCATGACCACGCTCGGCTTCGGCTTCCTCGATCGCCCCGGCGTGCGCGAGCAGTTGAGGCTCGCCGCCAGGGCCGAGGCGCTCGGCTACGATTCGCTCTGGGTCACCGAGACCCGGCTCGCGCGCGACGCGGTCTCGGTGCTGGGCGCCATGGCGGCCACGACGGAACGGGTGCGGCTCGGCAGCTGCATCGTCAACAGCTGGACCCGCGGGCCCGCTCTCATGGCCATGACCTTCGCCACCCTCGACAACCTGGCGCCGGGGCGGATGAACCTCGGCCTCGGCGCCTACTGGGACCCGCTCGCCTGGAAGCAGGGCATCGAGCGCCGCAAGCCGCTCAGCCAGATGCGCGAGTACGTGAGCGTCCTGCGCCGACTCTTCGCGCTCGAGGACGGCGTCACGCACGAGGGCGAGCTGGTGCGCGTGCGGGACCTCACCCTCGACCTCGGTCACGGCGATGCGCGCGTGCCACCCGCCGTGAGAATCTTCATCGGCCCCACCGGCCCCCGCATGATGGAGCTTGGCGGCGAGGTCGCCGACGGCGTTCTCATCAACGGCATCCTCTCGCCCGCCTACACTACCCGCTCGCTGGAGCACGTCGCAGCAGGCGCCCAGCGCACGGGCCGGACGCTCGCCGAAGTCGAGACGCTGCAGCTCGTCAACATCTCGATGGACGCCGACCGCGGCAAGGCCCTCTACGACGCGAAGCGCCTCGTGACCCAGTACCTCGGTCAGCAGCCCCACTTCGCCAAGGCCTGGGAGTTCCCCGAGGATCGCCTGGCCGAAATCAAGCGGGTGATGGGCGGCTGGCCGCCCAGGCCGGGCGGCATCGAGGAGGCCATGACGCTGGTGGACGATGGGCTGGTGGACGAGCTGATCGCCCACGGCACGCCCGACGAATGCCGGGCCAGCGCGCAACGCTGGCTCGACACCGGGCTCGATGGGCTCATCCTGATCCCCCTCAGCCGCAACTACGACGAGATCCTGGAGGTCTTCGCGCCGTGAGCGTCACAGACGCGCGGGCGTTGCGCGCTGCCGTAGAGGCCCGCCTGCCGCTGGCGGCGGCGCTCTTCGACGAGATCCGCGAGGCCAGCGCCGACAGCGCCGGCGTCACCCGCCCCGCCTGGAGCGAGAAGGACCAGTTCGCCGCCCGGCGCATCGCCGAGGCCGCCGGCGCGCTCGGGCTGGAGACCGCGTACGACCACGCGGGCAACCTCTACTGCACGTTGCCGGGACGCGACCGCGCGGCCCCTGCGGTCCTCACCGGCTCGCACACCGATTCCGTGCCGACGGGCGGGCACTACGACGGGCTCGCGGGCGCGGTCGCCGGCCTCGTCGTGCTCGCCGCATTCCGCGACGTCGGCTGGCAGCCGGGCCGCGACGTGACCGCCATCGCAACGAGGGCCGAGGAGAGCGTCTGGTTCGGCATCCCCTTCATCGGCGCCCGCCTCGCGCTCGGCTCGCTCTCCCACGATCACCTCGACACCCTGCGACGCTCGGATACCGGGCGCACGCTCGCCGACCACATGGCGGCGCTCGGCCTCGATGCGGACGCGCTGCGCCGCGAGACGGCGCCCCGTCTCTCGCCTGCCAACGCGCGCGCCTTTCTGGAGCTTCACATCGAGCAAGGGCCTGTGCTGGTGGCAGAGGGCGTTCAGGTTGCGATCCCCACAACCATCCGCGGCAACCTGCGCTGGCCGGGCGCGACATGCGTGGGCCGCTACGACCATTCCGGCGCCACCCCCCGCGCCCACCGGCAGGACACGGTGCTCGCCGTGGCCGAGCTGGTGCAGGCGCTGGAGGCGTTCTGGATCGCGCAGGAGGAGAGCGGCGTGCCCGACACGGTGTTCACCGTGGGCAAGTTCTTCACCGACGCCGCCCATCACGCGATGACCAAGGTTCCCGGGCGCTGCAACTTCTCCCTCAACTTCGGCGGCACGAGCCAGACCTTTCTCGACACCTGCCGCGCCGAAGTCGAGAATTGCGCCGCGGAGATCGGCGTACGCCGCCGGGTGTCGTTCGACCTCGGCCAATGCGTGCACGCCGCGCCGGCACCACTGGACACCGGTCTTCGCACCCGGCTGGAAGAGGCCGCCGGGGCGATGGAGATGCCGACGCGCAGCTTCGCGACTGTGGGGCACGATGCCGCCGTCTTCCAGCGCGCCGGCATTCCGGCCGCCATGGTCCTCGTGCGCAACGCCCACGGCAGCCACAACCCGGACGAGGCCATGACGCTCGACGATTTCGGCGCGGGCGCCGCGGTTCTCGCGGCGGCCATCGCCCGGCTCGCGGCCTAACGGCTGCCACGGTTCAGGAGGAGCACTTGAGCGACGTACGAACCGGAGGCTGCCTCTGCGGCGGCGTCAGATACCGGGCGACCGGCCCCTTGCGCGCGGTCATCGCCTGCCACTGCGGGCAATGCCGCAAGACCTCGGGCCACCATGCGGCCATGACCTCGGTGCCGCTCGCCCGCTTCGCGCTGGAGTCCGACGAGACCCTGGTCTGGTTCCATTCGTCGGACGTCGCCCGGCGCGGCTTCTGCAGCCGCTGCGGCGGCAACCTGTTCTGGGAGCCGGCGGGCGAGGGCCGGATCTCGATCACCGCGGGCACCCTCGACGGCGCCACCGGCCTCGCCATCGAGCGCCACATCTACACCGAGGACGCCGGCGACTACTACGACGTTCCGGGTGGCTAAGGGAGAAGACGGATGTTCGACCTCGTGGTGCGCGGCGATCTCGTGCTCCCCGACCGCGTGCTTGGCGGGGGCTTCCTCGCGGTCCGCGACGGCGTGATCGCCGCGCTCGGCACCGGCGAGGCGCCCGAGGCCGCCGAAACCGTGGATGCCTCGGGCCACCTGATCTTCCCTGGCGTCATCGACGGCCAGGTCCATGCCGGGAGCTGCGAGGGGATCGCGGGGTTGGGCGATGCCTCGGTCGCAGCCGCCGCCGGCGGGGTCACCACCATCGTCGACATGCCCTTCGACGACCCGCTGCCGGTCAACACGGTCGACCTGCTCGAGGCCAAGGTGGAGACCCTGGAGCGGATCGCGGTCGTCAACGTGGCGCTCTACGGCGCGCCCAGGAAGGGCGCGGGCACCGACGGCATCGCGGAACTCGCCGCAGCCGGCGTCTGCGCCTTCAAGGTCTCGACTTACGAGTATCACCCGGTGCGCTTCCCCGGCTACGACATGGGCGAGCTTTACGAGCTCTTCCCCGCGATCCGCGAGACCGGGCTATCCGTCGCCTTCCACAACGAGGAGGCGTCCATCGTCCGCCGCCTCACGCAGCGCTTCCAAGGCGAGCGCCGCAACACGCCGGAGAGCCACGGCGCAGGCCGTCCGGCGGTCGCCGAGGTGGTGGCCAACGCCGCCGTCTTCGAGATTGCGCGCGCGACGGGGGTGCGCTGCCACATCGTGCACAGCTCGCTCGCGCGCGGCATCGATCAGGCCAAGCGCTACCGGGAGGAAGGCGTCGCCGCCACCGCCGAGACCTGCGTGCAGTACC
>JAPPMY010000041.1 GCA_028818855.1 Rhodospirillales bacterium
GCCGGGCCCGCCCTACTGCGTGCACCCGGCGCCCGCCTGGGCCCCGCCCCGGGCCCCGGGGGCATCTTACCCGCCCCACAAGCGGGGCGGGTGGCCCGTTTCGCGGCGGGGCGGCGCCGGGTCGGCATCGAGCCGCAGCCGGAGCTCGGTGCCGCCGCCGCGCCAGGCCGCCCCGCGCGGGTCCCGCCCCAGCGCGCGGAGACGCGCCGCAAGCGCGGGCGCGGCGAACGCGCTGGAGCGTACCCGGTCGCCGAGCGGGCGGAAGAACGGCGCGTCCAGCGCGTCGAAGCTCGCGACCTCGACCTGCGCCAGGCCCCGAGCCAGCGAATCGCCGAACGCCGCGCCGGGCTGGAACCTGCTGGCCAGGCTCGGCGCCGAGGGGCCGGAGAGCGATCCGCCGCTCAGCATCCGCGTCCCGCCCAAAGGACGGGTCGCCGCATCGAGGTCGAGGAAGCCTTGGCCGTAGATGTCGGAGTCGGCGTAGACGCCGGTTCTGTCGGCCGTCGCGAGAATGCGCGCGACGATCTCGTGGTTGCCGAGCTGGCCCCGGTAGTGCTGCGCCAGAAGCCCGATCCCGCCGGTCACGAACGGCGCGGCCGAAGACGTCCCGGCCTCCTCCAGGGTGAGGTAGCACGCGGCGGTGCCGGCGGGGCAATAGAAGCCCGGCACCGGACCCGCGATGCCCACCCCCGGAGCCGCGAGGCAGAAGTCCTTCGCGATGCCGCAGCGGCTGGAGAAGTCCGCGATCCGGCCCTCCCGGTCGGTCGCCACCACGGCGAGCGAGTGTCCGCGCAGCTCCGGGATGCGCGCCGGAAGCCCGGCCACGATATCCACCGAGGTCGCGGTGACGATGGGACCGCCGGGCTCGACCTCGCCGCTGGAGTTGCCCGCCGCCCACACGTAGACGGTGCGCTCGGCCGCCGGCGTACCGGCCTGCGCGATCGCCCCGATCGCGTTGGGAAAGCGCGCGCGCACCGCCCCGGCATCGAAGTCCTCGATGTTGCCCGGCAGGCCCATGCTGGCGTTGACCGCCGTGACCCGCCCGTTCAGCCGCTCGAAAGCCGAGGCGAACTTCATCTCGAGGACGGATTCGATATTACCGATCCGCTCGGTAATCTCGCGCTCCTGCTCGGGTGTGGGGTCGGGGTACTCGGAGACGATCTCCTCGACGATTCGTTCCAGGCTGGGGAAGCCGACCGAGATCACCCGCGCGTCGAAGGCGACGCCGTGCATGGCGTTCGCGCTTACAGTGCTGCCATCGGCTCGCCGGCTCGCCGCCATGATGCCGCCGACATGGGTGCCGTGTCCGAGCAGACTGAGACAGGAGCCGTCCGGGGCGCGGTCGTCGCAGGTGCCGAAGTCGGGCTCGTAGCCCTCCAGGTTCTCGGTTTCGAGCCTGCCTCGGAACTTCGGGTGATCCGGATCGATGCCGCTGTCGACGATGCCGAGCGTCACCCCCTCCCCGGTCGCGCCGCGCGCGTAGGCGTAATGCGCCTTGACCCGTTCCAGACCGTACTGGTTGCGAAATTCCGGGTGCGCGGCGTATTCTCGGCGCAGCGCCTCTTCCGTCCTCGGGGGCTCGGGCGAGACCGGCGGGCTGGCGGACTTGTCCGCGGTCCCGGCGCAACCCGCCAGGACGAGCGCCAGAGCGGCCGCCGCTGGTCCGTGCTTCATCAACCGGCCCATCCTGTCCCCACGCGATACGATCCATCGCGATGGTAAGACCGGCGGGGTCGTGCCGGCAATCGGCGGAAAGCCCGACGGACGGCGCGCCGCGTCCGTCCTGATCACCGGGTGACGATCAGCAGGAGCACCAGGAAGCCGATGGCGATCGCGGCGCCGAACAGGGCGCGGCCGACCCGGCGCAGCGTCGCGTTGCGGGTCTCGATCAGTAGCCGAAGCGCCGCCACCTCGTCCCGCATCGCCATCTTCTCCTCGATCCGCGAAACGCGCTCGTGAAGTTCCGGCGGCGGGCGCCCGGCCGTCATCAGAACAGCCTGACGAAGCGCAGCTCGCCCGAGGTCCGCTCGTAGTCGTGCAGTTGGGCATTGCTGGTGCGGTCCTCCCGCACCAGCGAGACCTGCGGGCTGAACCCGCCCACCGTGAACGCCCGGTTGTGGGCGAAGACGCGCAGATGGCGCGTGATGTCCGAGCGCGCCGAGCCGTCCTCGGTGAACGGGAACCAGTTGCCCTCGTACCCGGTCCAGCGCAGCGTGCCGCTCGCGCCCACCGTGAAGCCGTACGGCAGCGCCGCCGTCGCCCCCAGCCGCATCCAGCGCCGCTCGTGGCGGTAGCGCTCGGTCTCCGGCTTCTCCCTGCCCCAGCCGACCGCCGCGTCGATCCGGATCGTCGGCGACGCCACCCACCCGGCGCCGAGGGAGAGATCGGTCACCGGGCCGTCCAGATGGTCGCGCTCCTCGTAGCGCCGCTCATGGCGGGAGAGCGTGACGTGCCCCGTGGCGCGGCGGCTGAGGCGGTGGCGGAGCTCGCCGCGCGCGCCGATGTCGCGGTGGTCGGCCTCGTCGGCGGTCCAGTGCTGGCGGACGCTCGCCAGCAGGCTCGCCTCGGTGCCCCGCCCGATCAGCCAGCGCGGCCCGACATGGCCGGCCACCGTCATGCGGTCGAACTCGCGCTCGCGGTACTCCCTGCGGTGGACGTCGCCGCCGGCGCGCAACCGCCATGTGCGAGAGAGCGGGTGCTGGTATTCGCCGCCCGCCCAGGCCGCGATGCCGATGCCCGACTTCGGCTCGTCGCCCTGATAGGTGAAGGGCAGGCGCTGGCCGAACACCTCGATGTAGATGGTGCGGTCGTCGGAGCCGGCGCCCAGGTTGGTATCGGGCGCGAGCGCGAAGCCCACCCGCATGCTCCACCGCTTGCGGGCCCGGATCTGCGCGAGGAAGCGCTGGACGTTGAGCGCGACGCCGGCGGGGGGCTTGCCCGCCAGCACCCGCTCGAAATGCTCCCGCGCCAGCCCGTCCTCGCCCTTGAGGAAGAAGGCGCGGGCGAGCTCGAGGCGGACCCGGACCAGGCGGGGGTCGGCGATCAGCATCTTGCGGAACGCGGCGATGGCCCCGTCGAGCAATTCGTCGCGGCGGTCCTCGTCCTTCGTCTTGTCAGCGGCGGCGAGCGCTTCCATGCCCTGGCGGAACAGGGCGGGCATGTCCTGAGCCGAGGCTGGGAGGGCGAGGAGCAGGATCAGGGCGGCGGCGAGGATGCGCATGGGCGTTGTCTCGAAAAAGAAACCCCGGCGCCAGCTACGCGCCAACGCCGGGGGAACCGAGGCGAGGGGCCGGAGCCCCTAGCGGTCAGGTTGGGCTACTCCTCGGTCTTGGTCGCGCCGAAGGCGCCGACCATCTCGTGAGTGCGCTGGTGGTTCGAACTGAAGCTCCCGACGACAGAGG
>JAPPMY010000082.1 GCA_028818855.1 Rhodospirillales bacterium
GAGGGAGCCACAGGGTGACAGGGGATGACAGGCATCCCAGATGCGGCAGGTGTGACGCCCATAACGCCCGAAGGGCGTCGAGCAACGCCCCTCCACACGCAAGCGCTTCGGGCCGAGGAAACCGTGCGCTTCCCGCAGCTTAGCCCGAGCGGCGCTTGAGCGCCCGGCCTCGCCGCGCATGCGATGAAGACGGTTCCGGACCCGCCGCGCGGCTTACCGGGTCATTATAGGAAGCACGCCTGGCGGCGCAAGCGCGCTGTTGGCGGTCGTGGTCGACGGGACGGAGGTTGTCCCGGTAGTCAACAGGGGGGACCCGCGCGGCTTCGCGTAGCGCCTCGCGTTACGCGGAGCGAAGACGCGCGGGGGGTGCCTGTTGACCCACCGGGGCAACCGGGCCGCGTGCTCGTGCCGGCGCGGCGACGACACCGGCGGCGATGCTGTCAGGGATCGGACGCGCCGGGGTCGAGCGCCATTGCCTCGGCGATGATGCTGCCGACATGCTCGGCCGCCGCGACGAGGTGGTCGTCGGCCAGGTGCGCATAGCCGGCGGTCGTGGCCTGGCGGCGATGCCCGAGCAGCTTGCCGACCAGGGGCAGGTTCTCGCCGGACATCACCGCGTGGCTGGCTACGGCGTGACGCAGATCGTGGAGCCGCGCCCGGCCGATCCCGGCGTCGGCGCAGATCGCGTGCCATCGGACCCGCACCTGGTCCTGCCACCATGCGCTTCGGGCGTGCTCGGGGAACACGAACGCGTCGGGCCGCCGCTCGCCGGGGAGCGCATCGAGGATCGCGCGCGCGGGCGAACCCAGCGGCACGGTGCGCGGCCCGGCCTTGGCGTCGTCGAGCTGGATCGTGTCCCGCCCGATGTTGCGCCAGCGCAGTGTCAGCACCTCGCCGCGCCGGCAACCGGTAAGCGCGAGCAGCCGGATCGCGGCGACGGTCTCGGGCCAGTCGGCGGCGCGCGCGTCGAGCGCACGGCCGAGCCGTTCGAACTCGCCGGTGTCGAGGAAGCGCGCGACCGGCTTCTTCGGGTTCATCCTGATCCCGAGACAGGGGTTGGTGCCGGGCGCCCGCCATCCCCACTCCTCGGCCCGGAACATCATCGCGCGCAGGATCTCCAGCGCCCGGTTCGCCGCGCCGGGCCAGTCGCGGCTCGCGGCGTCGAACCAGGCGGCCACGTCTTCGGGGCCGAGCATGTCGAGCCGCATGGCGCCGAAGGCGGGCAGGATGCGCGCCTTGAGATAGATGCGCACGGTCCGGCGTCCCGACGGCTTCAGGCCGGGGCCGCAACAGCGCAGATACTCGTCGGCGAAGTCCTTCACCGTCGGCGCGGCCCTCGCCTTGCGGGCCTCCTCGGCGGGATCGTCGCCCGCGCGGATACGCGCCAGCATCTCGCGGGCGCGGCGCCGCGCTTCGGCCAGCGCGATCTCGCCGTGCCGGGCTAGGCCCAGGCGCCGGGTCCGGCCGTCGATGCGCGCCTGGACGATCCACACCTTGCGCCCGCTCGGATGGATGCGCAGCCCGAAGCCCGGCAGCGCCCGGTCGAACAGGATGGTCTCCTTCTCGCCGGGCCGGCTGTCGCGGGCGAGCTTCGCGGTCAGGTCAACCGTCGGCATGGCCGGCCCCTCCCTCCCGCTTCCGGCCGCTTCCGGCCAGCGCCGCCTGGATGCGCCCCGAGACGCGCTCGGCGGCCTCCGCCACCGATCGGTCGGACAGGTGGACGTAGCGCTCGGTGGTCTCGACCAGGGCGTGGCCGAGCAGCTTCGCGATGGTCACCATGTCCACGCCGTTCATCGCGGCGACCGAGGCCCAGCTATGCCGGCAGTCATGCAGGCGCACGTCGAACAGCCCGGCCTCGCGGCGGATACGGCCCCACTGCACGTCGATGTTCCGGATCGGCCGGGTCGGCGGGCGGCCCGGAAACAGATACGGGCAGTCCTCGCCGTAGCGCGGGATCGCATCGATCACCGCGCGCGCGGCTCCCGACAGCCACACCGTGCGCGGCCCCGACTTCGAATCGGGAAGCATGATGCGCTTGTCCCTGATCCAGTCCCATTCGAGCGCGAGGACCTCGCCGACCCGGCAGCCGGTCAGCAGCAGCAGGCGAATGACGGCGACGACATGCGGGCACCAGAACTCGTCGCGGGTGAGCACGGCGTTGAGCCGGGCGAACTCCTCGGGCGTGAGATAGCGTTCCTTGGGCGCCATCGGGTAGCGCCGGGTGTTCCGGCAGGGGTTGGTGTTGTGGAGGCGATACCCCCACAGTTCGGCCGTCTTCATCATCACCGACAGCACCGGCATCGCCCGGTTGGCGGTGCCGGGCCGGTTGGCCATGGAGGCGAACCAGTCCTGAACGTGCTCGACCGCGATGGCGTCCACGGTCATGTCCCCGAAGGCGGGCAGGATGACGTCGCGGATGAAGCGCCGGTTGCCCGCCAGCGTGCTCGGCTTCCAGTGACGCGCGTGACGTTCGATGAACTCCTCGGCGAACTCCGTCATGGGACGGCCGGGATATCGGGGGCCGTCCCCCGTCTCCGGCGTCTCAACCAAGGTCGTGAGCGCCCGGCGCGCCTGGTTGCGCGCCTCGGGCAGGCTCATCCGGTCGGCAGGTCCGAGGGTGACCGAACGCACCCCGCCGTCGGGCAGCCGGCGGCGCAGGAAGAAGCTCCGGGCGCCGTTCGGGTAGATGCGCACACCGAGCCCGGAGATCGCGTCGTCCCAGACGGCATACTCCTTCTCGCGGGGCCGGGCCGCCGCGATGCGACGGGCGAAGGAAGGGCGGGAATCTGGCTTTGCCATGTGGCGGCTCCTTGGTCAGGGGCCGCGCGGCAGCGGGTCAATATAGGAAGCGGCCGCGGCGGCGATTGCACAGGCAAGCCACGGGGCCGGAAGAAACAGGGTGTACCCTAACCCGCTCTAACTACGGAACTTTCTCTCCATCCATACATCGGCGAGATCAGGCAGAAATTGCGCGGTACGGGCGGCAGGTGTGCAACCCTAACGCCGCAAGGCGTCTGCTATCCCGCTTCCTGCCTCTCAAGCAGCCGAGCTATGCAAACCGTCGTGTGGCTGGCAGTCAGCCCGAGCGGCGCTTGAGCGGCAGCGCCCGCCGCGCACCTGAGGCAAAGTTCCCCGAACCGCCGCACGCCTTCCGAGCCGCACTATAGGAAGCGCGAGGTAACAGTTCAATGCAGGCGAGGGTCTACTGAGAGTGCGCACGGTATCTGTGGGGATCGGTTGTCCGAGACCGTGTGTTGGCTTAAGCTGTCGCGGCTGAAAGCGAAGGAGCCTGTTGGGGGCTTGACTGCGGTGAACCGGTTGAAGTGTAGAATCGCGCCTCGCGCCTCGCGCCTCTTAATCGCGATTTGGTCCGCGAAGGCAGCCCT
>JAPPMY010000268.1 GCA_028818855.1 Rhodospirillales bacterium
GCCAAAGATCAGCGTCACGATGTCGAAATACGCCACAGCGCACATTCCTCTGGCTTGACAGACCTTGAAAAAGAACAAATGATGAACAATCGTGAGCGCCTTTCGCCCCATATCCCTGATGCGAGTCGGGTCCCCGTGCGACGGCACTACCGATCTGGCAGCGCTGCGCCGGCGTATCGCGGTGCTGGAACGTCGTCCGCCTGCGGTGGACGGCAACGCCGCCGCACGCTGCCTGCCGCAGCCCTGGCGGCTCGGCGTGGACGCCCTGGACGGCGCGCTCCCCGAGGCCGGGCTCGCAGCCGACGGCCTGCACGAGGCGGTGGGTGTCACCGCCGCTGACGCACCAGCAGCGGCCGCCTTTCTCGCCGCGCTGCTGGTGCGGCTCGCGCATGCCGGCGGGCAGGGCGCGGTGCTGGTCTGCCAGAGCCGGGGCGGAGCCGCGCGCTTCGGCCGCCTCCACGGGCCGGGCTGGCGCGACCTCGGCCTGGAGCCGGCGGACCTGCTGATCCTCCGCGCCCGCCGCGAGAAGGACGTGCCTTGGGCGATGGAGGAGGGGCTGCGCTGCGGCACGCTCGCGGCGGTGCTGGCCGAGGCCGAGAGCATCGAATTCACCGTGAGCCGGCGCCTCGCCCTCGCCGCGGCCGAGGGCGCGACGCCCGCGCTGCTGCTGCGCCACGACGAGCTCGGCCCGGCGAGCGCGGCGCTCACGCGCTGGCGGGTGGCGGCGCTGCCGGGCGACGCCGATCCGTTCGACGAGGGCGCGCCCGGCCTGCCCCGCTGGCGCTTGGCGCTGATGCGCGCGCGCGGCGGGCGGCCCGCCACATGCGATGTGGAGTGGAACCATGAGACGGGTGATTTCCGTTTGGCTGCCGCGCTGGCCGATCGACCGGCTGCGCCGCGCGCGACTGCGGCGGGCGCGGGCGAAGCCCGCGCACTCGCCAGCGCCTGAGACTGCGGAGGCGACCAGGCCGGTTCCCTTCGCGCTGGTGGCGCCGGGCCGGCGCGGGCCGGTGCTGTGGGCGGTCAACCGCGAGGCCGGCGCGGCGGGGCTGAGGTCCGGCATGCGCCTTGCTGATGCCCGCGCCCTGCTCGCGGGCCTCGCCACGGCGCGCGCCGATCCGGCGGCGGACCGGCAAGGACTCGAGCGGCTTGCCCTCTGGTGCAACCGCTTCACACCGTGGTGCGCGGTGGACGCCAGCGACGATGGCGATAGCGGCGACGGCGGGCTGCTGCTCGACATCACCGGCTGCGCCCACCTCTTCGGCGGAGAGGCGGCGCTCATGGACGAGATCGCGGCGCGGCTCACGGGTCTGGGCGTCGAGAACCGCCTCGGCCTCGCCGACACGCCTGGCGCCGCCTGGGCATTGGCTCGCTTCGGTCCGGCGGAGAACGGCGGTGCGGACGCACGCATCGCCGCGCCCGGCGAAACCCACGCGGCGATCGCGGACCTCCCGGTCGAGGCCTTGCGGCTCGCGGCCGAGGACGCCCACCTGCTGCGGCGTCTGGGCCTTACCACCGTCGGCGCGGTGGAGGGCATGCCGCGCGCCTCGCTCGCCCGCCGCTTCCCCTGCCGGGAGCGGGGGAGCGCGGTGCTGGCGCGCCTCGACCGGGCACTGGGCCGGTGCGCCGAGCCGATCGTGCCCCTGGCTCCGCCGCCTGCCTGCCTGGAGCGCCTGGCCCTGCCGGAGCCCCTGATCGACCGGGCGGGGCTCGACGCGATGCTGGCCCGACTCATGCCGGGGCTCACCGCGTCCCTGGAGCGCGACGGACTCGGCGTGCGCCTGCTCGCGCTCTGGTGCTACCGGGTCGACGGCAGCGTGGTGCGGCGCACGGTCGCCACGGCGCGCGCGACGCGGGAGGGCGAGCACCTCACACGCCTCTTCCGCGAGACGCTGGAGACTATAGACCCCGGCTTCGGCATCGATTGCGCGGCGCTCCACGCCGAGCGCGTCGAGCCGCTCGCGACGAGCCAACTCTCGCTCACCGGAGACGGGCAGAGGCAGGGTGGTCTGGACCTGCTGGTCGACCGCCTGCAGGCGCGCCTCGGTGCGGGCGCCGTCTGCCGCCTGGAGCCGCTCGCCCGCCACCGGCCGGAGGCGGCGGAGCGGGCGGTGGCTCCCGGCCGGGAGCCGGTGCCGTGGTCCGAAGCGCCCGCGGCGTCTGCGGCGCCGCAGCACCCCCAACGGCCCTTCCGCCTGTTCGACCGGCCCGAGCCCATCGAGGTGATGGCCGAGGTGCCGGACGGCCCGCCGCTGCTCTTCACCTGGCGCCGCGTGCGCCGCCGGGTCATGCGCGCCGCGGGGCCCGAGCGCATCGAGCCGGAGTGGTGGGCCGGGGACCGGGACTGGGCGGTGCGCGACTACTACCGCATCGAGGACGCGGACGGCCGGCGCTACTGGCTCTACCGCGCCGGCCTCTACGGCGATGCCGGCACCGGCACCTCGCCCCGCTGGTACGTGCACGGGCTCTATGGTTAGCGCTCGTTTCCGCGCGACATGGATGACGCGCGCGTCGTCACCGAGGAACGCAAACACCCCCACCTCACCCCGGCCCTCTCCTCCCCGGTGGGGAGGAGAGGGAGAACGGGCGGCGCCGCCGGCACCTTCCTCCGCCGCACCGGGCCGAAGGGGAAACGACGCCATCGCCGCCTGCGTCCCCCCTCCTCCTGGGAGGAGGGGAACAGGGGGAGGTGGGCGACGTTCGGTCCGCGCCAGCGCGCGCGATCCCGCGCGACATGGCTGACGTGCGCCGGCACGTCGCCTACGCCGAGCTGCAGGCGGTGAGCAACTTCAGCTTCCTGCGCGGCGCCTCTCACGCCGACGAGCTGGTGGGGCGGGCGGGGGAGCTGGGGCTTGCCGCCATCGGCATCGCCGACCGCAACACGCTGGCCGGTGCGGTGCGCGCCCACGTCGCGGCCAAGGCGGCCGGCCTGCGTCTCTTGACGGGTGCCAGGCTCGACCTCGCCTGCGGACTCTCGCTCCTCTGCTATCCCCGCGACCGCGCCGCCTACGGCCGCCTCTGCCGCCTGCTGACCCTCGGCCAGCGGCGCGCGGCCAAGGGCGGCTGCGTGCTCCATAGGGACGACGTGACGGCGCACGCCGAGGGCCAGGTGCTGATCGCGCTGCCGCCGGCCCGCCCGGACGACGAGGCGTTCGCGGCAGCGCTCGGCACGCTGCGCCGGCGCCATGACGGCCCGCTCTACCTCGCCGCCCACATGCTCTACCGGGGCGACGACCGTAGCCGCCTCAACCGGTTGGCGGCGCTGGCCGAACGCCACAAGGCACCCCCCATCGCTACCAACGACGTCCACTACCACACGCGCGAGCGCCGGCCCCTGCAGGACGTGCTGACCGCGATCCGCGAGCGC
>JAPPMY010000104.1 GCA_028818855.1 Rhodospirillales bacterium
ACGTGGTGCTCCGCCGCGAGATCGATGTGCGCTACTATGGCCAGGTCTCGGGCGGCCTCACGCTCGCGGTCAAGGCGGGCGCGCTCGATGACGACGACATCCGCGGGCTCTTCCGCGCGTTTCACGAGCGCCACACCGAGGACTATGGCTACAGCCTGCCGGAGGACCTTGCCGAGCTCGAGATCGTCAACGCCCGCGTCGCAGCGGAGGCGCGCGCCGCGGCCGGCGCGGCACCTACGTTCGGCGCGAACGGCGCGAGCGATCCCGCTCCGCGCGGGCAGAGACAGGTGTTCGACGTGGCCGAGGGGTGGGTGCAGGCGCCGGTCTACGAGCGGACCGCGCTGCCCGCCGGCTTCGAGATTGCCGGCCCCGCCATCATCGAGCAGTTGGACAGCACCACCCTGCTCGTCCCCGGCTCCCAGGCGCGGGTCGACGAGCGTTTCAACCTGATCTGCACGAGCGGGTAGGACGATGCAGCTCGACCCCATCACCTTCGAGGTGCTGCGCAACGCGTTGGGCAGCATGTGCGACGAAGGCAGCGAGATGATCGCCCGCCTGGCTTACGCGCCCACCATCAGCGAGGGGCACGACCATTCCTGTGCCCTGCTGACGGCGGAGGGCCGCCTCGTCGCCCACGGCGACCGGGACCAGGCCCCGCACATCGGCTCCTTCGAGCCTTCCGTCCGGGTGGTGAAGGAGTGGGTGGACGCGTTCGAGCCCGGCGACATCTACATCTTCAACGACCCCTACACCGGCGGCATCCACTGCAACGACGTGAAGCTGATCAGGCCCATCCATCACGACGGGTGCCTCGTCGCCTTCAACTCCAGCACCGGCCACTGGCCCGACGTGGGCGGCGCGCTGCCCGGCAGCTTCAACCCGCGCGCGGTGGACTGCTACTCCGAGGGGCTGCGGATGCCGCCGATGCGGCTCTTCCACGACGGTGAGCTCGATCGCACGGTGATGACGCTGATCGAGTACAACATGCGCACCGGGCGCGAGCGCATCGCCGACATCCACGCCCAGCGCCAGGCCGGCTCGCTGATCGAGGACCGCCTGCTGGAGCTCTACGCCCGCCACGGGGCGGAGACCGTCGAGGCGCTGTTCGAGGATATCTTCGACTACACCGAGGAGCGCTTCCGCGCCCAGGTCAGCCGGTTGCCGGACGGCCAGTACGAGTTCGAGGATTTTTCCGACAAGGACATCATGCACCCCGATACACCCCGCATCCGGGTGCACTGCCGGCTCACCATCGAGGGCGACCGCGCGAGCTTCGACTTCCGCGAGAGCGACGCGGCGCCCGTCGGCCCCTTCGGCTTCCCCCGCGCTTCGCTGGAGACCGCCGTCTTCGACGGCACGCTGCACTGCTTCCCCCAGCTTGCGCCGCTCAACCACGGGCTGAGCCGGGCGGTGGACGTGCTGTCCGTGCCGGGGAGCTGCGTCCACATCGAGGAGCCGACGCCCGCCTCCGGCTACGCCAGCGGCGCCTACGAGAAGGTCGCGGCGGTCACCATGGCCTGCTGGGCGGCGGCGTTCCAGGACGTGAACCCGAAGCGCATGTACGCCGCCGGCATCAACCTCGCGAACCTCTGCATCGGCGGCGTCCATCCCAAGACCGGCAAGCACTACGTCAACTACCTCTGGAACGAGGGCGGCCAGGGCGCGCGCAGCTACAAGGACGGCAACCCCTTCCAGATGATGATCTTCATCGGCGGTGCCACCAACCAGCCGGTGGAGATCCTGGAGCGCTGGTACCCGCTGCTCTACACCAACTGCGAGGGCGTCGCCGATTCCTGCGGTGACGGCACCTGGCGCGGCGGGGTCGGCATCGACCGCAGCTTCAAGACGCTGGGCGCCATGACCATGACCATGCACGGCGACCGGGCCGAGGTGACGCCTTTCGGCCTTGCCGGCGGCACCAACGGCGGGCCCAACACGCTCCGCCTCCGCCGCGCGGCCTCGCCGGAGAGGGAGGAGGAGCTTGGCATGCACGCCATGGGCATCCGCCTTAGCCCCGGCGACCAGCTCATCTACCGCTCCAACGGCGGCGGCGGCTTCGGCGACCCCTGCGCAAGGCCGCCCGAGGCGGTGCTGGCCGATGTCGAGCAGGGCTGGATCACGCGGGAGAAGGCCGCGCAGGTCTACGGCGTCGCCATCGCGGGCAGCAACGGAGCGGGCGATCCGCTCCGCATCGACGAGACGGCGACGGCCGAGCGGCGCACCGCTGCCCGGCCCGCGGCAGAAGGCTACGGGCCGGGCGAGGTGCATCCGCTCGGGCGGAAGCTCAAGGCGCCGGCGAACGGCACCGGCGCGGAACAGAGCGCACCATGAGTTGACCGGAGGAGAAGCGGCATGGAGTTCGGGATTGCCTTCAAGGGCGACATCAGCATCGAGCGCACCATCGCGATCGCGCGCCAGTGCGAGGCGGCGGGCTTCGACTATGTCTGGTTCTTCGATTCCCACATCCTCTGGTCGGACTGCTACACCAAGATGGCGGTCTGCATGGCGCATACCGAGCGGGTGCGCTTCGGCCCGCTGGTGACCAACCCGAAGGTGCGCGACTGGTCGGTGGCCGCCAGCCTCTTCGCCACGCTGAGCGACATCGGGCGAGGGCGCTTCGACATTGCGGTCGGCCGCGGCGACAGCTCCATGCGGGTCATGGGCAAGTCGCCGGCAACGCTCGCCTACACCGCCGAGTTCTGCGACGCCATGCGCAAGATGGTGGCGGGCGATACTGTGCAGTACGCCGACTGCCCGGAGCCCGTTTACATGGACTGGGTGGCGGGCCACCCTATGCCGGTCTGGTTCGCGGCCTATGGGCCGAAGGCGCTCAAGACCGCAGGCGAGGTCGGCGACGGGCTCATCATCCAGCTTGCGGACGTGGGGCTCTGCGAATGGTTCGGCGGCCAGGCCAAGGCAGCGGGCGAGGCCGCCGGCCGCGACATGGGGGGCTACCGGGTGCTCTCGGCAGCCCCCGTCTGGGTCGGCGACAAGGAGGCAGGCGTCGCCCAGACCAAGTGGTTCCCGGCGCTGGTCGGCAACCACGTGGCCGACATCGTGGAGAAGTACGGCGCAGGCACCGACCTCGTGCCGCCGAGTCTCACCGCCTACATCGAGGCGCGCCGCGGCGCGGGTGCGGGCGGCGAGGGCTACAACTACCGCCAGCACGCCGACAAGATCTCCGACAACACCTACTACATCACGCCCGAGATCACGGACTCCTTCTGCATCCTGGGCGAGCCGGAGGAGCACGTGGCCAAGCTCAAGGCGCTGGAGGCGGCGGGCGTGACCCAGTTCACCATCTACCTAACCAACGGCGCGGAGGAGCGCATCGTCGCCGACTACGGCGACCACGTGATCCCGA
>JAPPMY010000266.1 GCA_028818855.1 Rhodospirillales bacterium
GGGCTGCGTATTGTGCCCGGGGGGGGGTCCCGCGGGGGCGGCCCGCCCCGCTCCCCCCGCGCCGCCCCCCCCCCCCCGTTGCGCTAACGGCCCCCTGGGGGCGGGCCGCTCCGGCAGGCGCCCAGGCAAAGCGACCGCCCCCGCCAGCGCAGAGTCGTACCACCCGGAGACCCGCTCGCGCGCGTCGATCTCGGCATCCAGGGCCGCCAGTTTCACCAGCAGGATCGCAGCCTGGAGCGTATCGAAGCGGCTGTTGAGGCCGAGGCGGACGATGTCGTACTGGCCCTTGCCCGTGCCGTGCTGACGGATCGAACGCCAGCGCGCCGCCCGCGCCGCGTCGTCGGTGAAGAGCGCGCCGCCGTCTCCGTAGCAGCCGAGCGGCTTGGCCGGGTAGAAGCTGGTCGTCGTGACCGGGGCGAGCGCGCCGACCGGCCGTCCGCCGCTCGTCCCGCCGAAGCTCTGCGCCGCATCGTCGATCAGCAGCATCTCCCACCGCGCCGCGATGGGGGCGAGCGCGTCGTAGTCCGCCGCCTGGCCGAAGAGGTCCGCCGCGATGACCGCGCGCGGCACGAGCCGCCCCTCGTCCGCGGTGCGCGAGACCTGCGCCGCGAGGTGGGCGGGATCGATCATGTAGGTCTCCTCGTCGACGTCGACGAAGACCGGCGCAGCCCCGATCAGCGCCACCACCTCCGCCGTCGCGGTGAAGGTGAAGCTCGGAATGAAGACGGCGTCGCCCGGTCCGACCCCCTCGGCCATCAGCGCGATCTGTAGGGCATCGGTCCCGCTCGCGCAGGTGACCGCGTGGGCGGCACCGGCACGGGCGGCAAGGGCCGCCTCCAGCTCGGCCACCGCCGGCCCCATGACGTACCGGCCGTCCTCCAGAACGCGCGCGATCGCGCCGTCGATATCGGCCTTGAGCCGCCGGTACTGGGCGCGCAGATCGATGAATGCGATGGGATCGGGGCTGGTGTCGCGATCGGTGGATGACATTCTGTTCCAGTTACACGCATGTCGCCCGCGCCGGAAGACGTCGCGCCGGCGGCGCGCTCGCGTTATCGGTGGGGCTCTCACGCTTCGAGCGCCCGGTGAGGAGGGTCCGGCACGCCGCATTGCATCGGCACGGGCTAGTCGTTAGCCTTTATATATCACCGCGATACGTCGGGTTCACGGACGAACGGGCAGCGAACCGGCGACCTCCCATGGCGACCAGGCTACCCATCGGCAGCGACGACGCAGCGCCAGCGTCGGCCTCCAAGGCTGCGCGGCTGCATGGCCTGCTGCAGGCCCCTGCCCTCACCTTCATCATGGAGGCGCACAACGGGCTCTCCGCCAAGATCGTGGAGGAGGCCGGGTTCGAGGGCATCTGGGCGTCGGGCCTCTCGATGTCGGCCGCGCTCGGCGTGCGCGACAACAACGAGGCCTCCTGGACCCAGGTCCTCGAAATGCTGGAGTTCATGGCCGACGCCACCACGATCCCCATCCTGGTGGACGGCGACACCGGCTACGGCAACTTCAACAACGTGCGCCGCCTGGTGCGGAAGCTCTGCCAGCGCGGCATCGCCGGGGTCTGCATCGAGGACAAGCTGTTCCCCAAGACCAACTCCTTCATCGGCGAGAACCAGCCGCTGGCGGACGTCGACGAGTTCTGCGGCCGCATCAAGGCGGGCAAGGACAGCCAGAGCGACGACGACTTTCAGATCGTCGCCCGCGTCGAGGCGCTGATCGCCGGCTGGGGCATGGAGGAAGCGCTGCGCCGCGCCGAGGCCTATCACGGCGCCGGCGCCGATGCGGTCCTGATCCACTCCAAGAAGGACCACGCCGACGAGATCACCGGCTTCTGCGAGGCCTGGGCAGGGCGCGCGCCGGTGGTGATCGTGCCCACCATGTACCACCGCACGCCGACGCAGGCGTTTCGCGATGCAGGCGTCTCCATGGTGATCTGGGCGAACCACAACATGCGGGCCGCGGTCTCCGCCATGCGCCAGGTGAGCAAGGCGATCCGGGAGAGCGAATCCCTCGTCGCCGTCGAGGAAGAGATCACGCCGGTCCGCGAGGTGTTCGCGCTCACGGGCCAGGCGGAGCTTGCGGCGGCCGAGGCGCGCTACCTCGCCGCAGCCGGCGGCCATCGCGCGATCCTGCTCGCGGCCTCGCGCGGGGGCAAGCTCGGCCCGCTCACCGCCGAGCGGCCCAAGTGCATGATCGACGTGCGCGGCGAGCCGCTGCTTCAGCGCCTCGTGCGGACGCTGAACCGGAGCGGCGTGGGCGAGGTGACCGTGGTGCGGGGCTACCGCAAGGAGGCCATCGACATCCCCGGCATCGAGGCGGTCGACAACGACCGCTACGACGAGACCGGCGAAGCGGCCTCCCTCGCCTGCGCCGGCAACCGGCTCCACGGGCCCTGCCTGATCTCCTACGGCGACATCCTGTTCCGCCGGCACGTGCTGGACGGCCTGCTTGCCGCAGACGGCGACATCGTCACGGTCGTCGATGCGCGGCGCCGGGTCGACGCCTCCCGCGCGCCCGACCGCGCGGTCGACTGGGTGCGCTGCTCCCGGCCGTTCACCGGCGGCTATCTCGACGACGAGCGCGTGACGCTGGAGGCGATCTGGAGCGACGAAGCCGGCGCCGGCACCGCGCACGGCGAGTTCATCGGCCTCACCAGGCTGAGCGAGGAAGGCGCCGCGCTGGTGCGCGGCGTGCTCGACGCCATGACCGGGGACGGCACCCTTGACGGCGCCGACCTCCCCGACGTCTTCGCCCGCCTGATCGCCCAAGGCGCCGTCATCGACGTGCTCTACATCACCGGCCACTGGCTCGACGTGGACGACGCCTTCGACCTAGCCTCCCTCCGCAACCTGGTGTAGCCGCCATGGACGACATGCCCCTCTCCGATCCCGATACCATCGTCGTCGGCGGCGATGCGATGACGGCCGAGGCGCCGGACTTCGACCCGATGCTGCTCTCGGTGCTCTCCAGCCGCTTCGGCGCCATCCTGCGCGAGATGAGCAACGGCGTGCTGCGCGCGAGCAAGTCGGGCGTCATCAAGATCGCGCGCGACATGTCCTGCGCCATCCTCACCTACGACCACCGGCTGGTCTGCATCGAGGAGTGCATCCCGGTGCACGCGGCGGCGATCGACCTCACCACCCGGCCGCTCACCGAGTTCTTCGACGACATCGAGGAGGGCGACGCCTTCCTCAACAACTGCCCCTACACGGGCGTCACGCACCACGCGGACCTCACGCTCTGCGTACCGGTGTTCTTCGACGGCAAGCCGCTCTTCTGGACCGTCTCCCGCGCCCACCACGCCGATGTCGGCGCGCCGATCCCATCCACCTACCTGCCCTACGCCAAGACAATCTACGAGGAGGGGCTGCACTTCCCCGGCGTCCGCGTGGAGCGCGGCTACAAGGAGCTCCGCGACATCATCCGCATGGCGAAGATGAAGGTGCGGGTGCCGGACCTCTGGTACGGCGACTACCTCGCCCAGGTGGGCGCCTGCCGCACGGCGGAGCGCCGCATCAGGGAGCTGGTGGAGAAGTACGGGCCGGAGACCATCGCCCGCTTCGTCGAGGCCTGGATGGCCTACGGCGAGCGCCGCGCCGCCGCCGCCATCCGCACGCTGCCGCCGGGCTCGTGGTCATACGAGAACCGCCACGATCCGCTACCGGGCGTCGCCGACGAGGGCATCCCGGTCCGCGCGCGGGTCACGGTCGACCCCGACGAGGCGACGATCACGGTGGACGTGCGCGACAACATCGACTGCATCCCCGGCGGGCTGAACCTGAGCGAGACCTGCGCCATCGCCGCCTGCCGCGCGGGCGTCTTCTACAACATCGACTACACCATCCCGCACAACGAGGGCAGCGCGCGGCGCATCCGGGTGCTGCTGCGCGATGGCTGCATCGTCGGCCGCCCGCGCTTCCCGGTCGGCACGTCGGTCGCGACCACCAATGTCACCGACCGCCTCGTGAACGCCGTCTCCTGCTGCTTCGCGCAGATCGGGCCTGCGCACGGCATGGCCGAGGGCGGCTACCAGCAGGCTCTGGGGCTCGCCGTGATCTCGGGCGAGGACCCGCGCCGCGACGGCCAGACCTACGTCAACCAGATGTTCATCGGCTTCGGCGGCGGGCCGGGGCTGCCGGGCTACGACGGCTGGGTCACCTTCGGCGGGCCGGTGGACGGCGGCATGCAGATCCTCTCCCCCACCGAGGTGGACGAGAGCATGTTCCCCATCCACTTCGAGTGCCGGGAGCTTGCCATCGACACGCTCGGCCACGGCGAGTGGGACGGCGCGCCGGGCACGCTCGCTGTCTACGGACCCGTCGCCGGCGAGATGACCGCCGTCTACTGCAGCGACGGTGACACCTACCCCTCCAAGGGCGTGCGCGGCGGCAGCGACGGCGCGCCCTCGGTCAACCAGAAGCGGGGCGCCGACGGCGCGCTCGTCACCCTCCCCTCCTTCCACGAGGAACGCTGTGCGCCCGGCGAGGTGTTCCGCTTCGTCACCACCGCCGGCGGCGGCTACGGCGACCCTGCGCGGCGCGAGCCCGAGGCGGTCGCCCGCGCGGTCGACAACGGCTGGCTCAGCCCGGGGAAGGCGGAGCAGGTCTACGCCGTGGCGCTCCGTCTCGCCGAGGACGGCATCCGGCACGAGGTCGACGGCAAGGAAACCGCGCGCCTCCGCGCGACGCGGACCGGCGGGGCCGCCAGCTAGATGGCCGAGGCCCGCCCACGCGGCGACTTCCAGGTCTGCATCGATATCGGCGGCACGTTCACCGACTGCGTTGTCTCGGACGCGGACCAGCGCCTGCGCATCTTCAAGACCCCCTCCACGCCCGCCGCCTTCGAGCTCGGCTTCATGAACGCGCTGAAGCTCGCGGCGGGCGGCTACGAGCTCGCGCTCCCCGACTTCATGGCGCGCGTGGCCCGCATCGTCCACGGCACGACCGTCTCCACCAACGCGCTGCTGGAAGAGAAGCACGCGCCGGTCGGCCTGATCTGCACCCACGGCTTCCGCGACATCCTCACGCTGCGCGAGGCGCCGCGAAAGCCGCCGTTCAAGTGGCGCCTCGCCTATCCCGAGCCCTTCGTGCCCCGGATCAGAACGCGCGGCGTGCGCGGGCGCATCGACGCCACCGGCGCGGAGCACACCCCGCTGGAAGAGGACGACGTGCGCGCGGCGGTCGAGGACTTTCGCAGGCTCGGCGTCGAGGCGGTCGCCGTCTGCCTGCTCTGGTCGGTGGTGAACGGCGACCACGAGCGGCGCGTGGGCGAGATCGTGCGCGAGGCCTGGCCCGAGGTCCCGGTCACGCTCAGCCACCGGCTCAACCCCATCGCCCGCGAGTACCGCCGCGCCGTCTCGGCCGCCATCGACGCAGCGCTCAGGCCGGTGGTGAGCGCCTACGTCCACGCGCTCGACCGGGGCCTGCGCAAGAGCGGCTACGGCAACGAGCTGATGATCGCGAATTGCCTGGGCGGCATGATGCCGCCGGACGAGATCGCCGAGCGGCCGATCTACAGCGTGATGTCGGGGCCGACGCTGGCCCCGGTCGCGGCCAGGCGGCTCGCGGACGCGCCCGATCTCGTGGTCGTGGACATGGGCGGCACCTCGTTCGATGTGTCGGCGGTGCGCGACGGGCAGCTCGTGATCTCGCCCGAAGCGATGCTGACCGAGTTCGACATGCTGGGCATCCCCAAGGTGGACGTGCGCTCGGTGGGGGCCGGCGGCGGCTCCATCGCGCACGTGGACGCGGGCGGGCTGCTGCGCGTGGGACCGGAGAGCGCCGGCGCCGACCCCGGCCCCGCCTGCTACGGCCTCGGCGCCATGCGGCCCACCGTCACCGACGCCGACGTGGTGCTCGGCATCATCGATCCGGACTACTTCCTCGGCGGCCGGATGCACCTCGACCGGGAGGCGGCGGAGCATGCGGTCGGCACCATCGCCGATGCGCTCGGCATCGGGCTCGCGGCCGCGGCCCGCGCCATCGCCAGCACGGTCGATCACACCATGATCGCCGCCATCGAGGACATCACGGTGCAGGAGGGGATCGACCCGCGCGAGAGCTACTTCGTGGCCGGCGGCGGCGCCACCGCCGTGCACATGGGGCAGATGGCCCGCGTGCTCGGCATCAAGGGCTACATGGTGCCCAAGTTCTCGGCCGGGCTCAGCGCCTTCGGCGGCCTCATCTCCGACATCGTGTGGGAGGAGACGGCGACGCTGGTGACCGACGCCGCCCGCTTCGACCTGGAGGGCGTCAACGTGGTGCTGGCCGGACTGGAGGAGCGGGGACGCGCCTTCCTTGCCCGCGCGGGCATCGCCGAGGCGGACCAGCGCTTCGAGTACGCCTATCTAGGCCGCTACCAGTACCAGTCATGGGAGATCGAGGTGCCGTTCGGGACGTCGGACGGCGCGCTTGCGGCGGGCGACGTGGCCGGGCTTGCCGACGGCTTCCACCGGATGCACGAGCGCATCTACACCATCAGGAACGAGAACGACCTGGTCGAGTTCACCACCTGGAAGGTGCGCGCCATCGGCCCCGCGGCCGCCGACCTCGCGCCCGTGGAGGCCGCGGCAGCCGCGCAAGAGGCAAGCCCCCACGGCACCCGGCTGGTCCACCTGCCCGGTCGCGACGCGCCAGAGATCGTGCCGGTCTATCGCGGCGACGACCTCGCGCCCGGCGCCCGCATCAATGGCCCCGCCATCGTCGAAGAGGCGACCACCACCGTCCTGGTGCCGGAAGACGCCGAAGCCGTCATCGACCCCCTCGGCAACTACCGCGTCACGCTGGAATAGCCGCGGCGCGATAGCCGGCTCAAGGCTTCCGGCCGATCGCCTCGCCCCAGGCGAAGCCGGCGAAGGCACCGGGCTCCTCCATCCATTCGTCGAGCGAGCGGCGCCAGTGCTCGAACTGCGCCTCGCTCGCCAGCCCGTGCTTGACGGCCGCCTGCATGGTCAGCGGCGAGAAGAACCAGCCCACGATAAGGCCGTGGAGAAAGGCCAGGTCGTCGGCCGTGTCGTAGGTCTCGAAGGAGGCGGAGGCGCGAATCTCGACGAAGCCTGCCTCGACGAAGGCGGCCTTCAGCTCCCCGCCCATCTGCGGATGGCCGCCGTTGGCCCCGAGCAGCCTGACGAACGTCGCCCACACGGTCTCGCCGCTGATGCCGCCGATATCCCGCGCGGGCTCGAAGAAGCACGAATCGCAGAACGCCTTGCGCGCGGCGAAGAGCCCGCCCGGCTTCAGCACCCGCTTCACCTCGGCCAGCACCGCCTGCGTGCCCGGCGCATGGTTGAGCAGGGCGTGGCAATGGACCACGTCGAACGAGGCGTCGTCGAAGGGAAGGTCGGTCGCGTCGCCGGTCTGAAACGAGGCGTTGTCGTGCCCGCCGGCCCTTGCGGCGGCGTTGGCCATCTCGACCTGCGTCTCCTCCATGTCGAGGCCGAGCAGCGTGCCCGGCGCCACCGCCTCCGCCAGCCCCACGGAAATCGTGCCGGGGCCGCAGCCGAGGTCGAGCAGGCGCATGCCGGGCCTGAGGTGCGGCAGCAGGTGCGCGGCACAGTCCGCCGCGTTGCGCCGCTCCAGCATCTTTCGGAATTCCGGGCCGTAGCCCATCGTGTAGGTGGGCGCGGACGTGGTCGCGGTTTCATCGCGGCTCATGGAAGGCTCCTTGGTTCGTCCTGCCGGGCCTGATACTTGAGCCGTGTTTACGCGATGATCGACCGGGGCGGAAGTGCCGGCCCGGCATAGAGAGGGAGGCGTGCCGGTGACGAGGGTTCTCGAAGGTGCCTGCCATTGCGGGGCGATCGGCGTCGCACTCGAGGTGGAGGACGACACCGCGCTTTCCCCCCGCCATTGCGGCTGCAGCTTCTGCCAGAAGCACGGCAGCCTCTATGTCTCGGCGCCCTCCGGCCGCCTCACGGTCACGCTCGCCGAGCCCGACCGCGTGAGCCGCTACGCCTTCGGCCACGAGACCGCGACGTTCCTCATCTGCAGCCGCTGCGGCGTGGAGGCCGCCGCCCTCTGCGAGATGGAGGGGCGTCTCTACTCGGTGCTCAACGCCAACCTGCTATCGCCGCCGCTCGCCGTGGACCCTGCGTCCGTGCCCACGGCCGACTACGATGCGGAGGACATTCCCGGCCGGCTCGCGCGCCGCAGGCAGCGCTGGATCTCCAACGTCACCATCGTCGAGGGCTGACCGACAACCCCGTCGATCTAGAGGCCGGAAAGGAACTCCGACAGGATTCCGTTGAACCTCTCCGGGTACTCCCAGAACATCATGTGCCCGCCGAAGGCCTCGACCCGCGACTTCGGGCAGTGCTTCGCCAGGAAGGGCCCGGCCGTCTCGGCCCAGTGGTCAGCGACGAAGAAGAGCGACGGGATCGCCGCGTCCACCTGCTTCGCCTCCTCCAGGTAGTTCGCGAAGCACACGTCCGCGATCAGGTTGGCGGCGATGATGGGCGGCGTCGCGAGCGACTGCTCGATGACCCACGCGGTCACTTCCGGCGTCATGTCGCCTTCGATCATGATGTTGTCGGCGTACCAGGTGACGACGGCGCGCTGGCCCTGCGCGGTCTGCACCCCCTGGAAGAACCCGGCGAGAGCGTCGATCGCCCCCTCGACCCAGTCGCTCCGGTCGTAGCTCATGCCGAGCGGCGGCATGTCGACGGAAACCAGGCCCCGGATGCCGCCGGTGCCCCGGTTGCGCACATGGTGCCAGGCGGCCAGCGAGCCTGCGGACCAGCCCACGAGGACCGGGTTCTCCACGGACAGGTGGTCGAGGAGCACGGCCAGGTCGGCCGCATGGGTAGCGTAGTTGTTGCCGTCGCTGGTCACCGTCGAGCGCCCGTGGCTGCGGGGCTCGAAGGAGATGACCCGATGGGAGCCCGCGAACGTGGCGAACTGGTGATCGAACACCCTCGTCGTGAAGGTCCAGCCGGGAATGAGAACCAGCGGAGGCCCCTCCCCCTCGTCCTCGTAGTAGATGTCGACGCCGGGCGCGACTTCGACGTAACTGCCGATGCGTTGAGCGGTCATGCTCCCCCTCCTGCCTAGGACCGGCCGGCTGCGCTCTTCCGTCAGCCGCTGCGATAGATGTAGCTGTAGGCGTTGATGGCCGGCACACCGCCGAGGTGGGCGTAGAGAACCCGCGATCCGGCCGGGAAGTAGCCCGTCCTCACGAGGTCGATCATGCCCTGCATCGATTTCCCCTCGTAGACCGGGTCCGTCATCATCCCCTCCAGGCGCGCGGCGAGGCGGATCGCCTCGTTGGTCTCCGCCGACGGCACGCCGTAGCTGGGATAGGCGTAGTCCTCGAGCAGGACGAGATCCTCGTCGCCGATCTCGCGGCCGAGCGCCACGAGATCCGCCGTGTTGCGCGCGATGTCCATCACCTGCGCGCGGGTCTCCGCCGGCGTCGCGGATGCGTCGATGCCGATGACCCTGTCGGCGCGCCCGTCCCTGGCGAAGCCCACGAGCATGCCGGCGTGGGTGGAGCCGGTGACGGTGCAGACAATGATGTAATCGAACGTGAAGCCCAGCTCCTGCTCCTGCGCCCGCACCTCCTCGGCGAAGCCGACGTAGCCGAGGCCGCCGAACTTGTGGACCGACGCGCCGGCCGGAATGGGATAGGGCTTCCCTCCCTGCGCCTTCACGTCCTCGATCGCCCGCACCCAGCTCTCGCGAATGCCGATGTCGAAGCCTTCGTCGACCAGCTCGATCTCCGCGCCCATCACGCGGCTCATCAGGATGTTGCCGACCCGGTCGTAGACGGCGTCCTCGAACGGCACCCAGCTCTCCTGCACGAGGCGGCATTTCATGCCGAGCTTGGCGGCCACCGCCGCGACCTGGCGGGTGTGGTTCGACTGCACGCCGCCGATGGTGACGAGCGTATCGGCGTTGGAGGCGATGGCGTCGGGAACGATGTATTCCAGCTTGCGGATCTTGTTGCCGCCGAAGGCGAGGCCCGAGTTGCAGTCGTCGCGCTTGGCATAGAGCTGCACGGCGCCGCCCAAGTGCTCGGAGAGCCGTCCCAGATGCTCGATGGGCGTCGGCCCGTAGGTCAGGGGATAGCGCTCGAACTTCTCCAGCATTGCGTTTACAGGCTCCCTTGCAGGGCGGCGTTCTCGGTGCAATTCCAACACAACCGGCCCTGCCGCGTCCACCGTCGGCGGCGCCCGCCTGCGGCTTCGATCGCTGCCGGCGGAGGCACTACACTGGCGACGCACCGGTTGAACGAGGGACGTCATGAAGGCGATGGTGCTGACCGGCCACGGCGGCCTGGAGAGATACGCGTGGCACGAGGACTGGCCGAGGCCCGAGCCCGGCCCGATGGAGGCGCTCATCAGGGTCGGCGCCTGCGGGCTCAACAACACCGACGTGAACACCCGGACTGGCTGGTACTCCAAGGCCGTGACGGAAGCGACGACAGGCGCGGCCCACGCCGAGGTGGACGGCGCCGACCCGACCTGGGGCGGGCGGCCCATCGAATTCCCCCGCATCCAGGGCGCGGATGCGGTGGGCGAGGTGGCCGCCGTGGGCGAAGGCACCGACCCCGGGTTGATCGGCAGGCGGGTCATGGTGGACGGCTGGCAGCGCGACTGGTCCGAGCCCGAGAACCTGGACAAGGCCGCCTATTTCGGATCGGAGGTCGACGGCGGCTTCGCCGAGTACGCCACCTGCGACGTGCGCAGCATGGCGGTCGTCGACTCCGCGCTGACGGATGCCGAGCTTGCGACGTTCTCCTGCTCCTACACCACGGCGGAAGGCATGCTGAACCGCGCGAAAGCGGGCGCGGGCGACACGGTGCTCGTCCCCGGCGCCTCGGGCGGCGTGGGCGGCGCGCTGATCCAGCTTGCCATGCGCCGCGGCGCGCGGGTGATCGCGATGGCCGCCGAAGCCAAGCACGCCGATCTGACGAGGCTCGGCCCCGCCCGCATCCTGCCGCGCGCGCCGGAGAACCTGCGCGCGGCGCTGGAGGGTGAGCGGGTCACGGTCGTCGCCGACATCGTGGGCGGGCCGCTCTGGCCTGCGCTGATCGACATTCTCGAGCGCGGCGGGCGCTACACCTGCTCCGGCGCCATCGCCGGGCCCCTGGTGACGCTCGACCTCCGCACGTTCTACCTGCGCGACCTCACCTTCACCGGCTCCACCGTGGTGCCGAGCCATGTCTTCAGGGACGTGGTCGGCTACATCGAGCGGGGCGAGATCGAGCCCGTGCTGGCGGCGACCTACCCGCTGCGCGAGCTGCGCGCCGCCCAGCAGGCGTTCATCGACAAGCGCCACGTCGGCAACATCGTGGTCGTGCCGTGAGGAGCGGTCCGGCAGCGGGGGCACGCTCGGTAGGGTTGTTCGGGCCTGCCGGGGTATTGTCTCCTCGGCGCTCAGAGCGGACGGGTCCGGGTGACGGGGCGGACCTTGAGAGCACAAACACAGGGGCTTGAGTCGTGCCGGATCGGGAGAGCGACAGGCTGAGCGGGCGCGTGCGCCGCTATGCGCGGGTCGGCACGCAGGTCGGCGGCGTGGCGGCCCGCATGGCGGGCCAGCGCTATCTCGGCCTGCCCGCCGACCGCGAGCGCAACGCGGCCGAGCTGAAGCGCGCGCTCGGCGGCCTCAAGGGGCCGCTGATGAAGGTCGCGCAGCTCCTCGCCACGGTCCCCGGCGGGCTGCCGGACGAATACGCCGAGGCGCTCGGCGCGCTGCAGTCGCAGGCGCCCGCGATGGGCTGGGGGTTCGTCAAGCGCCGCATGGCAGCCGAGCTAGGGCCCGACTGGCGCGCAGCTTTCGCCGCGTTCGAGCCGGATGCGGCGGCCGCGGCCTCCCTCGGGCAGGTGCACCGGGCCACGGCCCACGACGGCACGCCGCTCGCCTGCAAGCTGCAGTACCCGGACATGGCGTCCGCCGTGGCGGCCGACATCCGCCAGCTCAGGCTGATCTTCGCCGTCTACGCCCGCTACGACCGCGCCATCGACACCGGCGAGATCCACGCCGAGATCGCGGCCCGGCTGCGCGAGGAGCTGGACTACGAGCGCGAGGCCCGGCACATGGCGCTCTACGGCGAGATGCTGAAGGACGATCCGGGCGTCCACGTCCCGGCGGTCGAGGCCGCGCTTTCGACCGGGCGGCTGCTCACCATGAACTGGCTCGAAGGCGCCCGCCTGCTGGACTTCAAGGAGGCCCCGCAGGAGCGCCGCAACGCCATCGCGCTGCACATGTTCAACGCCTGGTACGTGCCGCTCTATCGCTTCGGCGTCCTCCACGGCGATCCGCACCTCGGCAACTACACCGTGCGCGAGGACGGCACGATCAACCTCCTCGACTTCGGCTGCATTCGCGTGTTCGACGGCCCCTTCGTGCAGGGCATCATCGACCTCTACCGCGCGGTGCGGGACGACAATCGCGACCTCGCGGTGCACGCCTACGAGACCTGGGGCTTCAGCGATCTCACCAACGACATGGTGGACGCGCTCAACATCTGGGCACACTACATCTACGGGCCGCTGATCGAGGACCGCGTCCGCATGATCGACGAATCGGGGAACGCGCATTACGGCGGCGCGGTCGCGGCCAGGACGCACCGGGAGATCCGCCGCTTGGGCGGCGTCACCCCGCCGCGCGAGTTCGTGCTGATCGACCGCTCGGCGATCGGGCTCGGCTCTGTCTTCCTGCACCTGAAGGCCCAGCTCAACTGGCATCGGCTGTACGAGGAGCTGATCGCCGATTTCGAGGCCGCCCGCCTGACGCAGCGCCAGGCCGCTGCGCTGGAGCGTTGCGGCGTGCCCGAGGCCGCCTGACGGCCGCCCGGCAGGCGCCCCTGACGCCCGCACAACCTTCCGTGAGAACGCGCGCGCCGGGCCTTGGCAAACGGCACCGGTCGGGGCATTGTGGCGCCGCGCCCGGACAGGCGGAGTCGTCGGTGCAGGCATGAGGATCGGGGTTCCGAAGGAGATCGTTCCGGGCGAGACCCGAATTGCCGCCTCCCCGGATTCCATCAAGAAATTCACCGCTCTCGGTGTCGAGGTGCTGGTGGAATGCGGTGCCGGCATGGGCGCCCAGATGTCGGACGAAGCGCTGACGGAAGCCGGCGCGCAAATCGCCCCCGACGCGAAGACGATCTACGGCGAGGCCGATCTCGTCACCAAGGTCCGCGCGCCGCTCACGGACGGAAACGCGCTGGACGAGCTTGCCCTGGTGAGGCCCGAGGCGGTGCTCGTCGGCCTGCTGGCGCCCCTGCAGCAGCGCGAGATGGTCGCCCGCTACGCCGAGCGGGGCGTCACCTCGTTCGCGATGGAGCTGATCCCGCGCATCAGCCGCGCGCAGTCGATGGACGCGCTGTCGTCCCAGAGCAACATCGCGGGCTACAAGGCGGTGATCGACGCGGCCGAACACTTCGGCCGCATCCTGCCCATGATGATGACGGCGGCCGGCACCGTGGCGCCGGCCCGGGTCGTGGTGCTCGGCGCGGGCGTCGCGGGACTGCAGGCGATCGCGACGGCCAAGCGCCTCGGCGCGCTGGTCTCGGCCTTCGACGTGCGGCCTGCGGTCAAGGAGCAGGTGGAAAGCCTCGGCGCCAAGTTCGTCTCCGTCGATGCCGATGCCGCCGACGCGGAGACCGCAGGCGGCTACGCCAGGGAGATGGACGACACGTACAAGGAGCGCCAGGCCGCGCTCATCCACGAGACTCTGGCGAAGCAGGACATCTGCATCACGACGGCGCAGATTCCGGGCAGGCCCGCGCCCGAACTTATCACCGAGGCGATGGTGAGGGACATGAAGCCCGGCTCGGTGATCGTCGATCTCGCCGTCGAAACCGGCGGCAACTGCGCGCTCAGCGCCCACGACCAGGTGGTCGTGCGCCACGGCGTCACCATCATCGGCCACGCCAACTACCCGGCGCGGGTGCCGGTCGATACCAGCACGCTCTATGCGCGCAACCTCTTCAACTTCATCGAGCCGATGATCGATCGAGAGAGTCGCTCCCTCGCCATCGACTGGGAGGACGAGGTGATACGCGGCGCCCTGCTGACCAGGGGCGGCGAAGTGGTGAACCCGGCGCTTCAGGGCGGGGAGATGTAACCGTGGAGCACGTGCTCGAGCTTAACCCGCTGGTCATCGCGGTCACGATCTTCGTCCTCGCGGTGTTCGTCGGCTACTACGTGGTGTGGAGCGTCACGCCGGCGCTGCACACGCCGCTCATGTCGGTCACCAACGCCATCTCCAGCGTCATCATCGTGGGCGCTCTGCTGGCGGCGACGCCGGCCGAAGGCAGCGTCGTGGCGAAGATTCTCGGCGGGGTGGCCGTCGGCCTTGCCGCGGTCAACATATTCGGAGGCTTCACCGTTACCCAGCGCATGCTTTCGATGTTCAAGAAGAAGAAATAGGCGGCGCACTCCATGACCTCCAACTTGGCGGCGATTCTCTATCTGATCGCCGGCGTCTGTTTCATCATGGCGCTGCGCGGCCTCTCCTCGCCCGCGACCGCGCGCAGCGGCAACATCTTCGGCATCGCCGGCATGGTGATCGCCATCGGCACGACCCTCGGCCAGCCGGGGGTCGAAGACTATCTGTGGATCGGCGTCGGCATCGTCGTCGGCGGGCTGATCGGCACGGTGATCGCGCTCCGCATCCGCATGACCGCGATGCCGCAGCTCGTGGCCGGGTTCCACAGCCTGGTCGGGCTGGCCGCGGTGCTCGTGGCCGGCGCCGCGCTCTATGCGCCGGAGACCTTCCACATCGGCACGCCGGGCGACATCCGGCTGGTGAGCCGCATCGAGATGTGCTTCGGCGTGGTGATCGGCGCGCTGACCTTCACCGGCTCGGTCGTGGCCTTCGCCAAGCTGCAGGAGCTGGTGACCGGCGCGCCGCTGGTCTTCCGCGGCCAGCATATGCTCAACCTCGCGCTCATCATCGCGATCGTGGCACTCGGCGCGGTCTTCTCCGTCGAGCAGCAGGAGAGCGTGTTCTGGGCGATGACGGGCCTCGCGCTCATCTTCGGCGTGCTGCTGATCGTGCCCATCGGCGGGGCCGACATGCCGGTGGTGATCTCGATGCTGAACTCCTACTCGGGATGGGCTGCGGCGGGCATCGGCTTCACCCTCGAGAACACCGTGCTCATCATCGTCGGCGCCCTGGTGGGCTCGGCCGGCGCGATCCTGAGCTACATCATGTGCCGCGCGATGAACCGCTCCTTCATCAGCGTGATCCTGGGCGGCTTCGGCACCGATTCCTCGCGCGCCGTGACGGCGACGGATCGCACCCACAAGGCGGGCAGCGCCGACGACGCCGCCTTCATCATGCGCAACGCGGGCACCGTGGTGATCGTGCCGGGCTACGGCCTCGCCGTCGCCCAGGCCCAGCACGCGCTGCGCGAAATGGCCGACCTGCTCCAGAAGGAAGGGGTGGACGTCCGCTACGCGATCCATCCCGTGGCCGGGCGCATGCCGGGCCACATGAACGTGCTGCTGGCCGAGGCCAATGTCCCTTACGACGAAGTCTTCGAGCTGGAAGACATCAACAGCGACATGCCCAACACCGACGTCGCCCTCGTGATCGGCGCCAACGACGTGGTCAATCCGGTGGCGAAGACGGACCCGCAGAGCCCCATCGCCGGCATGCCGATCCTCGACGTGGAACTCTGCAAGACGGTGCTCTTCGTCAAGCGCTCGCTGGCGCCGGGATACGCGGGCATCGACAACCCGGTGTTCTACCGGGACAACACGATGATGCTCTTCGGCGACGCCAAGAAGATGGTCGAGGAAATCGTAAAGTCCCTCTGACCCCGAATCTCTTCGCGAAATTGTGTGTGGCCACGCGGCCCTGCCGCGTGCGGCCAACGAAGCGGGAAACTATTGGGAAACGGCGGCGCCCCGCGCGGGGCGGAAATTATTCTTCGCGCTGCGCGCGCTTGCGGGCGAGTTTCCGGGCGCGCCGGACCGCCTCTGCCTTCTCCCGCGCCCGCCGCTCCGAGGGTTTCTCGTAGTGGCGGCGCATCTTCATTTCCCGGAAGATTCCTTCGCGCTGCATTTTCTTTTTGAGTGCTTTCAGCGCCTGATCGACATTGTTTTCGCGTACGACGACATGAACCAAAATTCTGCTTCCCTTCGCAAGATTTCGGGTTTCATTGCGGAGCGCGCGGCTCTATAGCACGCGGCGCCCACGCTGTGAAGGCGGCAGCCGCCCTGCCCGCGGCCGCTCACGGGCGCTAGAGTAGCACGGCGCGCGCGCCTTGCGAGCGGGAAAGGAAGAGCGCCATGACCGAGACCACCGCCCGGGTCGGGATCATCATGGGGAGCCAGTCCGACTGGGAGACCATGCGCCACGCCGCGGACACGCTGGAGGCGCTCGGCATCCCGTTCGAGACGCGCATCGTCTCCGCCCACCGCACGCCCCGGCGGCTCTTTGCCTACGCCGAGGAGGCGCGCGGCCGCGGGCTCAAGGTCGTCATCGCGGGCGCGGGCGGGGCTGCGCACCTGCCCGGCATGACCGCCTCGATGACCCCCCTTCCGGTGATCGGCGTGCCGGTCGAAAGCAAGAGCCTGAAGGGGATGGACAGCCTGCTCTCCATCGTCCAGATGCCGGCGGGCGTGCCGGTCGGTACGGTCGCCATCGGGCGCGCCGGCGCGGTCAACGCGGGCCTGCTTGCCGCGGCCATCGTCGCCCTCGGCGATGAGCGGGTGGCGGCCGCGCTCGACTTGTGGCGGGCCAACCAGACCGCGGCGGTCGCCGAAACGCCCGCCTCGTGATCGCGCCCGGCGGAACCATCGGCATCCTCGGCGGCGGCCAGCTCGGTCGCATGCTGGCGCTCGCCGCCGCGCCCCTCGGCTATCGCTGCCACATCTTCTCGCCGGAGCCGGGCGGCCCCGCCGCGCAGGTCGCGGCCGCCGAGACCGTGGCCGCCTACGACGACCACGCGGCGCTGGATGCCTTGGGCGCGAGGGTGGACGTGGTCACGGTCGAGTTCGAGAACGTGCCGGCGCAGACGCTGGAGCGGCTGGCCCGCCAGGTGCAGGTGCAGCCGGGCGCACGCTCGCTCCGCGTCGCCCAGAACCGCGTCGTCGAGAAGGATTTCGTGCGCGGCCTCGGCCTCGAGACGACGCCCTACGCGGCGCTCGAAGACGACGAGAGCGCTCGCGCCGCCGACCGGCAGATCGGCCGGCCCGCCATCCTCAAGACCCAGACGCTCGGCTACGACGGCAAGGGGCAGGTCGCGCTCGCGGCGGGCGGCGATCTGCGCGATGCCTGGCTGGGCGCGCTCGGCGGCAGGCCCGCGATCCTGGAGGCGCTGGCCCCCATCGAGCGCGAGATCTCGGTGGTCGTGGCCCGGGCGGCGGACGGGCAGGTGGCGAGCTTCGATCCGGTCGAGAACCGCCACGTGAACGGCATCCTCGACGTGACCCTCGCGCCGGCCGACGCCTCTCCCGCCCTCGCCGAGGCGGCGCGGGACGGCGCCCGGCGTATCGTCCACGCGCTGGAGCACGTCGGCGTGCTCTGCGTCGAGTTGTTCGTCACGGCGGAAGGCCGGCTGCTGGTCAACGAGATCGCGCCCCGCGTCCACAACTCGGGCCACTGGACCATCGAGGGCTGCGAGACCAGCCAGTTCGCGCAGCACGTCCGTGCCGTCTGCGGCATGCCGCTGGGCTCCACCGGCAGGCGCGCCAACGCCGCCATGAAGAACCTGCTTGGCACCGACGCCGAGCACTGGCGCACGCTCGCCGCCGATGCGGCCGCGCACCTCCACCTATACGGCAAGGCGGAGACCCGACCCGGCCGCAAGATGGGCCACGTCACCTGGCTCGGCCCACTGGACGCGCCGCCGCCTGCACCCGACTGGCCGCCGTCGGCGATGAAACGCTAACGGCTGCGTATCAGGGCGACAAAGTTGTCGTAGAGGATGCGGGCGTCGCGGTTGAAGGCGGGCATGCGGCGCCGAGCCTCGGCCTCGAAGGGCGCGAGACCGCCGGGGCCCAGCGCCCGATCCAGCGACTCCTGGTAGGCGGGCACGGCGCCCCAGTCGGCGACCGTCGTCGGCGTCAGCTCCACGTGGTACTGCAGCCCGTAGGCGTGCCGGCCGAGCCGGAAGGCCTGGACGGCGCAGAGCGGCGACGACGCGAGGCTGACGGCATCGCCCGGCAGCCGGGTCACCGCACAGCCGTGCCACTGCAGGCAGGTCACGGTCGGATCGAGCCCGGCCAGCAGCGGGTCGGCGCGGCCGGCCTCGGTCAAGTCCACCGTCATGATGCCGACCTCGGGCTCGGGCATCGTCTCCACCCGGCCGCCCAAGGCATCGGCGAGGAGCTGATGGCCGAGGCAGACGCCGAGGAAGGGCATGTCGCGCTCCGCCACGGCCTCCCGGATTGCCACCTTCTCGTCGGCGAGCCAGGGGTGCGCGTCCTCCTCGAACACGTCCATCGGCCCGCCCATGGAGATCAGCGCGTCGTAGCCGTCGAGCGGCGGAATGGCCTCGCCCTCGTCCAGCTCCACCGTGTCCCAGGCGATCCCGTCGGCGCGCATGAAGTCGCGGAAGATGCCGGGGTGCTCGATGTCGATGTGCTGGAGCACGAGGAACTTCATCGCCGAACTCTCCAGGGTGCGGGGCCGTGCGCCTGCGGCGGGACGGCCGCAGCGAGGACGTAGAGCACCAAAGCACAGCCGAGCACGGGCGTGAAGCCGATATGGAGCGCGATGAAGGTCGCGAGCGACGCGCTCACCACCGAGGCGCAGGCGTTGATGCCCCAGGCCCAGGGCACGAGCAGCGGCGCGCGGTCACCGAGCGCCTTCAGCCCGAGCGGGAACGGCATGCCTAAGAGGAATCCGATCGGTGCGAGCAGCGCGAGCGCCACGGCGATGCGGGCGGCAACCGGCCACCCCTGCGCGGCCTCGAAGACGTGGGGCAGGAGCCCGAGGTAGGCCCCGCCGACGACGACGATGCCGGCTGCGGCAAGGGTAATCGGCTGCAGGCGACCGGCCAGACGGGCCAGGCGGTCGGTCATGCCGGCGCCGAGGCCGGCGAAGACGAGAAGGCCCGCGAGCACCACCGCGATGGCGTAGAGCGGATGCCCGAGGAAGACCGCGAAGCGTTGCATGAACGCGATCTCGATGAAGAGAAAGGCGAGGCCCAGGCTGGCGAAGAAGACCGCCACGCGCCAGCGCGCGGGCGCGGGCGCGTCCGGCGCGCGCGGGCGGCGGAGTGCCAGCAGCGGCAGGAGGATCAGCACCGCCGCCGCGATCGCGCCCTGCACCAGGGTCGCGACCAGGATGACGAAGCCCCACTCCACCAGCGGCAGCCCGCCCTGTGCGCGGAGCGCGAGCAGCTCGGGCAGCGTCGCCCACTTCAGGCTGTGGAAGAAGAACGGCCAGTCGTCGGTCGCGGGCCGGAGCGCGAACTTGTATCGCGTGGCGAAGCCTTCGGGGTCGGGCCCGAGGATGGCGGCGGCGGCGCGGTGGAACGCCGGCTCGGCGAGGCGGTTGTGGCGGTTGGCGTCAGCCTCCCCGATCCCCGGATGCCAGACCAGGTCGAACGCGTAGTCGTCGGCGAAGGCGCGAAGGCCCGCGATCGCGTGGCGGCCGATCGGCCGCGCGCCGACCACCAGCGTCGTGGTCTTCCAGCCCCGGATCATGACGAGCCGCGACGCGGGATCGGCGACGCCCCGCGCCTCCAGCGCCTGCCGCGCGGTCCAGAGCAGTTTCAGCGCATCCCGCGGCGGCAGCTTGAGCCAGCGGGTAACGGCGAGCACGCCCTCGGGCGCGAGGCGATCGAGGAAGGTCTCGAACGCCTCCACCGTGTAGAGCAGTGATTCGTCGAGCGCATGAACGCCGGCCGCCGCCGCACTGAAGGAATCGACCAGGGCGATCTGGATCAGATCCCACCGCTCGGACGAGCGCGCGGCGAAGCTGCGGGCGTCGGCCACGTGGGTGCGGACGCTCGCGCCCTCCCACGCGGCGCCCGGCGCGTCCGCGAGCACCTCGCGCACGATGGCGAGCACGTCGGGGTTCAGCTCCACCGCATCGACGGCGTCTGCGCCGTGGCGCAAGGCCCGCAGCACCTCGGCCCCGCCGCCCGCGCCCAGCACCAGCACGCGCGGCGGGCGTTCCAGCATGTGGTAGGCGAGCGCGGCGGTCTCGGCTCGCAGGTAGCGCAGGTCCGCATCGGCGGGCGTGATCGCGCTGGGCGCGCCGCCGTCGGTGAAGAGCCCGATCTGCTCGGGCGGGCCGGCAGGCGCCAGCAGGCTGAGGCCGGGCGCATGGCGGAACGGCACGCGCGGGCTCTCGACCGCCGTGAGCCAGCCGAGCGGGCCGTGGCGCTCCGCAACGATCCGCGCATCGGGCGCGGTCAGCGCGAGGCTCAAGCCCTTGTACGGCGAGGGATGCGGGCGCAGCCAGTGGTCGGGGAGCGCCGCGGGCAGGGCGAGCCCGGCGGCAAGCGCCAGCAGCGCGCCGCTCCGCGCGAGCCGCCCTGCCCTCCCCCACAGCAGCACGATGCCGGCGGAGGCTGCGCCGAGCGCACCTACGACCCGGAGCGCATCAGCGAGCGGCAGGGCGTCGAGCAGGAAGACCATGCCGAGCGCACCCAATCCCGCGCCGAGCAGGTCCATGCGGTAGAGCGCACCGGCGCGCGCGGCGTTCGCCCGGAAGGCCAGCGCCAGCGCCAGCGCCGCCGAGAGGAAGGGCAGCGAGAGGACGAGGTAGAGGGCGAAGAGCCACGCCGGCTGCGCGCGGTCCCACGCGATCTCCAGCGCGTTGAAGGGGAGTGACTGCGCGAGCGCGAAGGCCAGCGGCGCGCCCGCGCCGAAGCCCAGCGCGGCGCCAGCGAAGACCCACCGGAAGCGGGCAAGCAGCGGTCCCTGGAACACCGCGACGAGGCTGCCGGCGGCGCCGAAGCCCAGCAGCGCGACGGCGATGATCATGTAGGCGAAGTGGTGCCAGTGCACGATCGCCAGCAGGCGCGCCAGCAGGATCTCGTAGCCCAGCACGCCGGCCGAGAGCAGCGCCACGGCAACGAAGACGCCGGAGCGGGACGGCGCGCGCGTCCCCTCCCCCGTCACGCGGCGCTAGCCCGGATTTCGCACCGGGCTAGTGCCCGCCGGTCAGCGGGACAAAGAGCACCGGCAGGATCTGGCGGCTGGTCACGCCGCCGTCCTCGCCCTTCTCCACCAGCAGCAGGTGCTGGGTGAGGAAGGGGCTGCCCACCGGGATCACCATGCGCCCGCCGGGCTTGAGCTGGGCGACGAGCGGCGGCGGCACGTGGCTCGCGGCGGCGGTGACGACGATGATGTCGAAGGGCGCATGCTCGGGCCAGCCGAAATAGCCGTCTCCGGCGCGCACGGTCACGTTGTCGTAGCCGAGCGCGGCCAGCCGCTCGGCGGCGCTCTCCGCAAGCGGCGGCACGATCTCCACCGTGTAGACCTCGGCGACCAACTCGGCCAGCACCGCCGCCTGGTAGCTCGACCCGGTGCCGAGCTCAAAGGCGACGTCGCCCGCCTCGGGCTCCAGCAGGTCGGTCATCAGGGCCACGATGTAGGGCTGCGAGATGGTCTGGCCGTAGCCGATGGGGAGCGGCCTGTTCAGGTAGCCCATGTCCTGCAGGTCCGGCGGCACGAAGAGGTGGCGCGGCACCCGGCCCATCGCGTCCATGACGCGCGGCGACAGCGCGGTCTTGCCGATCCACTCGGCGGTCTCTTCCGTGGTCTCGGCGACGGCGCGCACCATGTCGGCCCTCGCCTGCGCATAGTCATCGCCGGACTCGGCGGCGGCGGGGCCGGCGAGCAGCAGCGCGGCGGCGACGAGCAAAGAGAGCGGACCAGACCCCCACCTCACCCCGACCCTCGACTCGATCGTTTCACTCAAGCGCCGGGCGCTCGCGCCGGCCCGCTACGTGGTCCGGCCCCAGGGGAGGAGAGGGAAATTCCGCGAGCGCCGCCCTCGTTGTACACACCCCGGAGTCGGGCCGCAAGAACCGCTCCCGTTCGGTAGTGCCTCAGTTTGAAATCCGACCTGTCGCGCCACCGCCCGGCATCCTATATGCTTAGCGCGAAGCATCGGGAGTGCAATGTGTCTGAGTACGAGGAAGAGCGTCTATGGAACAAGATGCGGCAATGCAGAGATCGCCTGCAGCGGATCGCCGATGAAGAAGCGCGCGCGGCGCGTCTTCGGAGCGGGGCAGCGGACGGTCGGTATGAAGAGGAGCGCGACCGTTTGATCGACAAGATGGACGAGCTTCTGGATCAGCTAGAGGGGCTGGGCAAGAATGCCTAGAGGGCCGCAGGGGCAGAAGCGCCCCGCCGACGTGGTGGGCAACGCCGTCAAGGTCATGCGCATCGCTACCGGCGAGGAAGAGGAAGAATACGAGGACGACGGCAAGGACCCCGCCGCCACGGCGCTCGGCGCCAAAGGCGGGAAGGCACGCGCGGAAAGGCTTTCGGCTGAGCGGCGGCGGGAGATCGCACAAAAGGCCGCTGCGAAGCGCTGGCAATCGAAAAAGTCGGTTGACTAAGATTCGGTTTTTGGTTATGCGTCTGGTCCAGGTTCACTGGAGAGGGCGCATCGATGAATGCCGCACAGCGACTCATTTCTAAATTTGGTGGTCAGACAGCGCTTGCTGAACAACTCGGCACGAACCAGAGCACGGTTCAATACTGGTCCAAGCGCGGAACCATCCCAATCAAGTGGCATGAAGCGATAGTCTCAGCGGCCATCGCCAGAAGTATTCATATCGGCGCCGATGACTTCTCCCCACTAGCAGACATTGAAAGTCCAGGCGATGTAGCTTCCCCCGAGGCGAAGTGGCCAGGCCTACTCGCTGTGGGAGACGATGAACTGCCATGTTATGTGCTCGACGATGGTAGGCGAGTCATTACCCGAACAGGCGCCCTTAACTTTCTTACTGGCGGCAAGGGCGGCGGTAACCTTGAGAGCTATTTGCGAGTTCGTGCTCTTGAGCTGTTCCTTCCACCCGACCTAGACGCACAGTTCATAGATATTTCCATTCCTCAAGTCGTGAACAAGAACGTGCAAGCAATGTCAGCGTCGGCCTTTATAGATATTTGCCGCGCCTACGCGCGAGCGCGGGACACAGGGGCCATTACGTCAGAGGCGCAAGTAGCCATCGCCATTAGGGCCTCCCTGATCTTGTCTGCATTTGCGAAGACAGGAATTGAGGCAGCCATAGATGAGGCGACAGGCTATCAGTATGAGCGCACTACTGATGCGCTTCAGACAAAGCTTAAGTTGTTCCTCGAAGAGGAAATGCGGCCTTGGGAGAAAACATTCCCCGATGAGCTATGGGTTCAATTTGGAAGATTGACAAATTGGAAAGGCCCTATCCATGAAAGGCCAAAATACTGGGGAAAACTCGTCATGGAATTGATTTACGGGTATTTGGATGAAGATGTTGCGGAGTGGCTTAAGAAGCACGCTCCTGAGCCACGAAAAGGGCGGAACTACCATCAATGGCTGTCTGGGCAATATGGACTTAGGAAACTCGTGGAGCACATTTGGATGGTCATAGGCATGGCTTCCGCTTGTCATGACATGCCCGAACTCCGCCAACGCATGGCAGAGAAATTTGGACGTGAAGGCGTTCAACTCACGCTGTATCTCCCGCCACCGCATAAATAGCCCGGGTGGAGTCGCCCGCGCTGAGTGCCCGCATTTCGGCTAACCCACTGAAATCAGCGGATTACCAAGCCCGGGGAATAAACTGAATAAATATGCTTGACGGAAGGTATAGAAGTGCATATATTAGGGGCATGAACAAGCTGCCCCTGACGACCCGCTCCCTGATCCTCAAGATGCTGTGCGAAGGCCAGTCCATGCGAGCAACCGCTCGGCTGGCCGATGTGAGCTACAACACAGTCGCCAAACTGCTGGTCGATGCCGGCAAGGTCTGCGCCGATCTGCATGACGAGCTTGTGCAAGACGTGACCGCCAGCCGTATCCAGTGCGATGAAGTCTGGTCGTTCACCTATGCCAAGCAGAAGAATGTCGCGAAGGCGAAGGCGGCACCCGATGAGGCCGGCGACACTTGGACTTGGACCGCGCTGGACAGCGACTCCAAGCTGATCGTCTCGTGGCTGGTAGGCGGGCGCGATGGCGAGTACGCGATTGCCTTCACGGACGATCTGCGGTCCCGGTTGGCGAACCGCGTGCAACTGACCACGGATGGCCACAAAGCGTACCTGGAAGCCGTCGAGGGCTCATTCGGCGGCGATGTGGACTATGCGCAGCTAATCAAGCTGTACGGCGAACCCACGGGTCAGAAGGGTCACGAGCGCAAGTACAGTCCCTCCGAATGCACCGGCACCAAGAAGCGCCGCGTCGAAGGCTCGCCCGATCCGGCATACGTGTCGACCAGCCATGCCGAGCGCCAGAACCTCACGATGCGGATGCAGATGCGGCGCTTCACGCGGCTGACCAATGCGTTCTCCAAGAAGTTCGAGAACCACATGCACATGGTTGCGCTCTACACCGTCTGGTACAACTTCATCCGCATCCACAAGTCCCTGCGCGTTACCCCGGCGATGGCAGCCGGCCTGAGCGAGACAGTTTGGGACATGGATGATCTGGTGCGGATCATGGACGAGCGCGCACCGAAGCCTGGCCCGCGCGGTCCGTACCGCAAGCAGCCGATTTCAAACTGAGGCACTACCTCCCGTTCCGACGCCGGGCACCCATACCGCCCTTGTGCGAGCCGGGCGCGCCGTGGTGACATGGCCCGGCAAGCGACAGTCTCGTCGCGACTTGCGGGAGGACTCCGTGACCTTCGATCTGCCGCCGACCCACCACTTCCTGCTCGAAGCCGAAGCCACCAGCCGCTGCCGCCTCGAAGCGAGCACACGCCAGCACACCGTGGTCATCGACGAGCCGGCGGTCCGCGGCGGGAGCGACACCGCCGCGACGCCGCTGGAGACGATGCTGGCCTCCTTCCTCGCCTGCCTCAACGTCATCTCGCACCTTATCGCCGACGAGATGGGGATCGAGATCGAGGACCTCTCCATGTCGCTCGACGCCACCTTCGACACCGACGGGATCCGCAACACGACGCCGACGGCGCTGCCCTTCCCCGAAATCGCGCTGACCATGAACATCACCACGTCGGCCTCGGACGCCGAGGTCGCGCAGCTTCGCGAAGACC
Source organism: Rhodospirillales bacterium (assembly GCA_028818855.1). Taxonomy (GTDB): domain Bacteria; phylum Pseudomonadota; class Alphaproteobacteria; order UBA828; family UBA828; genus WTGU01. The sequence goes on from JAPPMY010000266.1 coordinate 25,126, forward strand.
TCGGAAAACGCTGCCCCATGACGGTCGTCCTTACCCAGGCCGGCACGAAGATCAACGCGACCTGGAACGTGACGAGGCCGTGACTCGCTAACCCGGTTTCCGAACCTGCCGGATCGCGGCAGCGCCGATTTTTTCTCCCTCTCCTCCCTGGGGAGGAGAGGGCCGGGGTGAGGTGGGGGAGCTTCGGTTCGTGCGGCGGATAAAGGCGGGACCGCGGCGAACACCCGCCTCAGGCCTGGAGACCGATCACCGGTACATGAGGTTCGGAAGCCAGAGCGCCAGCTCCGGGAAGGCGAAGATGATCCCCAGCACGATCAGCTCGACCTGCAGGAACCACCAGATGCCGTGGTAAATTTCCTTGAAATTGAAGCCGGGTGACACGCTCTTCAGGACGAACGCGTTGAGCCCGACGGGCGGCGTGATCAATCCGATTTCGAGCGACTTGGTGACGAGGACGCCGATCCATATGGGGTCCATGCCGAGCCTCGCCAGGGGCGGCAGGAAGATCGGCACCGTGAGGAACATGACCGAGATCGGGTCGATGAAGAGACCCAGCACGAGCATGAGCAGCAGGTACAGCAGCAACAGAACCCGCGGGTGAACGTCCATGCCGACGATGCCCTCGGTAATCGCCGAGGATGTTCCGCTCACGGCCAGGTAGGACGTGAAGATCAGGGCGCCCACCAGGATGATGAAGATCACGGAGGTCGTCTTCGCCGTCTCGGTGAAAACGGTGCGGAGGACCTGGAAGCTCAGGCGCCCTCTGAAGAGCGCGATCAGGAACGCTCCCCCCGCCCCCATGGCGCCCGCCTCGGTCGGCGTGAAGATGCCCGCATAGATGCCGCCGATCACCACGACGGCCAGCAGCAAGGCGGCCCAGACGTCCTTGAGCGAGCGGAGCTTTTCGGATCGTGGGGCTGGCGGCAACGGAGGTGCCAGCTTGGGATCGCGAAGCACGCGCACGTAGATCATCACGGAGAAGCAGAAGGCCGTGAGAAGTCCGGGGATGATGCCGGCGATGAAGAGCCGCGGGATGGATTCCCGCGCAATGATGCCGAAGACGATCAGAACGACGCTGGGCGGGATCATGCCGGCGAGCGTGCCGACGGTCGCGATACATCCCGCGGCGAGCCTGCGATCGATGTTGTTCTTGAGCATTTCGGGGAGCGCGACCCGGCCGAACACCGCGGTCGTGGACGTCGTCGAGCCCGAGCATGCGGCAAATCCGGTGGCGGCGAAGGTCGTTGCCAGCACCAGGCTGCCCCGCAAGTGCCCGACCCATGCGCGCGCGGCGCCGAACATGTCCTCCGTCACCCGGGACGCGATGGCCATGTGGCCCATCAGCAGGAACAGGGGCACGGCGCTCAGCGAGTAGCCGGAACCGATATCGAAGAGGCGCCCGCCGAGCGTGTTCAGGGCCGAGTCGAGGCCGCGGGAGGCTGCGAAACCGATCGCGCCCATGAGGAGCAACGTGAACCCGACCGGCACCCGTAGCGCCAGGAGCGCCGCGACCCCTGCGATGATGAGTATGGGGATGATCGGATCGGTCACGATTCTTCGACGAGCGTAGTCGGCGCCTCTTCTTCGATGAGCTTGTCCAGAACGATCAAGTTCAGAAGCTGAATCAGGAAACGAAACGCCAGCACCAGAAAACCTATCGAAATCGTCAATCTCGACGGCCACGTTACGACCGAAATCGCGCCTAGAATGGTATCCCCCAGGACGTAGTTATCCCAGGTTACGGCCGCAGTATACCAGGTCAATGCCACGGCAAAGAGGAGAAACGTGCTTAGCTGAAGGAACTGAAGCAACTTGCGCCAGCGTCTGGCCAACCTGCTGTAAAGCGCGTCAATCGCGATGTGAGAATTCTCGCGCTGCGCATACGCAAGGCCGAGGTAAATGACCAAGACGAACAACAGACTGACGTATTCGTACGATCCCGGCACATTCGTGGGCGTAAGGTACCGGACGATCACGTCGGCAATGGTGATCACCATCATAGCTGCAACGGCCGCAGCCGAGATATAAGTCAATATATCTTCGACGTGCCTCTGGGCACTCAATAGAACTCTTTTCACGCTAAAACCCATTGTTTCTTCTTGTCGATCCGTGCCGTTCCAGTATTGGCCAAATCACGAAGGTCGCCGATGGGCAGGCCGAGCGCAGCCTCGACGCTGCAGCTGTAATCTCGAAAAAACGGGAAGCATTCGACGGGCACATGTCTCGCCCCGGAGCCGAATGCTTCCCGCACAAGTCGAACGACATACTACTTGGCCTATGAAGCCGGCATCCGCTTCTCTCGGCTACCCGCCGTGCTTCTTCAGCAGCTCGTAGTACTTGTCGAGGAGAGCCTGGCCGTCGATCCCCTTCTCATTCATTTCGGCTTTCCAGTTCTCCCTGGCGCCTGCTGCGGCAGCCTCCAGCTTGTCGCGTTCGCCGAACCTGACCTTCTTCACGCCAAGCTCTTCCGTCAATTTTGCCTCGGCCTCCCCGTCCCGCATGACGGTTATCGCCTGGGCCCGGGGAACCATTTCCTCGTTCAGCTCTTCGATGATCTGCTGGATATCTGCCGGCAGCTCTTCCCAGGCCTCCTTGTTCATGACCAGCGTCATGGGGAAGTAGTAGAACGGCATGTACGCGTACCAGTATTCGAAGATGTCGCCGAACCCGAAGTCGAATGCCGCTGCCGGAGCGCCCATGATGGCGGCGTCGACAACCCTTTTCTCCGCGGCTGACGGAAGCTCGCCCCAGGGGATCGCGTAGCCCGCAATGCCGGCGGCCTCGAGTGCGTCGCCTGCGCCGCCGTGAGCGCGAATCTTGGCTTGGCTGAGCTCCTCCATCGTATTGTAGTGGTCATACGACAGCATCTCGATCCGGGACCACTGGCCGACGAACATGAATTTCTGGTTGAGCACATCGAATTCCGCCTGAACCTCCGGCAGTTTGAAGAACTCGTGCGCCGCCAGATTGTGCGCCTCTGCGTTGTCGGTCAGGAACGTTATGACCGTCGTCGTTGCGCGCGGGTAGAGGCCGGGATTGTACACCGCCGATAGCTGCCCGACGTCGAACGAGCGCGCCTTGAGACCGTCCGGCTGTCCTGCAAACTTGCCGAGCGCCCCACCGAAGAGCCGGCGGAATTCCACCCGTCCGTTGGTGCGGGCCTCGATTTCGTCCATCCACACGCGGGACGCCTCGTTGAGCGCCGCGATGCCGAAGGCCGCATGATACGTGAGATGAATCTTTTCTTCGGCCTTGGCGATTCCCGGCACGGCGAGAAGCGCAACAACGGCCGCTGCGAGAAGTTTACGTCGTAGTGTCATGGTTCGATCTCCCGTTTTCCAACATGCGCGAAGGGTACAGAGTGCTGGTTTCCTTTTCATAGGCGCCTCCCCTGTTCTTCCGTCTGTACACTCGTCACAAATCCGATCCACGCACTCCGGACGGCCGATGCCGGCCGCTACCGGTTGCGTCTCGAGACCATGATCGCCGGCCAGCCCTAGCCGGTCAGTTCCACCTCCGCTCCTTCGTGCGCGGGATAGTTCAACTCAATGCGAACGCCGTTCGGGTCGTGGACGAAGACCTGGTGCAGGTCGAGGTCCGGCACCTTGCGATGGCGGGCGGCGATGCCGCGCTCCTCCAGCCGCGCGATCATGTGCTTGAGCCCCGTGGCCTCGAACGCGATGTGGTCGATCGAGCCCGTGTCCTGGTCCTGGGCGCCGTCGCGCGTCTGATCGCGCGCGTGGAGATAGCTCCTGTTCTCGGCCACGTGGACCACCGCGCGCTCGCCGAGATAGATCCAGTGGCCGGGGAAGGGAAACGGCGGCCGGTAGCCATCCTCGAGGCCCAGCACGCCGACGTAGAAGTCGCGCGTCGCCTCGAGATCCCTGGTGAGCACAAGCACGTGGTTGAGGTTTTCCAGGGGCATGGTCGCGTTCTCCACGCCGATCCACTCACGCATACTTGCGCGATCTTGCCGGCCTGGCAATCGGCAACCCGTCTTCGCGGCTCACCGGCATCGCACATCCGAACCTGTGAAACCGGTCCTTGCTGGCGACCGAGGCCGGCTCGTGACACCATGACGGCTCGTCTCATCCGGACAAGAGTTGCGGCCATGACTCCCGAGCAGGTGCTTGCCCACCCTCCCAAGGTGCTGACCAATGCCCAGCGCGAAGCCTACTTCCGCGACGGCTACCTCCTGCTCGAACGCTTCGTGCCGGACGACTGGCTCGCGACGCTCCGGGGCTTGAGCGAGCGTTTCATCGAGGAGAGCCGTCACCAGAGCTCATCGGACGGGAAGTTCGACCTGGAGCCCGATCACTCCGCAGCCGCGCCCCGGCTCAGGCGCCTGACCCAGCCGGTGCGGTATCACCCCGAGTACTGGCGCTTCGCGAGCGGGTCCTGCATCACCGACCTGGCCGAGGACCTGCTCGGACCCGACGTGATGTTTCACCACTCCAAGCTCAACTTCAAATGGGCGGACGGCGGCGAGGAGGTGAAGTGGCACCAGGACATCCAGTACTACCCGCACACCAACTACAGCGTGCTCGCCATCGGCGTCTATCTCGAGGACGTGGACGAGAGCATGGGGCCGATGGGGGTGATTCCCGGCGCCCACGAAGGCGAGCTCTTCGACCTCTATGACGGGAACGACTGCTGGGCCGGCGCCATCGGCGAGGGCGACCTTGCGCGTGTGCCGGTGGAGAAGGCGGTCTACCTGCAGGGCCCCGCCGGCTCAGTGACGGTCCACCACTGCCGCATGGTCCACGGCTCCAGGCCCAACACCAACCTGGCGCGCTCGCGCCCGCTGCTTCTCAACTCGTTCTCATCGGCCGACGCGCTGCCGGTAACGCCCTACCACAACGCCTCGCGCTACAGCGGGGAGATTGTGCGCGGCCGGCGCACGCGCTGGATCCACTACGATCCGCGGCCCTGCCTGATGCCGCCCGACTGGTCCGGCGGCTACACCTCGATCTTTGCGTTCCAGCAGGGAGAGGAGAAGAGCGAGCCGGCGCCGCCAGCGGACGCGCTGAAGGGCGCCGACCGGCCGGCCGCCGCTTGACGGGCGGAAGTCTCTATGGTCCAAAAACCAGAGCGAATTGATTGGGAGGGACCTGAAATGGCCGGAGTGGGAACTGAGCTGGTCTTTGAGAACGACAAGATCGCCGTCTGGAACTTCGAGCTTGCGCCGGGCGACGAGACGCCCATGCACACCCATGAGCGCAGCTACATGTGGTACGCGATCTCGGGCGCGCCCTTGCAGGTGACCGACGAGCACGGCAACGACGTAGGCACGCTCGACGTACCGACGGGCGGCATCTTCTCGCTGAAGATCGACGGCGACGAGATCGAGGTCCTGTCCGAGCCGGGCAAGGGGATGCGCGTCCCGGCCCGTCACAAGGCCAAGAACGTCGGCACGACGCCCTATCGGGAAGTGCTGGTCGAATACAAGTAAGTCTCGACCGTTCGATCGCCGTCCCGTCCGTTGCGGCGGGGCGGTCTGGCATACGAGAGGGCGGGGTTCGTCAGGCGATCGCGGTCGCGCGAGGCCCCGCCGTCACCGACCCTGTGACCGGCAGCGTCGCGGGCGCAGCCCCGGCGCACGGTTGAACGCGCGAGCCACGTCACAAACGGGTCAAACCCTCCTTTCAGACCTAAACACGTCGCCGATGGTGCGTGCGATCCGAGTCGACGTGGCATTTCACCTTTGTGTCTAGACCCTTGCATCACGATCCGATCCGCGAAGTACAGGCAATCACCAGCAACGCAGGAGCAACCAATGTCCCGGAACGTCACCTGGATCGCCGAAGCCACGATCAAGCCCGGCAAGCGAGAAGAGTTCGAGGCGGTCAGGAACGACCTCGTCGCGGCGACGTCGCAGGAAGAGGGCGCGCTGAACTACGAGTGGTACATCTGCGAGGAAGGCAAGGAGGTCTACATCTACGAGCGCTACGCGGATTTCGATGCGGCGGTCACTCACCTGAAGACCTTTGGCGCTCACGCGCACCGCTTCACCGCCGCCGCGGACTTCACGGTCCTCACTGTCCTTACCGACAGGCCCGACGACCTGCGCGAGCACCTGGCCGGCATCAACACGGCGTTCCGGGTTCCCTGGGGCGGCTTCAAGAAATAGCGCCGGCGCAGCAATGTTACTTCGCTTCGGTTGCGAAGGGTCAGATGACGACGCCGAACGACACGCATCGATTGTCTCAGCAGCAGCGCGACGGACGACCAGCCCTTCGACATCCGGACCAAACACGCTACGCTCGCATCCGCCCGCATGAGGTGGAGTAGAGCGGCATCCCGATGACGCTCATCCAGCACTGCAGGGCGGCGGCGGACGGCTGAACGGATCGATCTGGGGCGGAGAGAGAAGGCCCGGATCGCCCGCGCGACAATCCGGCGCAACAGCGGGGGAGCGCGCTCATGAAACCTGCCCCATTCGCCTACGTCAGGCCGGAAAGCCTCGAAGACGCCATCGGCGTGCTGGGCGAGCACGGGGAGGACGCGCGAGTCCTCGCCGGCGGCCAGAGCCTGATGGCCACCCTCAACATGCGGCTCTCCGCGCCCAGGGTGCTGGTCGATATCGGCCGCCTGCCGGGCCTCGCGGGCATCGAGAATGTGGACGGCGGTCTGCGGATCGGCGCCATGACCCGCCATGCGGAGGTCGAGGTCTCGGACCTCGTCGCCTCCCAGGCGCCGCTCATCGCGAGCGCCATGCCGCACATCGCTCATCCGGCGGTTCGCAATCGCGGTACGTTCGGCGGCTCCATCGCGTTCGCCGATCCGGCGGCAGAGCTTCCGGCCTGCGCGGTTGCCCTCGGCGCGCAGATGACGATTGCGGGCAGGGACAGCAGCCGGACCGTGGATGCGGACGCGTTCTTCCGGGGCCTCTACGAGACCGCCCTCGAGCCGGGCGAGGTGCTCACCGCAATCGAGGTTCCGGGCATCGAAGCTGGCTGGAAGTCGGGCTTTATGGAGCTGGCGCGGCGGCACGGCGACTACGCGATCATCGGCCTCGCAGCCCACGTCGAGGTGGAGGACGGCAGGTTCGGCCGCGCCCGCCTGGTATTCTTCGGCGCAGGCGAGCGCCCCGTCTCCGCCCCCCGCAGCGCGACGCTGCTCGAAGGCGAGAGCTGGTCAGAGGCGCTTGGCGCCCGGATCGCCGATGCGCTCAAGGCGGAGCTGGACCCGTTCGAGGACCTGAACGCGGATGCGGCGATGCGCCGGCATCTCGCCGGGGTGCTCGCCGGACGGGTCCTGGCCCCGCTCGCGGCCTGAGGGAGGGGGCGATGGACAGAACCGTCGAAATCGGCCTGCGGGTCAACGGTGAACGGGCGACGCGCCGCATCGAGGCGCGCATGAACCTGGTGGACTTCCTGCGCGAGGAGCTGGGCCTCACCGGCAGCCATGTCGGCTGCGAGCACGGCGTCTGCGGCGCCTGCACCGTGCGCCTGGACGGGCGCATCGTGCGCGGCTGCCTCATGCTCGCCGCGCAGGCCGACGGCGCCGATGTCTGGACCATCGAGGGGCTGAGCGACACGGGCGAGATCCGCGACCTCCAGGAGGCATTCGTCGAGCGCAACGCGCTCCAGTGCGGCTACTGCACCCCCGGCATGCTGCTCACCCTCGCCGAGCTGAGGCAACGCAATCCCGCCGCAAGCCGGCAGGAGATCCGCGCGTTCATCTCCGGCAACTACTGCCGGTGCACGGGCTACGAGGCGATCGTGGACGCGTTCGAGATGGCCCGCGCGCAGGGAGGAGGCCCGTCATGACCGATCCCGCTCTGGACCGCTGGCTCCTCGACCGTCCGAACTCCTACATCGGCCGGTCCGTTCCGCGCCCCAATGCACCCCGCCTCACGGAAGGGCGCGGCGCCTTTGTCGACGATATCGAGACCGGCGGGCGGACGGGGCACGCGGCCTTCGTGCGCTCTCCCCACGCCCATGCCCGGATCGGGTCCATCGACGCGGAAGCGGCCCGAGCGGCGCCGGGGGTGATCGCGGTCGTGAACGGACGCGAGCTGGCGGAGATCCACGACCCCTGGGTCGGCGTGCTGTCGCATCTGAAAGGCCTCAAGTCCGCCCCGCAGTACGCGCTGCCGCTGGAAACGGCGACCTGGCAAGGCGAGGCAGTGGTCGCGGTGGTCGCCGAGAGCCGCGCCAGGGCCGAGGATGCGGCGGAGCTCGTGACCATTGACTGGGAGGTGCTGCCGGCCGTCACGGATGCCGAGGCCGCGCTCGACCCCGCCACCACCGTCATTCACGAGAGCCTCGGCGACAACCTCGCCTGGCGGCGCAACGCGGATTTCGGCGATATCGAGGCGGCCTATGCGGAGGCCGACCACATCGTCGAGGAAACCTACGTCTTTGCCCGGCACACCGGGGTGTGCGTCGAGCCGCGCGCCATCCTCGCGGACTGGAACCCGGGAGAAGGTCAGCTCACCGTGTGGCACAACAACCAGTGCCCGCACATGGTGCAGAACATCCTCGCGACCCATTTCCGCCTGGACGAACACCGGGTCCGCGTCATCGCGCGCGATGTCGGCGGATCGTTCGGGATCAAGGTCCACACCTATGCGGACGAGATCGCGACCGTCGGGCTCTCGATCCTGCTCAAGCGGCCGGTCAAGTTCGTGGCGGACAGGCTGGAGAGCTTCCTCTCCGACATCCATGCGCGCGACCAGCGGGTTCTCGGGAAGGTCGCCGTCAGGGACGACGGCACCATTCTCAGCTTCGAGATCGACGCGCTCAGCGGGATCGGCCCCTATTCCATGTATCCGCGCACGAGCGGCATCGAGGCGAACCAGATCGTGAACCTGACGGGCGGCCCCTATGCGTTCGACCACTACCGGGCGCAGGCGACCGTCGTCTTCCAGAACAAGAACATGATGTGCCAGTACCGCGCGGTCGGACATCCGGTCAAATGCGCGGTGACCGAGGGGCTGGTGGACGCCGCGGCCCGTGCGACCGGCCTCGATCCGGCCGAGATCCGCCGCAGGAACCTGCGCGCGGACGATTCCTATCCCTGCAAGTCGGCGCAGGGGCTTCCGTTCGAGAACCTCTCGCACCAGGCAAGCCTCGCCAAGCTCCTGGACGCAATGGACTACGACGCCCTGAAGGCCGAGCGGGACGCCCTTCGCGCCGAAGGGGTCTATCGCGGCATCGGCCTTGCCAGCTTCATCGAGGTCACGAACCCGTCTGCGATGTTCTACGGCGTGGGCGGAGCGCGCATATCCGCGCAGGACGGGGCGACGATGCGCCTCGATGCGCGCGGCAACGTGTTCGTCGCCACCGGCGCAACCGAGCAGGGCCAGGGCATGGAGGCGGTGATCTCGCAGGTCGCGGCGACGGCCGTCGGCGTCCCTCCCGACCGGCTCAAGATCGTCACCGGAGACACGGAGCACACGCCCTATGGCGGCGGCACATGGGCCTCGCGCGCGGCCGGCATCGGCGGAGAGGCCGTGGCCCAGGCGGGCCGCGCGCTCAGGCAGCAGATCCTGCGCGCCGCCGCCGTCATGCTCCAGGAGGAGGCGGAGAACCTGGACATCCGGGGCGGGGTGGTGGTGGACACGGCGAGCGGCGCCGAGCGCATCGGCCTCGATGAGGTCGGGCGCGTCTGCTACTACCGCCCCGATACCCTGCCGGACGGCTTCCAGTCGGAGCTGGTCGCGACCCGTCACTACG
>JAPPMY010000156.1 GCA_028818855.1 Rhodospirillales bacterium
CCGCCATGCACAAACGTCAATCCCTCAACAGACAAAGCAAACTCGGCGAATGAGGTCGCGGCAAGCGTTGACATCGAACGGCCGGTCTTCATTCTGGCGGCATGAGGACCACCGGCGCGCGATGCTGACCATCGGCAGGGAGCCCGAGACGTGGCTGGTCCGCCGCGTCCTGGAGCAGCGCGCGGCGGAGCACCCCGACCACCCGGTGATGCACTGGGAGGGGCAGGACTACACCTACGCGGCCATCAACCGCGAGGCCAACCGAATCGCCGAGGGCCTTGCGGCGCGCGGCATCGAGCCCGGCCAGCGCTGCGCCGTGATGATGCAGAACGCACCGGCGCACATCTTCGTCTGGTTCGCCACCGCCAAGCTCGGCGTCGTCGAGGTGCCGATCAACACCGCCTACCGGGGCGACATCCTCACCCATATCGTAAGCAGCGCCCGGGTGACGGCGATGGTGCTGGACGCGGAGTTCGTGCCGGTGGTGGCGCGCATTGCCGACCGCTGCCCGGACCTCGGCGCGTTCGTCGTGGCGGGCGGTGACCTCGAGGATGCGCGGCGCGCGCTCCCCGGAGTCGTGCTCTCGCTCGACGAGGTCGCGGCCGGGGACGGCAGCGATCGGCCGAGCCCCATCGAGGCGACCACCACGGCCTGCATCATGTTCACGTCGGGCACCACGGGGCCGTCGAAGGGCGTGGTCATCAACAACCACTTCGAGCTCTCGTTCGCCGTCGTCTTCAACGAGATCGTCTCGCTCGCAGCCGACGACGTCACCTACAACTTCCTCCCATTCTTCCACATCGCCGGCAAGTTCATCCTGCTCGGCACGATGCTCGCGAACTGCCGGATGCTGCTGCGTCCGCGCTTCAGTGCGGGCCGGTTCTGGCCGGACGTGCGCGAGCACGGGGTGACCGTGACGGTGGGCGTGGGCGGCATCTGCCACATGCTCTGGGCCGAGCCGGCGCGGGCGGACGATGCCGACAACCCGCTCCGCATGATCTACTCGGTGCCGAACCCGCATGACGTGCAGGAGGCGTTTCTCGCGCGCTTCGGCCTGCAGCTCACAGAAGGCTACGGCTCGACCGAGGCCAACATTGTCGTCTACACGCGGCCAGGCGAGCCCACGCCCAGGGGTACGGCCGGCCGCGCCGCGCCTTACTACGAGGTGGCGATCTTCGACGAGATGGACCGCCCGGTGCCGCCCGGCACGTCGGGCGAGATCGTGGTGCGCGCAAAGCACCCCTACATCCTGATGGAGGGTTACGACGGCCTGCCCGAGGCGACGCTGGGGGCGTTCCGCAACCTCTGGTTCCACAGCGGCGACCGCGGCCACATGGACGAGGCGGGCTTCCTCTTCTTCCACGACCGGATGAAGGACGCCATACGCAGGCGCGGCGAGAACATCTCGTCCTTCGAGGTGGAGCACATCGTCAACAAGCACCCCGACGTGGCCGAGACCGCGGCCGTCGCGGTCCCCGCCGACGTGGGCGAGGACGAGGTGAAGGTGGTGGTGGTGCGGAACCCCGGCGCTGCGCTGAGCGAGGAAGGGCTGCTCCGCCACTGCGCAGCCGAGATGCCCTACTTCATGGTGCCGCGCTTCATCGAGTTCAGGGCCGACCTGCCGCGCACGCCGACGCAGAAGGTGCGCAAGGTGGTGCTGCGGGAGGAAGGAATCACGGCTGCGACCTGGGACCGCGAGGCGGCCGGGTTCAAGGTGACCCGTGACGGGCTCGCACGGCGCGCCTGAGCCCAGCCCCGGTGCAGGCGCGGCCTTCGCCGCCTACCGGGCGGGCCGGAGCGGAGAGGCCGAGGCCATCGGGCGCGCCATCCTGGCCCACGATCCGCGCGATGCCGGCGCGCACTACGTCTGCGGCCTCGTCGCCGCCGACCGGGGCGCTCTCGACCACGCTCGCGAGGCATTCGAGACCGCGGCGGCGCTTGCGCCCGACAAGGCGAGCCTGCGCATCACGCTCGGCAATCTGGCGCTCCGCCAGGGGGACGACGAGGCGGCGGAGCGTGCGTTCCGCAGCGCGTTGGCGCAGGCGCCGGGCTCGGTGGCGGCGCATACCAACCTCGGCGCGGCGTGCAAGCGGCAGGGGCGGCTGGAGGAGGCCGTCGCCTGCTACCGTGCAGGCCTCGCCTTCTATCGCGGCTCCGCCTGGTGGGGAACGGATCCGGCCTCGGGCACGGCCGTGCTGGACCCCGCCCAGCAGGAGACCTTCCGTATCGCGTGCCGGGCCAAGCTCGAGTTTGACCTGGCGCAGATCGACCATCTGTTGGCGCAAGACCTGCTGCCGCCGGCGCTCGCCGACGCTCGCGAGGGGCTGCGACGCGTTCTCGAGGGCTTCGGCGGCGAGGGCCGGCCGAATACGCCGCGACCGCTCACGGCTGGCGAGCGGCGCCTGATCGGTTCCGTCTACAACCGGGTGATCCACCGTCCGCCGGAGGAGGCCACTCTGCCCGCGCTCAACCCCCGCCTCGACGCGGGCGCGATCGAGCGGCGCTACAACGCGACGACGCCCTCCGTGGTCGTCGTGGACGACCTGCTCAGCGCACCTGCGCTGGCCGCCCTGCAGCGCTTCTGCCGGGAGGCCACGATCTGGTTCGACTGCAAGGAGCACGGCGGCTACCTCGGCGCCTACCTGCACGAGGGCTTCGACCATCCGGCGCTGGTCGCGCTCGCCCGGGAGCTGGGCCAGCGGCTGAGCGGCATCGTGGCCGGGCACCGCCTCACGCAGATGTGGGCGTTCAGCTACGGCCAGGCAGGCGGCGGCACGCGCAAGCATGCGGACAAGGCCGCCGTCAACGTCAACCTCTGGGTCACGCCGGACGAGGCCTGCCCCGATCCCGAGGCGGCAGGCCTCACGGTCCACGACGTCGCCGCCCCGCCGGACTGGGGATTCGCGGACTACAATCTCGACCCGATGCGGCTGGAGCGCCTCGTGGAACGGGACGGGCGGTCACCGGTGCAGGTCCCCTACCGATGCAACAGGGCGGTAATCTTCGATTCGAGCCTCATCCACGAGAGCGGCGACGTGCGCTTCCGCCCCGGCTTTGCGAACCGGCGGATCAACGTCACGCTCCTCTTCGGCGAGCGGGCGGAGGCCGCGTGAGAGCATGATCCCGATCACCGATGCGCTTCTCGGCGAGATGGTTCAGGCCATCGTCGACGAGGTCGATCCGGAGCAGGTGATCCTCTTCGGCTCCCGCGCACGCGGCGACGAGCGGGAGAGTTCGGACGTCGACCTGATCGTCCTGGAGGCCGAGCCCTTCGGGCCCGAGCGCAGCCGCCACGAGGAGCTGGTCAGGCTCTACCACGCGCTGGCAGGCTTCCCGGTTGCGGCCGACGTTCTCGTCTATTCCCGCGACGACGTGGCGTATTGGCGCGATTCCCTCAATCACGTGCTCGCGCGGGCGCTCCGGGAAGGCAAGGTGCTCTATGAGCGACACTAAGTGCGCGCGGATGCTGCTGGAAGCGGCCAGGCGCGACATCGAAGCGCTTCGTGTCATGCGCCACTCGGACGGACTCCCGGAAGAGGTTTACGGCTTTCACGTGCAGCAGGCGAGCGAGAAGCTTCTCAAGGCCTGGATCGCGCTGCTGGGCGCGAGCTACCCGCTCACTCACAGCATCGAGACGCTGCTGAAGCTCCTGGCTGAGCGCGGCATCGACACCGAGCCGTTCGTGGACCTCAGCGCCTACACGCCCTATGCGGTCGAGTTCCGCTACGCTGGCGTCGGCCCGGACGCCAAGCCGATCAATCGCGTCGGGGCGCTGGAGGGGGTCGAAGCCTTGTTGGAGCAGGTCGAGGGGCATTTGCCGGACGACGACGAGCCTTGATCGGCTGCGCGGCGAATTGCTGCGGATGACGGATGGAGCGAAGCGATGCTTAGCCACTGGCTGACGGAAGCCGGGCTTTCGGCGGAGGAGACGGCACCGGCGCTGGAGGGCGACGCGCGCGCCGACATCTGCATCGTGGGCGGCGGCTTCTGCGGCCTGTGGACGGCGCTCCGCCTGAAGGAGCGCGATCCCTCCCTCGACATCGCCATCATCGAGAAGGACGAGTGCGGCAGCGGGGCCAGCGGCCGCAACGGCGGCTTCGTGCTGAGCTGGTGGGCCAAGTTCGGCTCGCTCGGCAAGTTCTGCCCGTCGGACGAGGCGGCCCGTCTCGCCCGCGCTTCCGCCGACGCCGTGGGCGAGATCGGGCGCTTCTGCGCCGAGAACGGGATCGACGCGCACTATCGCGGCGACGGCTGGCTGTGGGCGGCATCGAGCGAGGCGCAGGACGGCTCCTGGAATGCGCTGGTGGATACGCTGGCGCGTCATCAGCTGCACCCGTTCGAGCTTTGGGAGCCGGAGACGGTCAAGCAGCGCTCGGGCACTGACCGCCACGTTGCCGGCGTCTACGAGCCGACCGGGGCCACCGTGCAGCCGGCCCTGCTCGCGCGCGGGCTGCGCCGCGTGGCGCTCGCCAGGGGCGTGCGCATCTTCGAGCGGACCCCCATGATGAGCCTCCACCGGGGCCGGCCGCCGCAGGTGGTGACGCCGCGCGGCATCCTGACCGCCGAGAAGGTGGTCATCGCCATGAATGCCTGGTCGACCATGCTGCCGGAACTGCAGCGGACCATCCTGGTGATCTCGAGCGATATCGTGGCCACCCGGCCGATGCCGGACCGCCTCGCCGCCTCGGGCTGGGCCGACGGGATGTGCATCTCCGATTCCCGGACCCTGGTGAACTACTACCGCCCGACCATGGATGGCCGCGTCGCCTTCGGCACCGGCGGCGGGCGGCTCTCGTTCGGCAACAGGGTGGACGATCGCTTCAACGGCGCCTCGCCGCGCGCCCGCGAGGTCGAGCGCTATTTCCGCCAGATCTACCCGGACTTCGGCGACGTGCCGATCGCGACGAGCTGGACCGGGCCGATCGACCGTTCCCTCAGCGGGCTCCCCTTCTTCGGGCGGCTGGGCGGGCGCGACGACCTGCTCTACGGCCTCGGCTTCTCCGGCAACGGGGTGGGGCCGACCGCGGTCGGCGGGCGCATCCTCGCCTCGCTCGCGCTGGGAGCGAAGGACGAGTGGTCCGAGTGCGGGCTGGTGCGGGACGACGTGGGGCTCTTCCCCCGCGAGCCGGTGCGCTACTTCGGCGGGCGCCTGGTGGTCGCGGCGAACCGGCGCAAGGAGCGCATGGAGGACCGGGGCCGGACGCCGGGCCCGCTCACGGTCAAGCTTGCCGGCCTCGCGCCCGCCGGCCTGGTGCCGGTCAAGGGAGTGGACGCGCCGGCGACGAAAGCCTGAGGCGTGGGCGACGGGCCTGCGCCGCAGCTCGCGACCCTCGTCGCCCGCGACGGCCTGCCGCTCCGCACTGCCGTCTGGGCCGCAACCCCGGGCAGCGCGCGCGGCTCGGTGGTGCTGCTGCAGGGCCGGGCCGAGTTCATCGAGAAGTACGGCGAGACCGTGGACGACCTGCGCGCCCGCGGCTTCGCCGTCTACGCGCTGGACTGGCGGGGCCAGGGTCATTCCGGCCGGGTGCTGAAGGACACGCGCAAGGGTCACGTCGTCAGCTACGACGACTATCTGAGCGATCTCGCGCTCTTCCTGGAGCGGGTGGTGCTGCCAGAGGCGCCGCGCCCCATCGTGGTGCTGGCCCATTCCATGGGCGGGCACATCGTGCTCCGCCACCGGGCCGAGCATGACGGCCGCGCCGCACCCTATTTCGCGGTGGGCATCGTCCTCTCCGCCCCCATGGTGGACATCATGATGACCCCGGCGGAGCGCGCGCTCGGCGCGGTGCTCACCGTCGCCGCCGTGAGCGTGGGCCTCAGGAATCGCTACGTGCCGGTGTGGAGCCCGTTCCCGCCGCCCTTCGACGGCAATCCGCTGACGCGCGATCGCGGGCGCTACGAGCGCATGGAGGCGCTGCTCCGCGAGACCCCGACGCTCGCCATCGGCTGGCCGACGGTGGGCTGGCTCGCCGCCACCCGGCGCTCGGTGGCGATCCTGCGCAGCCGGGGTTATCCCGAGCGGATCGGAACGCCGGTGCTGATGGTGAGCGCGGCCGCCGACCGGGTCGTCTCCAACACGGCCCAGGCCCGGCTCGCGGCACGGATGCCCGACTGCCGGCTGGAGACGATCTCAGAATCCCGCCACGAGCCTCTGATGGAGAGGGACGACGTGAGAGCGCGGATCCTCGCCCTGTTCGACGAGTTCGTGGACGAGGTGCTGGGGAGCGACGCTTAGAGCACATCCGTCTTGGACGCATAGGCTCCAGGGCCCCGAACGCGAAACCGGGAGCCGCGCGCGCCTGACTCCCCCGACCGTCATGGCCGGACACGTTCCGGCCATCCATGTCCCCCGCGCACGAGTCCCGCCCGCCGGGGGACGAGCGCCCAGGAGCAGCCTCGCGCCCGCCCGCCCGACGCGATGACCCGGCAACCGTGCGTTTATGCGGCCTATACCGGCCTATGCCGGTCCATAGTGGCATATAGTGGCACATAGTGGTCCAAAATGGCCCAGGAATGCGGCCCAAAGTGGCTCATTCCGGCCCATAGCGGCTCACTCTGGCCCCAAGGAGGCCCGTGAGCGGAGCGAGCGACGCGTGCAGCGCCGCCGCCGCTCCGGGCCGCGCGAGGGCCTCCCAGGCGACGGTTTCCCCCTCTCCCTGTCTCCTTCGACCGCGCGCGCTCCGGGCCGCCCGCACGCCGGCGTCCTTCCGTCCACAACATGGCACGATGATCGCGCGATCACCCGCCGCGCTGCACCGCAACATGGTGCGGGGAACCGGGGCGCGTCAGATCGTGCCGCGCGCGTCAGCGCGTACCTGATGTTCGGCGTTATCGTTTGACCCCTGGAAATCGCAGCAAATCGACATGTCGCTGTGCCGATGGGCGTCCAATCTGCGTGCCGGACGACAAGCGGGTCCGGGGAATTTCAAGAGCCATCGTCTCCTGGCAGCGTGACCGTCGCCCGCAATCCACCTTCGGCGCGGTTCTCCAGCACGATGTTTCCGCCGTGACCGCGGACGATGGTCCGCGCGATGGCGAGGCCCAGGCCTGCACCGCCCGTATGGCGGCTGCGTGACTCCTCGAGCCGGACGAAAGGCTCGAACACCCGCTCCAGATGGGCCTCGGGGATGCCGGGCCCTTCGTCTTCGATGACGACGCGCAGGTGCCCGTCGTCGCGCGCGATCCGCGCCGTTGCGCGAACCCCGTGAATGCCCGCGTTCTCCAGCAGGTTGCGGAAGGCCCGGCGCATTGCCACCGGCCGGCAGGCAACCAGCACCCGGCCGGGGTCGGGCACCGTGAGATCGTGGCCGAGATCGACCAGGTCGGCGGCCACGCTGTCGATCAACGCATAGAGATCGACCATGCGCGTCTCTTCCTGCCGCATGTCCTCCCGGATGAACGCGAGGGCGTCCTCCGCCATGCGCTGCATCTCGTCGAGCGTGCCGATGAATCTCCTTCTGGACTCCCCGTCCTCGACGAGTTCGGCCTGAAGGCGCAAGCTCGTGATCGGAGTCCTGAGATCGTGGGATATCGCCGCCAGCATGGCCGTGCGGTCGCGCACGTAGCGATCGAGCCGGTCGCGCATCAGGTTGAAGGCGCGCACGGTGCTGCGGACTTCGATCGGGCCGGCCTCCGGCAGCTCGTCGATCTCCTCGCCCCGGCCGAGGCGGCCGGCGGCAGCGGCAAGGTTCCGCATCGGTTTGGCGATCTGCCGTCCCATCAGAACGGCCACGGCGGCGACGGCCAGCGCCGACAGCAGGAACGAAAGCAGGAACGTCCAGCCCCAGGGAGGCGGGGTCGGCGGCGGCCCCACGGCAACGTTGAGCCATAGCTCGTTGGGTAGCTGCGCGGACGCCGCGAACCCATGCGAGCCCCCGTGACCTTGACCGTGATCGTGATCGTCCACGTGATCGGCGTCGAACAGGCCCGCGAATGCCAGCGGCGCCGCCCTGTTCGCGTCCATCGCGGAGGCGCTCGCGCGCGGCGAAGACGTTTCCGTGGTCGGGTTCGGCAGGTTCACGAGGACCGAGCGGCCGGCCCGTCAGGGCAGGAACCCGCGCACGGGCGAGAGCATCGCCATCGGCCCCTCGGCCGGGGTGTCGTTCAAGGCCGGCTAGGCGCTGAAGGACGCGCTGAACTGATCGGGAGCGGCGTTCGCACGGCGGCGAGGGGTGCGCGGGGCGGATCGAAAAAGCCGCACCGGGTGTTATAAAAGGAGCCATGAAGGCGGACGCTCGCGGGGTCGGGATTGCAGACGTTCAAGACCAAGGCGTTCGCCCGTTTCGCCGAGTGCGAGGGACTGGAGGATGCGGCGCTTTGCGAGGCTGTGCGGCGCGCCCTGAGCGGACTGATCGACGCCGACCTCGGCAGCGGCGGCGTCAAGCAGCGGATCGCCCGCAAGGGCGGCGGCCGGTCCGGCGGGTTCCGCACGCTCGTGGTGTTCCGCCGGGGGGCACTGGCGTTCTTCGTCCACGGGTTTGCGAAGAGCGACCGGGAGAACCTCCGGCGCAAAGAGCTCGCCGGGCTGCGGTCGCTGGCGGACGAGTATCTGGTGCTGGACGCGGCGGGCCTGCAGCCGCGCAGGCGTCTGGAGCGATAATCGAGGTGGAATGCGATGACCAAGCAATATGAAGCGAGGTTCTGGCGTCGGTGCACGAGGCGGCGCTCGGACTGGCCGAGGCGGGCCTCGTGTCGAAGCGGACCATGCGCAAGTTCGACGAGATGTGCCTCACGCCGGTCAAGGAGATGACGCCGGAGGACATCCGGGCGCTTCGGCTGCGCGAGCATGCGAGCCAGGCGGTGTTCGCGCGTTACCTCAACGTGACGACAGGTCTGGTGAGCCAATGGGAGCGCGGCGAGAAGCGTCCGCGCGGCCCCTCGCTGAAGCTGCTGACGCTGGTGGCGAAGAACGGTCTCGGAGTCGTCGCCTGAGGCATGCGACGACTGGAATACGATCGAGTCCGGTGACTATTTGATTACGGACCGAAAATGACGGGAATCGAAGGCGGGAGTTTGTTCAGAGAAAATCGTTATAATACAATGCTCTAAGGGTGGTTCAGCGAGGCGCAAGTGGGTGTTTGACGCACAAGCGTGCCGGAGATCATCCATGTGTTTGAGTTCCGCGACGGCCTCCGCCAACTTCAAACCGCCGCCTGATCATGTGTCACCAACTTTCGCGCATAACTCGCCAATACCGGCGCGCTGGTCTATCGTTTCGCGCGATGTCATGCGCCAGCGTGGGCGAGCGGTGCCTGAGTCACGCGCACAAAGAGAAAAATGATGCTGTCCCGCTGCTTAGGTTCCGACGTCTACATCGCCTACACAGCGAAATACACTTGGTAGTCCAACCAGATGGCGCATGCCATGATGGGGTTCGCCGGCACCACCCTGCTGGCGGCCGGTGCGCTGTCGTTGGGCTGCAGCCCACTCTGGGCGCTGGGCTTCGCCGCCATCCCCGTCTCGAAGGACCTGACCGACCTGCTGCTCGACCGGGCACGCGCCTCCAGCGTCTGCAGGAAGACGCAAGCCTTTCCGGTCAACATGCGCGAACTTGCCTACGATGCCGCGACCGATGTCTTCTTCTGGTCGTTCGGCATGATGCTGTCGCTGACGCTGATGAGCCGGTTGCCGGGTGGGTTTCCTTCCTGGGGCTCCTGGCTGCTGCTCGCCATCACGCTCGCCATGTTCGCCGCGATGTTCGTGCCCGGTCGTTATTACAGTCGTGAAAAAACTGCTTTCGACCGCAGCGGGCTGCCTACTTTTTCCGCCTGCCGACCTTCGACGGCGAATTCGCCGACTCGAGCGATCCGTCACGCATCCGCACTTTCGTCGGTGGCACGGCCCGCAATGCGCATCTGCTGATCCACGGCCCGCTCGGCGCCCGCAAGACGACGCTGGCCGTCGGTATCGGCTGCGGCATGACGATCACCCGCCAGCTCGGTACAGATCCCGCCGTGGTGCGCTACGTTTCGGCGGCGAAACTGGCCGACGAACTCAGCGTCAGTTCGGCCCCGACAAGCGATTCCGAACTCCATTCCGTCTCCGATGCCGCGGTACTGATCGTCGACGATTTGCCCGATGTCACGCTGACCACGCATCAGCCGCCTAGTCCGGCGGCCTGGTGTAGCCTCCCCCAACGGCCCATAGTTTGGGGATTTATATCGGATAGTGCCTTGGCCTTCTGAGAAGTGCTCCATAGAATAGTGCCCAAGCTCGGAGGGCACGATCATGGCACACAGGGCACCCGGCAAGAGCTTCCGCAAGGGCATGTCGCTCTTCGAGATCATGGATCTCTTCCCCGACGATGCAGCGGCCGAGCGCTGGTTCACCGAGACGCGCTGGCCCAAAGGCCCGCACTGCCCCTACTGCGGCTCGACCGACATTCTCACGGGCGCAGCTCACAAGACCATGCCCTACCGTTGCCGCGAGCGCGGGTGTCGCAAGCGCTTCTCCGTCCGCACGAAGAGCGCCATGGAGGCGTCCAACATCGGCTACCGGAAGTGGGCGATCGCCTTCTACCTCTTTGCTACCTCGCTGAAGGGCGTCTCCTCGATGAAGCTGCATCGCGATTTGGAGATCACCCAGAAGAGCGCATGGTTCATGGCGCACCGCATCCGCGAGGCCTGGCAGGAGCACGGCTGCCCCTTCGACGGCCCGGTCGAGGTCGACGAGACCTACGTCGGCGGCCGGGAGAAGAACAAGCACGCGAGGAAGAAGAAGCGCCTGGGCCGCGGCGGGGTCGGCAAGGCCATCGTCGCCGGCGCAAGGGATCGGGCCACCAACCGCGTCACGGCCGAGACCATACCCGACACCACACGGCTCACGCTCAGCAACTACATCGCCGCCCATGTGGCACCGGAGGCCATGGTCTACACCGATGAGCACAAGGGCTACTCAGGCCTGCCCCGTCACGAGAGCGTCGTCCACGGGCGCGGCGAGTATGTCAACGGCGACTGCCACACCCAGGGCATCGAATCGCTGTGGGCCCTCCTGAAGCGCGGGATCATGGGAACCTACCACCAGATCAGCCCGAAACACCTGGACCGCTACGTCAACGAGTTCGCGGGCCGCCACAACGACCGAGACTCCGACACCATCGACATGATGGCGCACATGGCGAAGGGGATGGTAGGAAAGAGGCTGAGGTACGAAGACCTGATCGCCTAGCCGCCTCGCGTTGCCCCGGCAAGAGTCGCGCGAGGACGGCCCGGAACCTCTCGACTTCTATAGCCGAGAGGGCTTCCGCATGTCTAGTGGTGTACTCCTTCATCAGGAAGTGGAAAAGTCGCCCATGTGTCTGGGCCGGATTCAACTCCTTCCCGAAGCTGTGAATGAAGTGTATCGAGCTGGCTGCGCTGCGTTCGAGAAAGAGGGGGGTCAAACTGATCCTTCATCTGACGCAGAACATGGTCCAGGATGTTCAGCGCTCCCTGACTAGTGCGTTGCTCGACTGGAAGTTTGTCCAATGCCTGAAAAGTGGCGACAAGACAGGCGGTAAACCCTGCGGTCGCCACCTTGTCGAACGAGTCTGAGTGATCGCTCATGACAGCCCTTTCCTGTCGTGGGTTGAGAGCCCCGGCGGTGGCAGCCGCCGGGGCTCATACTCTACAGGCGCACGGCGCCGAAGGAGCCCCTCAATCGGCCTACTCCTGTGTGGCGTCGATCCTCTTCCGGTGGTCGTAGAATGTCTTGTCACCGACCGTCCAAGGGAAGGCGTGCTTCCACACGATCTCGTCCTTGATCGCGTAGATATCGCAATCGGGTTTCACCGTAGGCGCGTGCCGGCGTGCGGCATCCTCGCACTGCACAATCGCCTTGAGCGCCCACTGCGACTTGATGGATTGGTTCCGGTTCCCGAGGAGGCCCTGGCACCCGTCAGCGCAGTAGATCCAGCCCACACCGTTTCCCTTCCGATCGAGGGCGAGGATGCCGTAGCGGCCCTGCGCTTGGGTTTGGTAGCGCTTCCAAGCCCCCACGAACCGTTGAGGCGCGTTCTTGTGGATCTGGTCGATGCGCTCGGCGCGCTCCCAGGCCTGCTTCGAGGTGACGCAGCCGGACAACAGGATCGGCACACACCCGATCAGAATGAGCGTAGCGGCCGCGGCCAGGGCTGCGGTACGGATTGGCGATCTCATGAGTGTTTCCCCGCATCGGTGACGGCACCGGCGGGCGCCGGGCCGTTGTCATCGCCAATGCGTGAAGCACAGGGATCCCGCCTATTCGCCAAGCTCGGGGAGCTACCCCGCGCCGAGATAAGGCTGTTCTATTCAGCGGGCGACCCGACATAGCGGGACGCACTGACGATGACGGGAGAAGCGTGAGCGCCCGTGAGCGCGAAGTCAATTAGCTTGAACGGGATAGACACTACCGATAGGGGGGGTTGACGATTCCGTGTCACGGCGCAATATGGGCGGCACGGGTGAGGAGGAGAGCTGATGACCGATCGCCAGACCAAACGACCCGTCGAGCACCAGCCGACGAAGGCGGAGATGGAAGAGGTCATCGAGATCGACGCAACGCCCAAGGCCCTCGCCTGGGCCATGACGCGAGGCGGTGCCGACCGGCGGGAGCCTGATGACGAGTCGGACGAGGCCGCTTAGAGACTCGTCCCTTCATGAGGCGCATCACCCTCACAATCGTCTTGGTAGCCTGTCTCGCACCACCAGCGGAAGCCCATGTTCCAGAGAATTGCCAGACCGGGCGCTTGAAGTTTGCAGCCGGCTTGGCAGAACTGCGCATGGCTCATGAGGCTCTCGATTCGTCGAACTCTGAAGTCGATCCGCTCATGCGTGTGATCGAGGCGTACCGCATTGCAGTGCAGGCTGGTGTTGCCCTCATCCGCTGCATCGAAGGCGATTAGCGGCAGGCCAAGGCACTATCCGATATAAATCCCATAGTTTGGGTCGTCGCCGATCCGAAGCATGTCAAGGGCTGGCAGAAGTGGCCCAACAGTGAGCATCCGGCGTAGGCCGCTTGTTTCGTTGGGGTGAGCTTTGGCAGGCTGAGCGCTCGGGAAGTGGGTGCTTCGTAGGTGTCCACTTATTGCTACGTGAGTATCACCTTGACATAAGACGCCTGCCCCGCATCATAGGGGCATGGACAGGAAACGAGTCGGCGGCGCCACGGTCAGCCTCGCGTGGATTGCCGGTTTCGGTCGGGAGCTTGCTACTCTCCCACCAGACAAGACACTAGCCATGCTGGGCGACATCATAAGCCCGCACTCATTTTACCTAGCGCTGACTGTGCTTGGACTGGGGGGACTCACCTACTTTGGATGGCCAGTGGTAGCCTGGGCGTGGACGATCCCCAAGAGGCGGAAGGAGAGAACCAGCGCCGCGAGAGAACAAAAGCAAAGGGAGCGCCGAGAAAGGCAGGCAAGCATAATCACAGCGATTACAGACCTGAAAGAACTGTTGCGCGACTCCCTATTGTATTCTGCGAAAACTGCACAACGAGAAACACGCATACTGATGTTCAAACAACGTCTTATAAACGAGCGTGTTCTACCCGACTCATACAGAGATCAACCAGACATCGCGTTGCGGGCCTATTTGGAGGCTATCCTCCCGTACGTCATTCAGCATGGTGTTGATGAGGGCGTCCGTCATTTCGAGCGCGATATGCGGGAATTGGAGAACGAGGGAGACGAAGATGGCGATTGATCGGGACAACTGCCACCCGCCCCACATTGCAAGAAAACGCTTCGAGGCCCTGCTACATTCAATGGTGATTAAAGGCTCGCCACCAGATCGCCGAAGATCGCGGCGGGCCGCTTCCGGCGGTTGTAGCGATACTCGAACTCCTTCACGTACTTCTGCAGGTGCTTCCGGGAAACGTGAACGTGAGTGCCGCGAATCGACAGCTTCAGCCGAGCCCAAAAGCCCTCAAGGCCGTTGACGTGACTGGCACCGCTCACATACTCGCCCAGCCCGTGATTGACGGTCTCGTGCCGATAACCAGCCCGGTCGATGCCCTTGTAGGACGCCAGTTCGTCCGTATGAACGGTGCTGCCCGTTTCAACGTTCTCGGCAATGATCGGTTGCAAGGTCCGCTTGCGCACGTTCGGCACAACCTTCGCCATAACGTCGCCACCGCGCTCCAACATCCCGAAGACGACCGTCTTGCCAGCGGCACCGCGACCGCGCTTTCCGGGACGCTTGCCACCGACGTAGGTCTCATCGGCCTCTACGGGCTCGCCAGGGCCGCCCAGCGGGGTCTCGCCGTCTACCTTGGCCATATACTTGCGAATCTCGTGCGCCATGCGCCACGCCGTCTTGTAGGGAATATCCAACTGGCGCTCCAGCTCCTTCGCCGCTACGCCGTGCCGCGAAGTCGAGAACAGATACATGGCGTAGAACCACTTATGCAGCGGCAGGTGAGTCCGTTCCATCGGCGTGCCAACGGTCGGGTGCAGGTGGTGGCCGCAGTGCTGGCAGACGTACCCGCGTTCCTTCGTCATGCGATAGAACTTCCCGTACTCACCGCACTTCGGGCAGTTCAACTCGGTGCCGCCGTAGCGCTCAATCATGATGCGCTTCAGGCACGCTTCGTCGTCCGGGAACTGGCGGGTGAACTCGTAGAAACTCATCATGGCGACCTCCTATGCTCTGAATATAGGGATGGCCGCTCCTTATGTCAAGGTGATAATCGCGTACCGTTAAGCCCGCGTATCGCTGAATGCGCCCTTCTCGTTGCTCGAGATCGAGTGGGTTGGACGAGAGGTCCCAATGAACCACCTGAGAGCACCACGGATGAAAATCCAGGCCCTCCTGCCCCACAGACGTGGTCGCCAAGACATGCGGCCAGAATGGCGTATTGAAACTCCGGCGAACTTCATCAGGGCGAACTGGAGCGGCATTCGCTTCACCGCCCGCCCCCCTGACGACGGGTTAGGTTTCAGCGTCGCCGAACGGCACCGCGACGTGGCAACGCACCGGAATCTTGTGCGATCGCCCACCAATGCCATGAAAGCCAAAACCGCCGGCACGCGGCCCGAGCGACGATCGCAGATCATCGGCGAGACCAGCGGCGCCCTCGTGGAGAACCTGGGCGCGAAGCCAGAAGTGCTCGTCGAGAACGCTTTCAAAGGGGGATTATATATTTGACTGAAATTTTCAGGCGGCTTCGGTCTCAGATTCAGACTCAGGCTCGTCATCCTTGGGGGACTCCCCCCACGGACGCAGCAGAGCACGGGCTACATCCTCGGGCGTGGCGCCCTTATAGCGGGGGTTGCGAACCTCGATGTCGGAAGGGTCGGGCTTGTCAGCCATCGGGCGTCTCCTCGTAGCTGGTCAGACAACGCGGAAACCCACTTGTTACAAATTACGGTGTCAGGCAGATTCCCGCAATCTAGAATCGGATGAGCCCCGGTGTCCCAAGCACCGGGGCTCTGCCCCTACCGCGAAAGGAGGTGATGCGCGTGATGGACGATGCTTGCGAACACCAAGTAATCGCCTCTGTATAGCGACGGGGCAGGGAAGGCTATAGCATAGCATTCCTGTTCCGTCTACTAGGCACCGACACAAGTAAACAACAAAAAGAGAAGAACAACAAAGATTGCTAATCCAAATACAGCACCCATCAATCCCGTTATTCCATACGACACTTTCCCAAGCTGCGGGTCTTTTGCACCGCAATTCGGGCAAGTCTTTGCGGTAGCCGAGACCTTCTTCTTGCACTCTCTGCATGCAGTCAAAAACATGCCCGCCCCCTCTGCGCCAGCCCGGCGGGTGCCGGGCCGTTGCAACATCACACAGAGAAGGTGAGGCCCCGCCTATTCGCCGGGCCGGAGAGCTACCCCGGCCGGGTCTAAGGGCTGTTGTATTCAGCGGGCGACCCGACAGAGCGGGTCTGTGTGATGTTGCAGGGAGAAAGGCTATGTGGCGCCTGGGGGGCCGTCAAGTGGCGAGGATGACGGGACTCGAACCCGCACGTTACGAAACGACCTCGGGTTAACAGCCCGGTGCCTTAACCAATTCGGCCACACCCCCAAAAACAAGAATGGGGCCGCTGCGTCCAGCGGCCCCGAAACTTGACTGCCCCTCGTAGTTGGTTGGGAGGTGAACCGGGGCGTTACTCCCGCTCCCGCCCTCCTAGAAGGCTTCACCGGGCACCGTAATGCGCCTTCACTGGCGCTACCCGGCACCCTCTACATAACAAGTCGCATATCTTCTGTCAACAGCCGTGAACACGGACAGTCTCACGGGCAATCCATTCCTCCAATGGTTCTTCCTCGGGCTCAGCGATCAAATCCCGATACATCAGCCGCTTCCCGACCATGCCTATTACCACCGAGATCATCTGCTCGATCGTGTCGCAATCGCGAACATTGTGCCGCCCCGCAAACTCGGCAACGTACCGATGCAAGTGCTTCTCGGAGATATGATGGTAGGTGCCGTGGTAGCCGCGCTTGAGCATGGCCCAAAAGCTCTCAATCCCGTTGGTGTGGGCCTGCCCCCGGACATACTCGCTCACCGAATGATTCACGGCCTCCCGATCCAGCTTGATGCCGTTGTAGGACCGGCTCTCGTCCGTATAGAGCTTGGCGTCTGCCATCACGCGATCCAACACAAACCCCTGTAGGCTCAAAGCATCGGTGCCGCGCACCACGTCAGCGCTGATGCGGTTGCTGTCGCGGTCCTTCACGCCGGCCACCACAGCCTTGCCCACAGCACCACGGCCCGCCTTGCCCATCGCCTTGCGCTTGGACAGGGGCATGTTCTTCCGCTTGCCGCCAATGAACGTCTCGTCCGCCTCCACAGGACCAGCAAACCGCCAAACCCGCCCGTTCGCCCAAGCCTCCCTGATCCGATGCAACATGAACCATGCCGTCTTCTGAGTGACGCCAATATCCCGATGCAGCTTCATCGAAGACACGCCCTTGAGACTGGTCATCTCCAGGTAGATCGCGAACACCCACTTTCGCAGCGGCACCTTCGACCGCTCCATCGCCGTGCCGATCCGCACCGAGAACGCCCGCTTGCAGGCAGAACAGTAGTACGGGAGTCCAGAAGATTTGGACGCCTCCCGCGTCTCCGCCGAACCACAGCGCGGACAGGTCCGCTCGCCATTCGGCCATACCAAAGCCTCAAACCACCGGACAGCGGACTGCTCATCAGGGAACCTCTCCGTCAACTCCATCAAGGAGATACCCTGCCTGTGAGCCTTGCCGGGTCCCTTCTGAGCCATGATGGCCTCCTACTTATCAATCCCCCTATTCACTATAGGAAATTCTTAGGTTTCAGTCAAGTATATAATTCCCTTTCAAAGCCACCATCGACGACCGCGCCCATAACTTGTTCGACCGCACTCTGACCCGGCAGCGACGCAAGGATCACAGGATTGTCCGGATAGGTGCGCAGTCCCTGCCAACTGAGTCGGACCAGCGAAGCATAACGTGTTGGGTCAAGAATCGTCAGGTCATGCCGCAGTAGACCATGGCCAGGGTGGTCACGCTCCCACTACCCCATCCCGCGTGTGTACAAGAAGCGATCGAAGATTCATGGTTTCACCCGTTATACCCTGGCTCCATCACGTTGGCGGCGATCGCAGCGCTGGCTCCGCATCCGATTCACGGCTGACTGTTTCCCTCAAGAACCACCACATGATCTCGTTCGACTTCTCCGTGAAACCGCTCGGGCAGGCGGGCCCAGTCGCGGGCTTCGACGAGGAAGGGGATGCTCGATTCCCGCACAGCCTCCTCGAAGTCTCCGAGCTGAAGGGACGGAATTTCGCTCAGGCCCGGCCCGCGCAGCACCAGGTCGAGGTCGCTGCCGTCGTGACTCTTCCCGCTCACGCGGCTGCCGTAGGCCCAGACCTCGACGCCCGGCAGGTGCTCCCGCAGCAGCGCTTCCAGCACTCGGCGGTGCTTCGGTTGCAGGTGGAGGCGGTCAGCCATCGTCCGCCGCCTCGATCATGGCGGCCAGCGTCTTCGCATCGGCGACGAAGGCCGGCAGCAGCCTGAGCGTGGCTTCATGAGCCGCCGTCTCCGAACCCCAGTGTCTTCAGATTTGCCTCGATGGCCTTGTCCAGCCGAGCGCCTTCGGCCTGCTGCTCCCGCAGTTGCTTGACGAAACGCTCCATCTTGTCCTCGAAGGGCTCGCCGTCGTCCTCCTGCGGCGCCGCGCCGACGTAGCGGCCGGGGGTGAGCACGTGGCCGTGCTTGCGGACCTCCTCCAGCGCGGCGCTCTTGCAGAAGCCGGGCACGTCGGCGTAGGCGCCGGCGCCTTCCCCGCCGCGCCAGGCGTGGTAGGTGTCGGCGATGCGGGCGATGTCCTCGTCCGTGAACTCGCGGTGGGTGCGGTCCACCATGCGGCCGAGCGCGCGGGCGTCGATGAAGAGGATTTCGCCGGCCCGATCGCGGAAGCGGCCAGCGCCGCGCTCGCGGGCGAGGAACCAGAGGCAGGCCGGGATCTGGGTCGAGTAGAAGTGCTGGCCCGGCAGCGCCACCATGCAGTCCACCAGGCCGGCTTCGATCAGGTTCTTGCGTATCTCGCCCTCGCCCGACTGGCTCGACGACATGGAGCCGTTGGCGAGCACGAAGCCGGCGGTGCCGCGCGGCGCGAGGTGATGGACGATGTGCTGCACCCAGGCGAAGTTGACGTTGCCCTTGGGCGGGGTGCCGTAGCGCCAGCGCTTGTCGTCGGCGAGGCGCTCGCCCCCCAGTCGGAGACGTTGAAGGGCGGGCTGGCGAGGACGAAGTCGGCCCGGAGGTCGGGGTGGCGGTCGTTGTGGAAGCTGTCGCCGTGGGCGATCTGCCCCTCGATGCCCCGGATGGCGAGGTTCATCTGCGCGATGCGCCAAGTGGTGTGGTTCGACTCCTGACCCCAGATCGAAATGTCCCCGCACGCCCTGCCCCCGTTACCGTTGCCCGTCGCGTGGGCGTCGATGAAGGCGACCGACTGCACGAACATGCCGGACGAGCCGCAGCAGGGGTCGTAGACCCGGCCGCGATAGGGCTCCAGCATCTCGACCAGCAGCTTGACGACGCAGCGGGGCGTGTAGAACTCGCCGCCCTTCTTGCCCTCGGCGCTCGCGAACTGCGACAGGAAATACTCGTAGACGCGGCCGAGCACGTCCTTGGAACGGGCGTCCGCGTCGCCGACCACGATGTTGCTCACCATGTCGATGAGCTGGCCGAGCCGCCGCTTGTCGAGGCCCTGACGGGCATAGTCCTTGGGCAGCACGTCCTTGAGAACCTTGTTGTCTCTCTCGATGCCCGCCATCGCATCGTCGACGAGTTGGCCGATAATGGGCTGCTTCGCTTGCGCCTGAAGATGTTTCCAGCATGCCTCCTGCGGCACCCAGAAGATGTTCTCGGCGCGGTATTCGTCAGGGTCCTCCGGGTCGGCGCCCTGGTCCTGCTCCGCCACGAGGCAGGCGTGCCTCTCCTCGAACGCGTCAGAGATGTACTTGAGGAAGATCAGCCCGAGGACGACATGCTTGTATTCGGCGGCGTCCATTGCGCCACGCAGGGCGTCGGCCATCTGCCAAAGTTGGGCCTCGTAGCCGGTCGTGGCGCCGCCGCCCGGCCGAGCAGCGGCGCGGCCGCCGGGCTCTCGACGGCATAGCCGAGGCTCTCGTAGCCCCGGATGCGCTTCCCGCTCATGCGCCGAAGCACGGGTACGGCGTCGTCGACATAATCGTAGACCAGAACGTCGCGCTTTGCCGGATGCAGGCGGTGCAGGCGGCCGACATATTGTTCGAGCGTCCCCTTCCAGGAGATCGGCATGGCCAGGAACAGTGTATCGAGGCGGGCATCGTCGAACCCTTCGTCGACATAGCGCCCGGTTGCCACCAGAACCCGCTCTTCCGCTTCCGGAACCTCCTCGAGCCGTTGCATGATCTCGCGGCGTTGCCTCGTCCCCATGCCGCCTCGGAGAAGCAGCACGTTCCGGGCGAAGCGGCCGAGCCGGTCGGCAAGCAGCAGTTCCGCGTGAATCTTGCGCTCGGTGAGCAGGATGGGCGAGCGCCCCGCCTCCAGCGCCGCCAGCACGTCGTCGAAGATCAGGGTATTGCGGCCCTCGTCCACGGCCAGCGCGGCATAGATCTTCTGGATCGGCAGGTGCTCCCCGTCCATGTCCGCCGGCAGCCGGTATCCCGTGTAGCGCAGGACCGCACGGTGCCGAAACGGACGCTGGCGAGCCTGCGCCTTCGCGCTCGCCCGGAACCGGATCGGGCCGCATTGCATGAACACGATCGGATGATGGCCGTCCTGGCGCGTGACGATCGCCGATAGACCAAGCACGAATTTCGCCTTCGCACGGCGCGCGACCGCTTCGAAGCTCACCGCAGACAGGTGGTGGCACTCGTCGACCACAAGATGCCCATAGCCGGCGACGATATCGTCCACCTCGTTCTTCCGCACGAGGCTCTGGATGACGCCGACATCGACGATGCCGCCTGGCTCACGCTTTCCGCCGCCGATCCGCCCGATGGACGATGCGGGAAGATCGAGGAACGTACCCAGCCTGGCGGTCCATTGGTCCATGAGTTGGCGGCGGTGCACGAGAACGAGCGTATTGACCTTCCGCGCGGCGATGACGGATGCGGCGACCACCGTCTTGCCGAAGCCGGTCGCAGCAGCGAGCACACCAGTCTCGTGCGCCAGCAGCGCCCCGGCGGCGGACTTCTGCTCTAGGGTCAACTCGCCGAGAAAGGCGGTTTCAATGGGGCTGCCGGGATCACGTTCGTCCCGCAGATCGATGCCAATGCCGAGATCGTCAAACAAACTCTCCATCGCCTCGCGACAACCGCGCGGCAGGCCCAAGTGGTGCGAGAGCAGTTCGGCGCAGGCAATGACGCGGGGAATGCCAAAGGTGGAGCGGCGCATCGCCTGCGCGCTGTAGAACGCCGGGTTCTGGAAGGCTGCGAGACGAATGAGCCGGTTGACCAGACCTGGCGGCAGGCCGGCGCGCGGAATGTAGATCTGATCGCCCAGAACTACGTCGACCCTCTCCGGCAGGGACCCGGTAATCTTCGGCGGCGGCCGTCGCCGCGACGGCGGCGCAGACCAGGGCTCCTCGTCCTCGTCATCGACGGGCAGGCGAAGGCCCATGACCCGGCCCTGCCGAGTGGCCTCGTCGGCAATTGCCGTCGCCTCCGCCAGGGACAGTCGCCTCAGCGCCGACAAAAAGGCCCACTGGTCGGCAAGCGGCTCGAAATCGTCGCCGAGGAAAAGGCTGTTGCCGTCCTCGCGCGGACGGCCTTGAAGGGGCAGCGCAATGAGGTTGCCGAAACCGCCCTCGGGCAGCGTGTCCTGGCTGGGAAAGAACCGGTCGTAGGACCGGAAGCCGATATCCGGATTGCATTCCATGGCTTCGGTCAGAAGAAGGGCGCCGAGGCGGCGTGCGAGCGACGCAGGCACCGGTTCGGCGAAGAAAATCCAGACGTGTCCGCCGTTGCCCGAGCGCGAGCGTTCAATGGCCGCAGGCACCTGTCTGGAGCGGCAGACATCAAGGAACGTGTTCACGTCTTGCTGCCATGTCTCCTTGTCGAAATCGGCAGCAAGAAACCAGCATGTACCATCGGTAAGCATGGGATAGACACCGATCGTGTGACGTCCGCGTAGATGTCCGGTAATCGCTTCGTCCGTCATGGGAAGAAAGGCCTGGTTGGGACAGGCGCCGCACTTGACCCTGGGCTTGCCGCACAGACGCGGCTTCCATTCGTTGCCACAGGCCAGTGCGTAACCCGTCTTGCCGGTCCGGGAATTCTCCCAGCGCTTCGGAAACACATCCTCGCGTCCGCGAAAGAGGGACCGAAACAGCGCGATCTTCTCGCCTGCCGACGACCGGCTCGACACCGGCCCTCCGTGCCAGTCGCCGTCTGATGCAGGCGATTCCAAAGCGTCGAGTTCGGCGAGACGGGCCTCAAGCGTCTCCCTTTCGGCCGCGAGCCGCGCGAGACGCCTGCGAATGCGCATGGCTTCGCCGTTATGTAAATCCTTGTCCGCCAAACCGCTCTCCACTCGCCCGGTCGCTGGGAGTGGTGTACGCCGTTCGGCACGACCACGGCAATCGACGTAACGATACTGGAAGCCAAGGCTTGGCTTCTCCTGGCGAAGTGCGTCTTCACCTGCTGGCGAGTTTCGGCGCCGGCAACGCCTCTTTACGGCCGACCTCGTCCTTGGTGAATCACCCGCAGTCGTCAGACTGCACAGGTGTGCAGGGAACTAATCCCAAATCCGAGGAGATCGACAGGACGGATTCCAGCATCGCCGCGTTACCGTCGGTGGTCACGCGGCGATGCTGGCCGAAAGCGGGCCGGAAGTCAGGTCGATGCGCTCTCGCCGTTGGCGCGGTGGAGCGGCAGCCGACAGTCTGGAGCCGGTCGAGGGAGCGGCGAGAGGCAGGGGGAGCGCTCCATGATAGCGCGATGGCCTGGACATGATCGGACGAACTGGACGAGAGGGATTGAACCACGACGGAGAGCAAGCATAGGGCGTTATACATACGCAGCGACGGTCCCGATGCATGGCAGACCTTCCTGGCCGATCCGGCTGAACGTTGGAAGATTGGCTATTCTCCCAGGAGCCTGGCTCATTCCTGGGAGGGGGACGATCGACTCCCCGATGAGGTTGCTTCCCCGATCGGAACCGTACCGCTGTACAAGAGAGAAAAATCTGAGTTGCTTATGGCCATGCCCGAGTCATGCCGAGCTGGCCGGCCGGCTCCGCTACGCCGGCCATCCAGCTTGGCCGAGCAACCGCCAATGCACTAACATTTTGCCCGCACCAGTCGACGGGGGCAGGTCAGGGCCGCCAGCGACGCGCTGAAGGAGATTCTCCGTGGGTGGCGTTCTCGTTCTCGGCCTCCTGGTCGGCATGCGTCATGCGCTGGAAGCGGACCATGTCGCCGCCGTCGCCGCGCTGACGGCGCGTAGCCGGACTCTAGGTGGAGCCCTCCGCCTCGGTGCGGCCTGGGGGCTGGGGCACACGCTGACGCTGTTCGCCGCGGGCACCGTGGTGCTCTCGCTCGACGGCGTCATGCCCGAGCGCATCGCGCACCTCTTCGAGTTTGCCGTCGGCATCATGCTGGTGCTGCTGGGGGCCGACCTGCTGCGGCGCCTGATCGCGGCGCGCGTTCACTTCCACATGCACCGCCACGGCGACGGGACGACGCACTTCCATGCACACAGCCACGCCGGCGATGCCGATCACGCCGCATCGCGCCATGACCATGTGCACGCGCGCGGTCTGCCCTTGCGTGCACTCGCGGTCGGGCTGATGCATGGGCTCGCGGGGTCTGCGGCGCTGATCCTGCTGACGGCGGGGCAGATCGACTCGCTTCTCTGGGCGCTCGCCTACCTTGCACTCTTCGGCATCGGCTCTTTGATCGGCATGGCCGCACTCTCGGTGGTCATCGCGATTCCGCTGCAGCGGCTGGCGC
Organism: Rhodospirillales bacterium; assembly: GCA_028818855.1. Lineage (GTDB taxonomy): Bacteria > Pseudomonadota > Alphaproteobacteria > UBA828 > UBA828 > WTGU01. Next base: position 23,388 of record JAPPMY010000156.1, read on the forward strand.
GCAGCCTCTCCTGGGCGCACAACGCGCTGGGCGCCGCCGTGGGGCTTGGCACGATCGGTCTCGGCGCCTGGATCGCTTACCGGATCGGCATCGTCGAAGGGCTGACGCTTGGCTAGATGGAGCGTTTCCGTCCCATACGGAAGCGTCCTCAGTCTTTCGTTGTTGTGCGCGGCTCACGAGTCCGGGCATGGCGAAATCGGGGGCGGACCCGGAACAAAACTTGTCCAACCTTTCCGAAAGGTTGGACAAAAGGAGGTTCTAATCCAATGAAATATAGCGCCAATTCGAAATGGATGGCGTCCCCAGGGGGACTCGAACCCCCGTTTCCGGCGTGAGAGGCCGGTGTCCTAGGCCACTAGACGATGGGGACGTGGCCCACGGGAGATAACCCAGAAAGGCCGCGAACTCAACAGCCGGTCGGGACGACTGTCGGCAGGGGCGACCCGTGATCCTCGACATCCTGATCCGGGCCGTCGACGCGGATGAGCGCTGACGGGACGAGCGTTTCTTTTGCCGCCATAGCCATCGGCCGCTCGGTCATCCCGACACGCCGTTTGCCCCTCCCCATCCCGAAAGACCTTCTCCTCCAAGGAGAAATGTCCGATCTTGAAGCCGAGGTCGCCGGCCGGCAGGAGGTGGTTCCCCATGTTCGAGGAGCTGGGGTTCGAGGAGCTGACACCGATCACGGCGTCGGTGGTGCTGGGGCTGGGGCTGGGCTGCGCCTACGGCGCGCTGGCGCAACGCAGCGCCTTCTGCCTCCGCCGCAGCCTGGTCGGACAGTGGCGCGATTGCCTGCCGGCGCTGGGCACCTGGGTGATGGCGCTGGCGTGCGCGATCGCCGGCACGCGCCTCGCGATCGCCCTGGACCTGATCTCCTTCGAGGCGCATCGCTTTCTCGCGTCCGACCTGCCGGTCGCATCCGCGCTGCTGGGCGGCGCGCTGTTCGGGGCCGGCATGGTGCTGGCGGGGGGCTGCGCCTCGCGCCTCACGGTGCTGGTGGGCAGCGGCAACCTGCGCGCCCTGCTCGTCCTGATCGTCTTTGCCGTCACCGCCCACGCGGTGATGAAGGGCGCGCTGGCCCCGATACGCGAGGCGCTCGGCGACGCGACCCTTCCCGGCGGGGAGGCGACGGCGCTCTCCGCCTGGCCCGGCGGCGAGGTCTGGCCGCTCGTCATCGCGGGCGGCGCGTTTCTCTTCGCGCTCTTCTCCCGCGCGCCGCTCTCCCACCTGGCGATGGCGGGCGCGATCGGGCTTCTGGTGCCGCTCGGCTGGATCGGCACGGGCTTCGTGCTGCTGGACGATTTCGACCCGATCCCCGTGCAGTCGATGGGCTTCACGGGGCCGATGGCCGACACGCTCTTCTGGGCCGTGGCGGCGACGTCGATTCCGGCAGGCTTCGGCACGGGCCTTGCGGCGGGCGTCCTCCTCGGCAGCCTGGCCGCAGCCCTGGCGGCCCGCGAGTTCCGCTGGCAGAGCCTGGAAAGCCCGCGACAGACCGGGCGCTACCTGGCCGGCGCCGTGATGATGGGCGTGGGCGGCGTGCTGGCGGGCGGCTGCACGGTGGGCGCCGGCCTTTCCGGCGTGTCAACGGCGAGCCTTGCCGCCCTCCTCGCGCTCGCCGCGATGGCGGTGACCGCGAGAGCCGTCGGCGTGCTCCTCAGCGCGCGGCAGTAAGGGCTGGCCGCGGCGGCGCCCCGCCCCAGGGCGGAAACGCCGCCGGCAGGATCAGCTGAACATGTCGTCGGAGATGGCGGCGTACCAGCCGAGCGATTCCTCGTAGGTCGCCTTGCGCAGCTCCGCGCTTTCCCCGGTCTTGGAAATGAAGCCGTCGGTCTTTGCGATCTTCTCGTCGGTCGCCTCGTACGACGCGCCGACCTTGACGCCGTCGTCGGTGCCGATGAGCGACCAGCAGGTGTTGGAGTAGCGCGGCGGGAACGTCGAGGACCCGGTGAGCGCGCCGCGCACCGCCATGGCGCAGGCCTTCGCCTGGCTGTTGGCCGAGAAGCCCGACTTCGGCATGTCGCCCTGGTGCGCGGCATCGCCCAGCACGTGGATATTCTCGTCGGCCCGGCTCTGCATGGTGTGCGGCACGATGGGCGCCCAGCCGGCCTCGTTGGTGATGCCGGCGGCCGCCGCGATGCGCCCCGCCTGCTGCGCGGGGATGACGTTGCAGACGTCCACCTTCATCGCCTCGCCGTCCACCACCACCTCCATGGCCTCGGGCCTGACCTCGACCTTGTCGCCGCCGAAGTCCGGGCCGATGCGCTCGACCATGCCGGGGTAGTGGCGCTGCCAGCCGTCCTCGAACAGCCCCTGCTTGGAGAACTTCTCCTTGGGGTCGACGATGATGATCTTCGCCGTCGGATTGGACTGCTTCAGCACGTGGGCCACCATCGAGATCCGCTCGTAGGGGCCGGGCGGGCAGCGGAACGGGTTGGGCGGGGCCACCATGCAGTAGGTGCCGCCCTCCGGCATCGCCTCGATCTGCGCCCTGAGAAGCTGGGTCTGCGAGCCCGCCTTGTAGGCGTGCGGCATGCGGTTCTGCTGCGAGAGGTCCCATCCGGGGACGGAGCCTGCGCGGAAGTCGATGCCCGGCGAAAGCACGAGGCGGTCGTAGGAGAGGCTGCCGCCGCCCGCGAGCCCCACGCTGCGCGCGTCGCGGTCGATGGAGACCGCCCAGTCGTGCACGACGTTGATCCCGTGGTTCGCGGCCAGTGCGCCATAGCTGTGCCCGATCGACGCGTATTCGCGGAAGCCGCCGATATAGAGGTTCGAGAAGAAGCAGGAGTAGTAGGCGCGGCTCGGCTCCACGAGCGTCACGTCCAGGGCGCCGTCAGAATCCTTGGCGATGTAACGCGCGGCCGTCGCGCCGCCCGCGCCGCCGCCCACGACCACCACGCGGGGGCGTCCCCCGGCCATCACCGCCGGCGCCGCGAGCGCCGATACCGCCGTCGTCGCCGCAGCCGCGGACGCAAGGAATCCGCGACGGCTGAGACCGCTCTTTCCGTTCTGTTTGCTCATCACGCGTCTCCCCTGGTTCAAGGGTTGTCTTCCGCCTTCTGGAAATGCGCAGCGAGAGCGGCAATCTCCTCGTCCGACAGGCGCCCGGCCACGAGCTGCATGACGGGATGGACCCTCTTTCCGCCCTTGTACGCGTGCAAGGCTATCACGAAGTCATCGAGCGGCCATCCGGTTATCGAGGGGATGCCCTCGTCGGTCCCGTCGATCCGGTGGCAGGTGGTGCATTCGCCCGCAAGGTAGGCGCCGTACTCGGGGTCTCCCTGGATGGCGAGGATTGCGGGGTCGAGGCCGTATTCCTCGGGCGTGGCCGTCGGCTCCGCCGGCGGGAGATCGCTGCCCGCACCGGAGAAACCGCGCAGCCATGCCAGCAGCGCTGCCCGGTCCTCCGCATCCTCCATGCCGTCGAAGCTCATGCGCGAGTGCGGCACGAAAGTATGCGGGTCGGCGAGGAACGCGTCGAGCGTCGCCGCGCTCCAGACGAGCCCGCCGGCGCCGGCCTCCCTCATCGCCTCGGAGTAGCGAAAGCCCGTGAGCGAGCCCGCCGTGCGGCCGAAGACGTCGTTGAGCTGCGGGCCGATCCGGTTCTCCGCTCCGCCGCCCGCCTGGTGGCACCGCTTGCACTGGCCGAAGAGCGTCTTGCCGCGCTCGGCCTCGGCGCTCCCTGCGCCGGCGGCCGGGAGAGCCACGAGCAGGCTCACGGCGAGCAGGCCGGAAACGAGACATGCCGCGAGACGGGCCGCCCGGAGCAGGCGTCGCCCGGCGGCCCTAGTCGACCTCAACCCGCTTGCTGAGCGTGTAGACGGAGCCGTCATCGTCGGTCCATTGGAACACCAGTTCGCCCGGCTCCGGGACGGCCATCTCGAACTGGATGTAGGGGTCGGCCGAGACCGCCGGTTCCAGATCGACGGAGAACGCCACCTCGCCGTTGTAGCTCACCACGAAGCGGTTGATGATCTGGCGGGGCACGAGCGCGCCCTCGCTGTCGTGGCGCTCGCCCGTGTGCATCGGATGCGTGATGCGGGTCTTGACCGTGAAGGGGACGCCCGCCTCGATCGACCTCGGCAGCTTCACGCGCGGTGTGGGTTCCGCCATCGCCCGCTCCTCAGCCGCAGCCGCCGACGGTCACCGCGATCTTCTGGGTAGCCTCGCGGTACGTGCCGTCCGCCATCTCGGCGACCGCATAGACGGTCTGGCTCCTGGCCAGCCGGATGCGGATCGTGGCCTCGGGCGGCACGAGCCTGCCGAACGAGAAGACCGCGACGCCGGGATTCGGGTTTCCGTCGTTGAAGAGCGCGATACGCCGCGCGCCCTCTGCCACGACCCGGATCGGCACCGCACCGCCGTTGTCGAAGATTTCCGGCGCATCGAGGAGCAAGCCGCCCTGCAGCCGCAGCGCGCCGCCCGTGAACGCGTCGATGGCCTCGAAGACGCCGTTCGAGGCTTCGGCCGCACCGGCGGGAACGAGCGCGGCCGCGGCCGCAGACGCGCTGAGCAGCAACACCTCCCTGCGTGTCGGAGCCATGATGCGGCCTCCTCCCGCCCGCCGGGCCTTGGGCGATATGGCGCCCCTTGGCCGCACCCGTCAAGCCCCCGTTGCGGCGCCTCGCGCGCATTGACCGGCGCGGGCCTTCGCGCGAGCATAGCGGATTCGGCGATCGCTGCTCTCAGGGAGGAACGGGACATGGCGCGCACCGTCTTCACCAACGTCAGCATCTATGACGGCAACGGCAAGAGGCCCTTCCGGGGCGAGGTATCGATCCAGGGCAACCGCATCGAGAAGGTCGCGAGGAACGGCCAGAAGCTCTCGCGGCGGGGCGCTGCGGTGGTGGACGGCGACGGCGCGACGCTCATGCCGGGGCTCGTCAACGCCCACTGCCACATGAGCTACACCGGGCCGGAATCGATGTCGGAGATCCCGCCCGAGGAGCACACGCTCATCACCATGCACAACGCCAAGACGATCATCGATCACGGCGTGACGGCGGCGGTGGGCGCGGGCGCAGCCAAGACCCGCCTCGACATCGTGATCCGGAACGAGATCGACGCGGGCCGCATCCCCGGCCCCCGCTACCGGGCGTGCTCACCGGAGATCACCGTCACCGGCGGCCTCGGCGATCAGCGCATGGAGCACTACTACAAGAACGATCTCTCGCTCTTCGCCGACGGGCCCGAGGAGATCCGCCAGGCCTGCCGCATGCTGGTCCGCGAGGGCGTGGACATCATCAAGCTCATGCCGTCGGGGGATCACCTGATCCCGGGCGCGTGCGACGCCACCCAGAGCGCGATGGACGAGGACGAGATCGCCGCCGGCGCGCGGGTCGCGCACCAGCGGGGCCGCCGGCTCGCCGCCCACGCGCGCAACCCGGAGTCCATCAGGCTCTGCATCAAGTACGGGATCGAGCTGATCTATCACGCGACCTATGCCGACGAGGAATCCCTGGACCTGCTGGAGGAGCACAGGGACAAGCACTGGGTCGTGCCGGCCATCGGCTTCACCCACGCGACCGCCTACGAGGCCGGCGACTTCGGCATCACGCCGGAGGAGGCCGAGCGATGGGGCTTCGTCCGCGAGCTCGAGATCGGGGCCGAGACCCTGAAGAAGATGCACAAGCGCGGCATCAAGGTGCTGCCCTTCGGCGACTACGGCTTCCCCTGGACGCCGCACGGCCAGATGGCGCGGGACTTCGAGCACTTCGTCAACTATCTCGGCATGAAACCCCACGAGATCCTGCGCGCCGCGACCCAGTACGGCGCCGAGGCCTTCGCTGCGCCGGACGAGCTGGGACGGATCAAGCCCGGCTACCTCGCCGACCTTCTGCTGATCGACGGCAACCCGTTCACCGACCTGACGCTGTTCCAGGACGAGGCGAACATCCTGATGGTCATGAAGGACGGCGCCTGCCACAGGCCGCCGCAGGAGCGCCGCGCGCTCGCCCAGCAGGTCGCCGCAGCCGAATAGCCGCGCACGCCATGGCGGCGCTCGATCGGGAGGCCCTGCTCGCACGCGCGGAAGCGCTGATCCCCGTGCTGCGCGAGCGGGCCGCCGCGGCCGAGGAGCTGCGGCGGATTCCCGACGAGACCATCGCCGACCTCGTCGAGAGCGGTCTGATCCGGGCGACGTTGCCGGCCCGCCTCGGCGGCGCCGAGGTGGACTACCGCACGATGATGGAGATCGTGGCGCTGGTCTCCCGCGGCTGCGCGTCGACCGGCTGGGTCTACTGCAACCTCGCGAGCTGCACCTTCAAGCTTGCGCTCTGGCCCCGCGAAGCGCAGGACGAAATCTGGGAGGCGGACAAGGACGCGCTGCTCACCGGCAACCTGATCTTCCCCTGCGGCAAGGCGTCTCGGGTGGCGGGCGGCTACAGGTTGAGCGGGCGCTGGCCCTTCGGCAGCGGCATCGACCACGCCTGCGCCAACTTCTTCGCCGCAATGGTGACAGGCGCGGAGCCGCCGGAGTTCCGCCTCTTCCTGGTGCCGAAGGGGGAGTACACGGTCCTTGACACCTGGCGGGCCTCAGGCCTGCGCGGCACCGGCAGCAACGATGCGGCCGTGGACGACCTCTTCGTGCCCGAGTACCGCACCATCGACGCGAAGGATACGCGCAACGGGGCCGCGCCCGGCAACGCGGTCAACCCCGGCACGGTCTACCGGCTGCCCCTCTTCGCCATGTTCTTCACCTGGGTGGGCGCGACCGTGCTCGGCATGGCGGAAGCTGCGGTGGAGGGCTACGTCGAGGCCACGCGCACCCGCGCCGCGCACTACTCGGGCCAGCGGCTGGCGGAGCTCGGCACCATCCACGTCAAGGTCGCCGAGGCGCGCGCTGCGGTGGCGACCGCGCGGCGCATCTACCTGGCCAACTGCGACGAGGCGACGGCGATCGCCGACGGAGGCGCGCAGCCGGACGCCGAAGCCCGGGCCCGCTACCGGGCCGAGGGCGCCTTTGCCGCCCGGCTCTGCTGCCAGGCCGTCGACCTGATCACGGCGGCGAGCGGCGGCGGCGGCGTCTACGACCGCAATCCCCTCTCCCGCGCGTTCCGCGACATTCACGCAGGTACCGCCCACATCACCCAGACCTGGGATCCCAACGCCGTCACCTACGGCCGCCTCTCGCTCGGCCTGGAGACGGACAACCCGCTGCTCTGACGTCTCCCTCGTTCCGGCCCGCTCGTCAGTGCCGCCCGAGCGCGGGGAAGCCGGCGTACTCCGCGGAATGATCCCCCGCGTGGTTCTCCATGCCGGGCTTGGTGAGGCATCCCTTGGGCGGGACGTAGCTGTCGATTCGCCTGACGGGCTTCTCGTGCCAGCGCAGGTTGAAGGCGGCGTACCTGGGGAAGAACATCATGTCCGAGTACGGCAGGTGGTCGTGCACCCACCAGGCGAGCGCCTGCCAGGGCGTGCCCGCCTCGTAGCGCCGGACGAACCAGGGGATCACGATGCAGGCGGTCGCCCCCATGAAGCCCTCGGCATCCCGCCGGTCCCACACGTGGCGGCTGTGGTTCCAGGTCGTCTCGGCGCAGTTGTAGCCGTGGTCCCGCCGCTCGTGGCCGAACTGGTTCACCCTGACGGAGCGGAACGCGGAACGTATGGAGACGTGACCGAAGGTGGCGTGGAGGGGCTCCAGCAATTCCTCGCAGAGCCGCGTTCCCGCTGCGATGGCGAGGTCGGGATCGTCCGGCATGTTGGTGATCCCGTGAAAGTTCGCGATTTCGCTGTAGAGCATCTCGCGCATGAAGAAGTGTTCCGACAACCGGACCCGGCCCAGCGTTTCGAGGGCCTTCATGGAAGCGGGCTTTTGCATGGCATGCTCCTTCCGCAGTCGTCCCCGGTCGATTGCAGAATACGCAATCGGCATGAGGCGGCGACAGCCATCAAACTTGGGGGCACCCTGCGAATACCGCATCGCGCCTGCTCGCTCGCCCTGCCCGTCGTGACGGAGGCGGGCCATCAGGCATGGTATCGGCGCGCCGAATCCGTGTATGATTTGTCCTGATGCGTGCGCGGGGCCGCTCCACAGCAACGAGCGGCAGGCCGGCACGGGATGATCTGACGTGCTGACAGGCAAGGGAGGCTCAGCATGAGCGAGAAGTGGGGTAATCCGGACATATCGCGCCGCGGCGTGCTTAAGGGCGCGGCGGCCACTGCAGCGGTGGCCGCCGCGGGCACGCTTGGCGCGACGCGCGGCGTGCAGGCGGCGTCGACGACGGTCAAGGGCTACGGCGTCACCACGTCGCAGCTCAAGGACTGGTCCATCATGGAGAAGGCCATCGGCATAACGATGGAGTTCACCGGGACCAACGCCGACATCGGCACCTACATGCGTGACGTCATCTCCAACGACCTCGGCGAGACGCACGACATCTTCATCTTCGACGGTGGCACCGAGGACATACTGGGGCCGCAGGGCTACTACGCCACGGTCATCGAGGATCATGCGAACCTCACGCTCTGGGGGCGGACCTCCGACGACTGGAAGCGCACCGACCTGCTGCAGGACAACGACGGCAACCAGTACGGCGTGCCCGTCATCGGTAATGCGGACAGCTTCGGCTACTTCCCCGAGGCGATCGGCGCCAACCCGGAGGGTCTCGACGAGATTCCCTGGAGCAAGATGTTCGAGGACGAGGACACGAAGGGCCGCGTCTCGCTCGACCGGAGCTGGCTGCTCTCGAGCCCCGAGGTCGCCCTTTACCTCAAGGCCAACGGCCGGGCGGAGATCGACGACGTCGCCAACATGACGGGCGAGGAAGCCCGCGTGGTCGCCGACTTCGCGGCGGACCGCAAGCGCGCCGGCCAGTTCCGCTCGCTCCATGCGGCCTTCGAGGAGCAGGTGCAGCTTCTCAGCAACCGCGAGATCGACCTGATCAACTGCTGGGAGCCGGCGACCAAGGAGGCCAACAACATCCTCGGCCCCGGCACGGTGATCTACGCCTTCACTGTCGAGGGCTATTACAAGTGGGGCCACGGCGCCTACATGCACACCAAGGCCGGCGAGCGCGACAACGTCGACAACATCTACAAGGTCCTCAACTACTACATGACTGGCGAGTACCGCGCCTATCAGGCGATCCAGCGCGGCTACGCCGGGCCCAACATGGACCTCGGCGTGCAGTTCGCGCAGGAGAACGGCTGGCCGGAGGAGCAGGTCGAAGAACTCAAGTGGACCGAAGTCAAGGTCAACAAGAAGTTCGAGAAGCCCTTCTTCGGCAAGCCCGCGGCGCCGAACTCCGACGTCATGGAAGAGGAGTGGCAGCGGTTCCTGAACGCCTGACCGCACCCTCCTGATGTGACCAAGGCCCCGGTGCGCCCCGCGAACACCTTCGCACGGCGCGCCGGGGTCCTTTCTTTGTCGGCGAGCGATGTCTGACCCGGCGGGAAGCAGCTTCCTAGACGATCTCCGCGCCGGCTACACCCGGATGTTCTCGGGCAACTGGGTGGTGCCGGTCTTCGTCGCCGTGTGGGTGGTCATCGTCATCCTGCCGCTGCTCGTCATGGTGGCGCACTCGTTCTTCGAGATGAAGAACTACCAGGTGTCCTACGACGCCGGGTTCAAGACGTGGAACTCGCTGATCGACTCGGGCCGCTGGATCGCGGCGGTGCGCACGCTCCGCGTCGTCCTCGTGATGACGGTCGTCGAGTTCCTGATTGCCTTCCCCTTCGCGCTCTGGCTCGCCAAGACCTGCAAGTCGAAGGTGACCAAGGCGGTCATCATCACGCTGCTCACCATCCCGTTCTTCCTCGATCCCTCCTCGCGCACCATCATCTGGCGCGCGATCCTGGGCAAGAACGGCATCATCAACACCGTCCTCATGGAGCTCGGCATCATCAGCGAGCCCATGGAGTGGATGCTGTTCTCCGAATTCGCCGTCCATTTCGGGATGCTCGCGCCCTACTTCCCGACGATGGTGTTCCCGATCTTCCTGGTGGTCAGCCTCATCGACGACCATTACCTGGAGGCGAGCCGCGACCTCGGCGCGAGCAAGCTGCACACGCTCTTCTACGTCATCCTGCCGCTCTCGCTGCCGGGCATCGTCGCCGGCGCCGTCTTCACCATGGTGCCGCTCATGGCGACGTGGGTGGAGCCCGAGATGCTGGGCGGCGGCTTCGTCAACCTGCTCGGGCCATCGGTGGAAGCGGCGATTCGAAACCTGAAGTACCCGACCGCGGCCGCGCTCTCGGTCTTCGTCATCATCGTGCTCGCCCTGCTGCTGGCGCTGCTGATCCTGGCGACGCGGCGTTTGGGTTCCATCGGCGACGTCTTCCAGACGCTGAGGCGGTAGGGCGCCAGGACGATGAGCGATCGCGCGCAGCACCGGATGGCAGCCACCATCGACGACCAAATTGGCCACGGCGGGGCGCTCTTCTGGCGCCGGCTGTCGGCGTGGCGGCTCTGGACCGGGATCGCCAAGTGGCTCGGGCTGATCGTCATCCTGCTGATGTACATCCCGCTCGTCTGGCTCGCGGTGATGTCGTTCAGCGGCCGGCCGCTCTCCGGCATCCCCTACCCGCTCACCATGGAGCACTACGACGACCTCTTCTTCGCCTTCAACAAGTGGGGCGAGCCGCTCTACGAGAGCGTCGCCATGGGGGTTGTCGTCGGCATCGTCTGCATGATCGTGGCGACCGCCGTGGGGCGCGCCATGCCGCGCATGCGCAAGCCCGGCGGCGTGATCCTGATCGCCCTCATCCCCCTCTTCGTGCCGGGGCTTACAATGGGGGCGGCGCTCTTCATCTCCATCCGCTCCTTCCTCGACCTCCGCCTCGGGCTCTGGTCCATCTTCGTCGGTCACATGGTGTGGTCGCTGCCGTTCTCGCTCCTGCTCGTGCTGATCATCGCGACGCGCTTCGACCACCGGCTGCTGGAGGCGGCGCAGGATCTCGGCGCCACCGGCTGGCGCCGCTTCTGGGACATCGAGTTCCCGATCCTCCGCCCCGGCATCATCGGCGCGGGCATCTTCGGCTTCCTGCTCTCCTTCAACGAGCTTCTGCGCTCGATCTTCCTGCGCGGCTCCGAGACGACGATGCCGATCTACAACTGGACCATGACGGCCTCGCACCAGTCGCAGGTGCCGATCATCTTCTCGCTGTCCACGATTATCCTGGCCGTGACGCTGCCGATCCTGGGCGCCTTCTTCTGGCTGCTCTTCGCGAAGCTGGACCGTAGCTGACCCGCCGTGACCGCTGCCCTTGCGGCGCTCCGGCGATTTGGATAGGGTCCGCCGCGTGGCCGGCGCCGGGCGCCGCGCCAGCGCGCGCTCGTAGCTCAGCTGGATAGAGCACCAGACTACGAATCTGGGGGTCGGGG
>JAPPMY010000059.1 GCA_028818855.1 Rhodospirillales bacterium
GATGCTCAGGTTGGCCACGCGGCCGCCCGAGGTGAGGTGGTTGACGGTGACGTCGCCGCCGAGACGGCCGATCAGCTGCACCTTGTTGAGTCCGAAAGCCATGACGATTCCCCTTCATGGACAGGTTGATGACGATGGGTTGCGAACGACCGGGGGCCGAGGCCTACTCCCCCGAACCCCCGACCGTTCAATCTCTTCAAGCCCTCCTCCCCCTCTAATCAGCCGGGGAGAGCGACGACGCCGGGTCGGGGTAGAGGCTCGCGAAGCCGTGTTCGGGATAGACCGCGCCCCGGTCGGGACAGCGGATCGCGCGCTCGTCCTCGGCGATCTCGCGGACGGTGCGGCGATCGACCCCGATCTCGGCCAGCAGGTCGCTGCCGATGGGAAGGTCGAGGGACGTATCGGGACGAAACATGGGCGGTTCTCCTCGTGCCGTTGCCCTGTCCGGCATCGGCGCGGGGAACCCACTCCCTCCGGCCTGCCGGACACTCGCCCGACAGGCGCTCTCCTCCTGCTCTACGGTGAAGGGACGGCGCGGCGGATCGCGGCCAGGCGCTCGCACACGGCCCGCGGCGTCATCGCTCCCAGGTTGAACACCGGGATGCCGCGGGCCTCGGCGATGCGGATGGCCATGCCCGTGCCGCCCTCGATGCGACCTTCGGCCGTGAATGCCACCACCGCATCGACCGGCCGATCCTGCGTCAGTCCGAGCACCGCCGCGTTCCGGGCATGCAGCTTGCGGACGGCCGGCGAACACCGCTCCCACGCCGGATGCAGGGGCGCCGCGATCCCGATGCACGCCGCCATCGCCGCCGCTGACAGCACCCGGTAGTCCGGCCCGCGATGCCCGTTATAGCCCCGCCACGGCAGCCAGATCGTCCGCTGCCCGGCCGGCGCTCCCCCGGCAAACGCAGCATCGGCCCCGTCCGCCCCGCCGCTCGCAAGATGCCAGCCGGTCCGTGCCAACCATTTCGCCATCACGGTCATATCCGCCAGCACGGCCCTCGGCGTCGCCCGCGCCCCAATGCCCGCGTAGATCAATGTCGCCATGTCCCGATCTCCCGGAGTTCGATTACCGCCGCTCCCTCTCCGTCAGCGGCCTCACCCCCCGCACGCTCTTCTCTGCCTCCCCGGCGACATGCGGTCCGGCCCGCTTGAACGCCGCCCCGGCCTGGTGCATCGCTACCTCATGGACGGGCGCGGATGGATCGGGCGTCACGGGTTCTGGCCGCTGGCGCTGCTCTGGCTGCCGGCCGGGATCGTGGCGCAGGCGGCGGTGCGGTTCGGCTCGTCCCATGCCGTGTTCGGAGTCCCCGGAGAGTGGATCGCGGCGCTGGGATCGCTCGCGGCGGTGGCGCCCTGCGGCGTGCCGCTGGCGCTCGGCTGCCGGCGCCTATGGCGGCTGGGCTACCGGCGCGCGGCCTGGGCGGCGGGGATCGGGCTGGGCGCAGTGACCGTCCCGGTGGCGGTGTTCGCGGGCCTGCTCGGCCCGCTGGCGATCGCGGCCGGAGCCGTGGTGCTGAGCCTGCCCGTCTGGATCGCCTGGCGGTGGCTTGCGCGTCACGGCTGAGCGCGGAGGACGGCGGGCAGGCAGCGGAGCAGAGGGCGGAACGTCGGAATGGCGAGGCCCGTGCCGCCCCGGCAAGACGGTGCCCGGCCGGCTGCGCAGCAGGCGGGCGGTAATCGGGACGCGTTGCCTCGACATGCGCGGGCCGGTATTGCGGCGACGCGGGGGGATGAAATCGCTAGAGGGGGAGGGCGGACCGGATGGCGAGCGAATACGAACGGCACATAGCGGCGGTGTTGGCGAAAGGCATGGGGGTGATGTGCTTTCGGAACACGCCGATCGAGGACATCCACGACCGGATCGCGCCGGTCAGCCATACCGGAGATTTCTCGGACGTGGTGGTGATCGACGCCAACGGGCGGCGGATTCCCTGGACCGACGTGTCGCACATCACGCAGGACGAGATGCGCGACCTGATGCGCAAGGTGGTCAACCGGCTGTACACGTGCAACCTGAACGCGGGCGATCCGGAATTCTTCGGGATGCTGAGCTGGGCAGCTGCGGAGGCGTGGAGGTGGGACGAGCCGGACCAAGACGAGGAAATGCTGGAGAGTCTCGAAACGAGACGGAAGCGGGGGCGGGAAGAAGGCGACGACCGCTGAGGCATATCCAGGTCTGGCAACGCCCGACCTGTCCCCGCGCGGCGTCGACAAGCCCGGTTCCGGCGTGGCAGCGGTTTGGGTAGTTGGGGCCGCCGTCTCAGTGCCGGGCGCTGCCCTCCGGATCGTCGTCCTCTGCCTGCATGGAGGCGGCCGCCATGGCTTCCCAGGCCTCACGGTCCAGACCGAGGCGGCGGTTAAGCTTGTCGCAGATGCTCAGGGCATCGTCCATCGTGAGCGCGACTAGCGCGGTTGGAACATGGCCGGCCATGCCCTCGATGACGATGCGGATCTGCTGCACGTCGGCCTCGACATCATAGGCGGGCGCGAAACAGAAGTTCGGGTTGTCCGGCAGGGTCTGCGCGGTCATGGGGATCTCCTCGTGGTCGCGGCGAACGGTTGTTCGCAGGTCGTTGTGGGATGTAGTATTCGAGAACCGGCACATGAGTCGGAGACTGGAGGCGCAACTTGAAAGCAATTTTGAGTTCCTCCGTACCCGGGCGCCGTGAGATTCGGCGATAACCTCATAAGCCTGCGAGCGTTTTTCGGAAACCTTGAGCCAGACGCGGGTTTTCGGTAGCCAATAGGTCCGGGCACCAGCCGGTGAGAGCTGGACATGTGTCGCTGGCAGACGCATGGAGAGGCGAGCCCCCCGGCAGCTCCGGCTGCGCGGGGGGCTATTTCTGACACGCAGCTCCTGCGCTGAAGACTGAAGATCTCAGGCTTCAAGCGGCCACCGGTCGAGGATGCGCTGCGTGGTGTCCGCATTGGGCGCGAATATCCGGGCGCGGAACGAGACGATTTCCACCGTGCAGCCCATGCGCTTCAGCACGTCCATGTCGGTGTCCGCCGGGCCCTCGATCTCGATCCGGTCGGCGCCCATCAGGCGGCGGCGCGCGAGCCGCCAGCCGTTGGCCAGCGCGAGCGCATTGCCCCGTCCCATGACGGCCTGGAAGGCTTCCGCGCCGGTCATGGCGGGGCCGCCGTCGAGTCCGAACCCTTGGCGCACCGCGCGCACCTGCTCGGCGTCGAGCACGCGCCCGATGAGGGCGATACCGTCGTCGGAGGTGAGCCTGCGCACCCGCATGTTCTCGGCCGGCAGGCGGTCCCAGACCGGCAGCAGCAGGCCGG
>JAPPMY010000270.1 GCA_028818855.1 Rhodospirillales bacterium
GACGAGGTCATCATCAGCGACCCCGCCTACGCCGGCCTCATCAACCGCATCCGCCTCGCCGGCGGGGTGACCCGTCTCGTGCCGCTGCGCGTGGTGGACGGCGGCTGGCGGCTCGACCTGGAGGCGCTGGCCGACGCTGCGTGCGAGAGAACCAGAGCCGTTCTCACCATGAGCCCCTCCATGCCGAGCGGCATCGTCCACACGGCGGAGGAGTGGCAGGCGATCGCCGACGTCGTGGAGCGGACCGGAGCCTGGCTGCTGCACGACGCAGCGATGGAGCGAATCCTGTTCGGCGCGGCGCCGGCCTTGCATCCAGCCCGTATGCCGGCGCTTGCCGACAGGACCGTGACGGTCGGCAGCGTCTCCAAGGAATACCGGATGATCGGCTGGCGCGTCGGCTGGATCGTCGGGCCGCCGGACATCATGAAGGACATCGGCCTCGTCAGCCTGACCAACGTCGTCTGCCAGGTGGGCATCGGGATGCCGGGGGCTGCGGCGGCGCTCACCGCGGACGACGACGGCATCGCCGCGGCGGTCGCCGAGTGGCAGGCGCGGCGGGATCTCATCCTCAGAGAGCTTTCGGACCTGCCCGCGATCCGTCCGGACGGCGGCTGGTCGCTGCTGATCGACACGGCCGCCCTCGGGATGAACCCGGCCGACGCGTCAAGGCGCCTGTTCGAGACGGGCAAGGTCGCCGCGACGCCCATGACCGGCTGGGGCAGCGAGAACCATGCCGGCCGCTACCTCCGCTTCGTCTTCGCCAACGAGCCCTGCGCCCGTCTTGCGGGCCTGCGCGAGCGCGTCCGCGCCGCGTGGTCGGTCTGAGGCGAACGGCTCTTCGTTCCCGGCCCGCCAACACAACGGCCCGCCAGCACAACGGACTCGCACCCGTCCGTCCCTGCGATATACTCCGGCCCCGGAATCCCGATCCCCGCCCCGCAATCACCGAGACGCGCCCGGCGATGAACGCGTTGGCCGACCTTATCCACGCCGTCTTCTCGATCTACATCTATCTGCTGATCGCGTCCGCGCTCTTCAGCTGGCTGGTGGCGTTCAACGTGGTGAACACGAGCAACCGCTTCGTGTTCACGCTGCTGAGCTTCCTCCACCGCATCACCGAGCCGGCGCTCCGGCCCATCCGGCGCATCATTCCCAACCTCGGCGGGATCGACATATCGCCGATCATCCTGATCCTGATCCTCTATTTCGTCCGCGACCTCATCGTGGACAACATCGTCCAATGACACGTCCGCCGGCGGCGCGCGCGTGCGCCCGCCGGACCGGAAGACGCCAGCCCTGAGCGAGGAATACCCATGAGCGACGCGGTCATCATCGACGGCAAGGCATTCGCGGCCGATCTCAGGGCCGAGGTCGGGCGCAAGGCGGCGCTCCTGAAGGCGAGCCACGGGCTCGTCCCGGGCCTCTCGGTCGTCCTCGTGGGCGACGATCCCGCGAGCCACGTCTATGTCCGCAACAAGGGCAAGGCAACCGTCGCCGCCGGCATGGACTCGCAGGAGTACCGCCTGCCCGCGACCGCGAGCCATGCCGAGGTGCTGGAGACGGTCGAGCGGCTGAACGCCGACGACTCCGTGCACGGGATCCTGGTGCAGCTCCCCCTGCCGGATCAGGTGGATTCCAACGCGATCATCAATGCCATCGACCCGGACAAGGACGTGGACGGCTTCCACACCGTCAACGTGGGCCGGCTCACCACCGGGCAGGACAGCCTCGTGCCGTGCACGCCCTTGGGCTGCCTCCTGATGCTGCGCCACTTCGTGGGCGAGCTGAAGGGCAAGCGGGCGATGATCGTCGGCCGCTCCAACATCGTCGGCAAGCCGATGGCGTCGCTGCTGCTGCGCGAGCACTGCACCGTGACCGTCGGCCATTCGCGCACCCAGGACCTGCCGGGCGAATGCCGGCGCGCCGATGTCCTCATCGCCGCCGTCGGGCGCGCGGAGATGATCCGGGGCGACTGGGTCAAGCCCGGCGCTGCGGTCATCGACGTCGGCATCAACCGCGTGCCGGCGGGCGAGAAGACCAGGCTCGTGGGCGACGTCTGCTTCGAGGAGGCGGTGGAGAACGCCGGCTGGATCACGCCGGTGCCCGGCGGCGTCGGGCCGATGACCATCGCGTGCCTGCTCAAGAACACGCTCACCGCCGCCTGCCGCCGCCACGCCATCGAAGAGCCGGCGTGAGACTGCGGCCCCCGCTGCGAGCGCGGGAGTGCGGTCTTAAGTGTCCTCGCCCGTCTTGCCGAGGCGGAGGCGGAGGGCGTTGAGCTTGATGAAGCCCTCGGCGTCGCGCTGGTCGTAGACGGAATCGGCCTCGAAGGTCGCGTGCTCCGCGCTGTAGAGGCTTACGGGCGCTTTGCGGCCCTCGACCGTGACCGAGCCCTTGTAGAGCGCGAGCCGCACCGTGCCGGTCACGCCCTTCTGGCTCTCGTCGATCGCCGCCTGCAGCATGCGGCGCTCCGGCGCGAACCAGAAGCCGTTGTAAACGAGCTCGGCATAGCGCGGCATCAGCTCGTCCTTCAGGTGGGCAGCGGCGCGGTCGAGCGTCAGGCTCTCCATGGCGCGGTGGGCCGCGATCAGGATGGTGCCGCCGGGGGTCTCGTAGACGCCGCGTGACTTCATGCCGACGAAGCGGTTCTCCACCAGGTCGACCCGGCCGATGCCGTTGGCGCCGCCGAGCGCGTTGAGCCGTTCCAGCAGCGCCGCCGGGCTGAGCGCCTCGCCGTCAACAGCCACCGCATCGCCGGCCTCGAAGTCGATCTCGACGACGGTGGGCCGGTCCGGCGCGGCCTGCGGCGAGACGGAGCGCGTGAACATGCTCTCGTCCGGCCCGACCCAGGGGTCCTCCAGCGCCTTCCCCTCATACGAGATGTGCAGGAGGTTGGCGTCGGTGGAGTAGGGGGGCTCGCCCCGCTTGTCGCGCGGGATCGGGATCTGGTGCTTCTCCGCGTAGTCGACCAGCGCCTCGCGCGAATCGATGTCCCACTCGCGCCAGGGCGCGATGACCCGGATTCCGGGGTCGTGGGCGTAGTAGCCGAGCTCGAAGCGCACCTGGTCGTTGCCCTTGCCGGTGGCGCCGTGGGCCACCGCGTCGGCGCCGGTCTCGCGGGCGATCTCGATCTGGCGTTTGGCGATGAGCGGGCGCGCGATCGAGGTGCCGAGCAGGTAGACCCCCTCGTATATCGCGTTGGCCCGGAACATGGGGAACACGTAGTCGCGCACGAAGGTCTCGCGCAGGTCCTCGATGCGGATGTCGCGGACGCCGAGCGTCTCCGCCTTGGCGCGCGCGGGCTCCAGCTCCTCGCCCTGGCCGATGTCGGCGGTGAAGGTGACGACCTCGCATCCATAAGTCTCCTGCAGCCAGCGCAGGATGACGGAGGTATCGAGCCCGCCGGAATAGGCAAGCACCACCTTCTTCGGCGGCTCATTCATCGTGCCCTCTCCTCTTCGGCCTGCGGGTAATGCCGCGGCCCCTCCGGGCCGGCTGCTCGCTCGGCCGCGTGAATCGCCTGAACCGGCCCCTGAACTTCTCGGGCGTGGGCGGATCGTAGCCCGGCCCCTCGGCCACCTCGTGCTCGGTGTCGATCGCCGGCCAGCGGACGAACGCGAACACCCAGATCATGACCACCGGCACGCCGATCAGGAGGGCCATTCCCACGCTGACCGGCGGGATGAAGAGGCCCAGGATGGGGAGCAGCATGAGGTACGCCCACCAGGGCGACTGCCCCGCCTTGTTGAAGATGCGCCAGAACATCCAGAGCATGATGACCATGACGGCGAGGTACTGGAGGACGCCGACCACGGTTCAACGCCGCTTCATGGGATCTGCGGGCCAGATCATGAAGGCGAGCAGCGCCAGCAGGAGCAGCGGCCCGGCGAGGGGAATGAACACCACGAGCGCGAGCGGCCAGCGCAGGCCCGCGCGGCGGCAGATGCGCAGCGCCGGGTAGAAGATCACGGCCCCGAGCACGAGGCCCACGACGATCTGAACCGGCACGGCCGCCCGGCAGTCTCGATCGCTCGGGAGGGCGCGGCGCGGCCGGCGCCAGGCGTCGTCCGCGCCCGCCGCTCAGACCGAGTAGTACATCTCGAACTCGATGGGATGCGGGGCCATGAGGAAGGCCGTCTGCTCCTCCCGCTTGAGTTCGAGGTAGCCGTCGATCAGGTCGTCGGTGAAGACGTCGCCCTTCTTCAGGAAGTCGCGGTCGGCATCGAGCGAGTCGAGCGCCTGGCCCAGGTTGCCGCACACCGTCGGCACGTCCTTGAGCTCCTCCGGCGGCAGGTCGTAGAGGTTCTTGTCCATCGCGTCGCCCGGATGGATCTTGTTCTCGATGCCGTCGATGCCCGCCATCAGCATTGCCGCGAACGCCATATAGGGGTTCGCCGAGGGGTCGGGGAAGCGCACCTCCACCCGCTTGCCGTTGGGGCTCGCCGCGTAGGGGATGCGGCAGGAGGCCGAGCGGTTGCGCGCCGAGTAGGCGAGCAGCACCGGCGCCTCGTAGCCCGGCACGAGCCGCTTGTAGCTGTTCGTCGACGGGTTGGTGAAGGCGTTGATCGCCCGCGCGTGGCGGATCACGCCGCCGATGTAGTAGAGCGCCATGTCGGAGAGGTCGGCGTAGCCGGAGCCCGCGAAGAGCGGCCTGCCGTCCTTCCAGATCGACTGGTGCACGTGCATGCCGGAGCCGTTGTCGCCGACGATGGGCTTGGGCATGTAGGTCGCGCTCTTGCCGTAGCTGTGGGCAGTCATGTGCACCACATACTTCTGGATCTGGAGCTGGTCTGCCGCCTGAAGCAGGGTGCCGAACTCGACCCCGAGCTCGTTCTGGCTGGGCGCGACCTCGTGGTGGTGCTTCTCCACCTTGACGCCCATGCCCGCGAGATGCGTGACCATCTCGGCCCGCATGTCGTCCATCGAATCGATGGGCGGCACCGGCACGTAGCCGCCCTTGCCCACCGGGCGGTGACCCATGTTGCCGTCTTCGTAGGCGCGGCCGCTGTTGTAGGGCCCTTCCTCCTGGTCGAGCATGTAGTAGGTCTCGTTCATCGAGACCTTGAAGCGCACATCGTCAAACACGAAGAACTCGGCCTCCGGCCCGAAGTAGGCCGTGTCCCCGATGCCGGAATAGGCGAGATAGACCTCCGCCTGCTTGGCCACGCTGCGCGGGCAGCGGTGATAGGCCTGGCCGGTGGAGGGCTCGATCACGTCGCAGGTCAGGATCATCTGGGGCAGCGCCGAGAACGGGTCCATCACGGCGCTCGCCGGGTCCGGCATGAGCACCATGTCCGACTGGTGAATCTCCTTCCAGCCCGCGATCGAGGAGCCGTCGAACATGATCCCGTCGGTGAGCATGTCCTCGTCGACCGTGCGCACCGCCTGGGTCATGTGCTGCCACTTGCCCCGCGGGTCGGTGAACCGGAAGTCCACGAACTGGACCTCGTTCTTCTCGATCATCTCCAAGACGCCGTCTACATCGCTCATCGCACCGCTCCATCGCCCGCTTGGTCCGTCCTCTGCGCGCCTGCCGCATGCTGCGGCGACGCGCTGGCGCGCTTATATGGCTTCGGAGCCGCGTTCGCCAGTGCGGATTCTGATTACGTCCTCGACCGGTACGATAAAGATCTTGCCGTCGCCCACGCGCCCCGTTGCCGCGGCCTCCATGATGGCCTCGACCGCGCGCTCGACCATGCTGTCCTCGAGCACGATCTCGATCTTCACCTTGGGCAGGAAGTCCACCACGTACTCGGCCCCCCGGTAGAGCTCGGTATGGCCGCGCTGGCGGCCGAAGCCCTTGGCCTCGGTCACGGTGATCCCCTGCAGCCCGACCTCGTGCAAGGCGTCCTTCACCTCGTCGAGCTTGAACGGCTTGATGACGGCTTCGATCTTTTTCATCGTGCTCCCCTAAGCGTGCGAGGCCGGCACGGTCCTCGCACATTTCGGCGGCGCATGATAGCGCAGGTCCGGTTCCGCACATCATCCTTTGGTGGCATCATGCGCGGCCTTGAGCTTCGGATCGGACAGGGAGGCGCACGTGCAGATTGCCGAGCGTATGGGGCGGCTCGGGACCGAGACCGCCTTCGACGTACTGGCCCGCGCCGGCGCCTTGCAGGCGGCGGGGCGCAGCATCATCAACCTCGGGATCGGGCAGCCCGATTTCCGCACGCCCGACCATATCGTCGAGGCGGGCCGCAAGGCGCTGGCGGACGGCCACCACGGCTATACGCCGGCCAACGGCATTCCGGCGCTGCGCGAGGCGGTGGCGGCGGACGTCGCCAGGTACCGGCGTGTCGAGATCGATCCCGACAACGTCGTGGTCGTGCCGGGCGGCAAGGTCACGATGTTCTTCGCCGCACTGATGTTCGGCGAGCCGGGGGCCGAGATCCTCTATCCCAATCCGGGGTTCCCGATCTACGAATCGGCGATCAGGTTCTCCGGCGCGACGGCGGTTCCGATTCCGCTCTACGAGGAGACCGGGTTTTCCTTCGATGCCGACGAGGTGCTGTCCAAGATCACGCCGCGCACGCGCCTCGTCATGCTCAACAGCCCGGCCAACCCGACGGGAGGCGTCGTCCCGCGGGAGACCTTCGACCGGCTCGCGGAAGGGCTCGAGGCCCATCCCCACGTCGCCATCATGAGCGACGAGATTTACAGCCGCCTGCTCTACGAGGGCCGCGAGCACGTCACGCTGCTCGACTATCCGGCGATCCGGGATCGTGTGATCGTGCTCGACGGCTGGAGCAAGACCTACGCCATGACCGGCTGGCGCATCGGCTACGGGGTCTGGCCGGCAGCGCTCGCGCCCCAGGCGACCCGGCTTGCGATCAACTGCAACTCCTGCGTCAACGCGCCGACCCAGCACGCGGCGCTGGCGGCGCTCACGGGTCCGCAGGATTCGGTCGAGACCATGCGACGGACCTTCGATGAGCGCCGCAAGCTCATCGTCGCCGCGCTCAACCGCGTGGACGGCGTCACCTGCGTCGATTCTGCCGGCGCCTTCTACGCCATGCCCAACATCACCGGTACCGGCCTTGACGCGGGCACCATGCAGGACGGGCTGCTGGAAGAGGCCGGCGTCGCCGCCATCGCCGGCACCAGCTTCGGCGCCTACGGCGAGGGCTACCTCCGCCTCTCCTACGCCGCCAGCACGGAAGAGATCAAGGAGGCCATCGTCCGCATCGAAGGCTGGCTCAAGGGGCGCGCGGCCGCGGCGTGAGGGGCTGCCACGCGTTAGCGACTTGTCATGTGCGCGTATAGGGGCGTGGAACATGCAACGGCTACTCGTATTCCTCGCATTCACACTGGCTGTAGTCGGTGCCGGAACAACAGATGCTCGGGAACCCCTTACAGTTCTCAGACAGCTATGCATTGCCGATCACGGAACGGGGTTCAATTGGGTAAACGGGGCTTGGAAGCAGGTCAACTACCTCGAACCAAAGTATGTTGTATTGAAGGTTGACTACCCTAATGTTATACCAGAAAATAGTCATGATGATGAATTCAGGCGTTATTTATACTGTACACTAGAATTTGATGACGAAACTGGCATGAATTTGGAAACTTTCAAGTCCTATAGTGCGTGCTTGAGAGTGCAGGAGGTGGGCGAAGAACATTCAACATATTTTGCGTGCAAGGAATTTCATCATCAGGATGAAGGCTCCGGCACATGGACCGTCAAATACAGTTGTTCAGAAAGTGGCTCCGAAATATTTTATATGCGACCTAATGGTCAATTTCACAAGGGTTACATTCACGGCAATGTGCAAAATAAACCGAAAGACGACTACAAGGATAGTCTATCAATTTTCGTAGGAAGGTGCGTAGATATTGAAAGTTAGATTTGGTTGATGACGAAGCAGTCACGCTGCGAGCGCAGCTTCGAGCAAACAATCGGCGAGCGGTCTGTGACGTGAGTAGCCAAACTTCGAGCGAACGTAGGGAGGTCGAAGCTCGCACCGACGATACTTCATCAAGTGAGTGCGAGCAGGATTGCATGCCCTCGCGCAGTCATCCGTCGGTGACACGCGCGATAACCGGATATAGCTCCAACGGCCTGGTCGCGCGCCGCTGACACCCCCGCAAGGGTTGCAGGGTCGCGTGCATTAGCCCACGGCCGCAGCTGGGCCGAGTCCGTCGAAGCCAGGGTCGTTATTTCAGAGCGATGTTGGAACACATTTGGAACTGATCATGATAGGAACGGGGTCGGCGCCCGTAGCTCAGCCGGATAGAGCACGAGCCTTCTAAGCTTGGGGTCGCAGGTTCGAGTCCTGCCGGGCGCGCCACTCCGCCGGACGGAACAGCCCTAGACGTGCTCGCCGCCGTTCACGTGCAGCTCGCCGCCGGTGATGTAGGCGGCGGTGTCCGAGCAGAGGAAGTAGATCGCGGACGCCACTTCCGACGGCTTGCCGAGGCGCGCCATCGGGATGCTCGGCAGCAGGTCGTCGACGCCGGGCGAGAGGATGGGCGTGTCGATCTCGCCCGGCGCTATGGCGTTGACGCGGATGCCGAGCGGCCCGAAGTCCGCCGCCATCTCGCGCGTGAGCGCCGCCAGCGCCGCCTTGGAGGTGGAATAGGCGCTGCCGGCGAAGCGGTGGACCCGCCCGCCCGCGATGGACGTCACGTTGACGACGCTGCCCTGGCCCTGCTTCAGCTCTTCGAAGAGGCCGCGCGCCAGCGCCAGCGGCGCGTAAAAGTTGACCTGGAAGACCTCGCGCCAGAGATCGAGCTCGGTGTTCAGGCTGCCCAGCCGGATGCCGTTCTCGCCCTTGGGCGAGATGCCGGCGTTGTTCACCAGCGCGCTCAGCGGCGCGCCGTTCAGCCGGGCGCGCATCTCCTCGATGCCGCGCTGCACGTCCTCCGGGTCGGCGAGGTCGATCCTGATATGGTCCTCGGGCCCCGCCTCCCACGGGCAATCCTCCGAGAAGGCCCGGCGCGAGGCGGTGATGACCCGCCAGCCCGCCGCGCTGAAGCGCTTGACCGTCGCGTGCCCGATCCCCTGGCTCGCGCCGGTGAGGATCAGCGTCCTCCGCTCGTCCGCCATGGCCGCGCTCCCTATCCGTCGCCGTCTACCGGCATGGTGTAGTTGAGCCGCATGCGCCCGCCGTCAGCATAGATCACCTGGCCCGTGACGTATGAGGAATCGTCGCTCGCCAGGAAGACCGCGATTCCCGCGATTTCCTCCGGCTGGCCGACACGGCCCATCGGCGTGCGGGAGAGGATGCGCCGCCTGGCCGCCTCGTCGGTCATCATCGCCCCCGA
The DNA here is from genome assembly GCA_028818855.1 of Rhodospirillales bacterium. Lineage (GTDB taxonomy): Bacteria > Pseudomonadota > Alphaproteobacteria > UBA828 > UBA828 > WTGU01. The sequence continues at coordinate 9,265 of JAPPMY010000270.1, forward strand.
CATCTCGGTGAGGATCGTGCCGGGGCCGATGGCGTTCACGCGCACCCCCTTGGGCGCCAGCGCCAGCGCCATGACCGAGGTGAGCTGATTGACCCCGCCCTTGCTCACGACGTAAGCCGTGATGGAATCGATCGCCATCACCCCGTTCACCGACGACATGTTGATGATGCTGCCGGAGCCTGCGGCAGCCATCTCCCGCGCGGCCGCCTGGCCCACCAGGAAGTAGCCCTTCAGATTGACCCGGAGCACGCGGTCGAAGTCCCCCTCCGTCACGTCGAGGAAGTCCGCGATGGTGAAGATGCCGGCATTGTTCACGAGCACGTCGATGCGGCCGTGGCGCGAAACCGTCTGCGCGACGAGCGCGCGGGCCAACGGTCCGTCGCCGGTATCGCACGCGATGAACTCTGCCGAGCCGCCGTCGTCGCGGATCGCCTGTGTCGTCGCTTCGCCGCGCTCCTCCATGATGTCGGCGAGAACGACGTGCGCACCCTCGGCGGCGAAGCGCCGGGCGCAGGCGGCGCCGATGCCGCGGGCCGCGCCCGTCACCACCGCGATCTTGCCATCGAGGCGCATCACGCTCCTTCCGCCGGGCGGAACAGGTTGACGATCTGCCGCGCGATCTCTTCCGCCGTGTCCTCGCCCGGCTTGTACCAGGCGATCGACCAGGCCATGGCGCCGATCAGCGCGAGCCGGAAGTACTTGCGGCTCGTACCCGGCGGCAGCGGCAGGTCGTCGATCAGGCGGCGAAAGACGTTCTCGTAGTCGTCACGCTCCTCGATCATGCGGGCGCGGAGCTTGGGCGAATGCCGGTGCGGGAACTCGGTGGCTATGACCGAGCCGTAGTCCTTGCTCTGGTGCAGGGTCTCGACATGGGCGGCGCAGGCGGCCTCCAGCCGGCCCCAGGGGTCGTTCGCCGTCTCGATGGCCGCGAGCACGCGCTCCTTGATCCGCTGGATCCCCGCCGCGTGAACCGCCGCCAGCAGGTCCTCCTTGGAAGCGAAGTGGTAATACATCGAGCCGGGGAGAATGCCCGCAGCCGCCGCGATGTCGCGCACCGAGGTGGCGCTGTAGCCTGCCCGCGCGAACTCGACCGCAGCCGCGTCGAGGATGCGGCCCCGCCGATTGTCCTTGCGCTTTGCGTCGGTCGTCGCCACGGCAGACGATCATTTCGGACGGAGGCCCTTTGGGCAAGCGTTCGTTTGATTTCATGCCGTGCGACTGTGGCCGCGCCGCCCGCCGGTGGCTCTCGATTGTGGCGGGTGCTGAAGCTGGCTACCATCGCTTCAGTTGCGCCGGTCGACGATGCCGGCGCCCGGCCGCGCCACGTCCGGCACGGACGGCACGATGCAACCAAGGGGAGGACAACGATGAGCAAGGTCAATCGTCGCACATTGCTCAAGGCGGCCGGCATCGGCGGCGCGGCGATGGTCGCGGCGCCCACCATTATCGTGAAGCCCGCACGCGCCGACACCATCAGGGTCGGCGGGTTGCACGATCGCACCGGCGTGATCGGCATCTACGGCAACGAGATGGCCGATGCGCTGGTCTTCGCAGTGGACGAGATCAACGGCGCCGGCGGGGTGCTGGGCCAGCAGCTCGAGCTCGTCGAATACGATGCCCAGTCGACCATGGCCAACTACTCGCAGTACGCGCAGCGGCTCTCCACCAGCGACCAGGTCGACGTGATCTTCGGCGGCATCACGAGCGCCTCGCGCGAATCCATCCGCCCGGTGTTCGACCGCTTCCGCAAGCTCTACTTCTACAGCACCTTCTACGAGGGCGGCGTCTGCGACCGCACGGTCTTCTGCAACGCCGAGACGCCGGCGCAGATCAACGGCCCGCTGCTGAAGTACGCGATGGACAAGTTCGGCGCGAAGACCGTCTACACCATCGCCGCCGACTACATCTACGGGCAGATCACCGCCGACTGGATCAAGAAGTACGCCAAGGATTTCGGCGGCGAAGTGATCGCCGAGGAGTTCTTCCCGCTCGACGTCGGCGACTTCGCATCGACCATCACCAAGATCCAGCAGGCCGATCCCGACCTCGTCGTCTCGGCGCTCGTCGGCGGCAACCACATCGGCTTCTACCGGCAATGGCCGGCAGCGGGAATGCAGGACAAGATTCCCGTCGCCTCCACGGTGTTCGGGCCGTGGGAGAACGCCTTCGTCTCCGCCGAGGAGTCCGAGGGCATCATGTGCTCCTACCACTATTTCCAGAGCATCGATTCGCCGGCGAACGCGGCGTTCCTGGAGAGGTGGCGCGGCCGCTACGGCGCCGATGCGCAGGAGATCGGCACGCTCGCCGTGTGCACCTACAACTCGGTCAACATGTGGAAGAAGGCCGTCGAGCAAGCCGGCACCATCGAGCGCATGGCGGTGATCGAGGCGCTGGAGACCGGCATTTCCGTGGAAGGGCCGGGCGGCACGGTGACGATGGATCCGCCCACCCACCACACCATCATGAGCGCTGCGATCGCCGAGCTGCGCGGCGGCCAGTTCGACATCGTCGAGGTGGCCGAGAATCGGACCCCGGACGACACCGCCACGGTCTGCGACCTGATCAGCAACCCCGATCAGGCGACCCAGTACCGGATCGAGGTCGACTGACCCCGACCTAGACCCGGCGGTTACCGATCATGGATCTCGCCGGCATCATCGCCGTCCAGATCGGCTATACGGTGGCCAGCCTCGCGCTCATCAGCGCGGGGCTGGCCGTCATTTTCGGCATGATGCGGGTCATCAACCTGGCCCACGGCGAGTTCCTGATGCTGGGCGCCTACGCGGTCGTCGTCTCGACCAAGGCCGGCATCAACTTCTGGGTCTCGATGCTGGTCATCGCGCCCCTCTTCGTCGGCATCGTCGGCGTGATCGTGGAGCGCTTCATCGTGCGCTTCCTCTACGGCCGCATGATGGACACCCTGATTGCGACCTGGGGCTTGAGCCTGCTCTTCATCGGCATCATCACGACCATCTTCGGCAACGCGACCGAGAGCGTGGTCTCGCCGCTCGGCAGCTTCGAGATCGGCGAGTTCGCCGAGAGCCAGTACCGGCTCTTCATCATCTTCCTCGGCGTGCTCGTGATCGGGGTAATCTTCGCCGTGCTGCGCTATTCGCGTGCCGGCCTCATCGCCCGCGGCACGATGCAGAACGCCGACATGGCGGCGGCCCTCGGCATCAGCCCGCAGCGGGTCTACACCATCACATTCGGCGTGGGCGCGGCGCTCACGGGGCTCGCGGGCGCGGCGCTGGCACCGGTGAGCGGCCTGCTGCCCACCATGGGCGTCACCTTCATCGCCAAGGCCTTCATCACTGTGATCGGCGGCGGCGAGGCCATCGTGACCGGCACGTCGTCGGCAGCCGCGCTCTTCGGCACCGTGAACCAGGTGACCACCTTCCTCACGACGCCGGTCATGGGCGACGTGGCCCTGCTCATCGCCGCCGTCATCCTGCTCCGGCTGCTGCCACAGGGCATCACCGGCCGGTTCTTCCGTCGATGGCTCTGAACCTTAGCCTGAACGCCGAGGGGCTCACGGTGGGCCGCCTGCGGCCAGCGCTCACGGGCCCGATTGCGCTCGTGGCCGCCGTCGCGCTCGTCATCGTCATCCTGCCGCTGGTGGTCTCCGACATCTTCATCCTGCTCCAGCTCACGCTCTTCATGGCCTACGGCATCCTCGCCATGAGCCTCGGCTGGGTGTGGGGCTACGGCGGCATCTTCAGCTTCGGCCAGGCGGCGTTCTACGGCCTCGGCGGCTACACCTATGCCGTGGTGTCGATCAATATGGGGGGCAGCACCACCGCGCTTTTCGCGGGCGTGGCCGTGCCCGGGGCTTTCGCGCTCTTCCTCGGCTACTTCATGTTCTACGGCCGGATCAGCACGGTCTACGTGGCCGTCATCACGCTCGTGGTGTCGCTGATCTTCTACAAGTTCCTGGGCCACACCGCGGGCTACGAGTACACCATCGGCACCGCCCACCTCGGCGGCTTCAACGGCATGCCGGCGCTGCCGCCCATCAACACGCCGGGCAATCCCATGAGCATCATCTGGCCCGAGGACATGTTCCTCATCACCGGGATCTGCCTGCTGCTGGTGTATGTCGGCCTGCGGCTCCTGATGTACTCGAGCTTCGGCCGCGCGGTCGCCGCGGTGCGGGAAAACGAGCTTCGGGCCGAGCTGCTCGGCTACGACACGCGGCTCTACAAGATGGCGACGTTCGGGATCGGCGGCGCGGTCGCTGGCCTTGCCGGCGTGCTCTACGCCAACTGGAACTCCTACGTAAGCCCCACCGTGTTCGACCTGGGCTTCAGCGCGCAGATCATCATCTGGGTGGTGGTGGGCGGGCTCGGCACCCTGGTGGGGCCGTTGATCGGGGCCATGGCCTTGGGCTTCATCACCATCGAGCTCGGCACGCAGCAGACCGTCGACGTCAACCTGATCCTCGGCGTGATCCTCGTGCTCTTCGTGCTCGCTGTGCCGGAGGGCGTGACCGCCCAGATCCGCGCCCTCTACGCCCGCCTTATGGAGAGCACCCCCGGCCGCTCTCGGGCTTAGCCCGCCCTATTCCGCTGCAGCGCGCGACGCCGGGCCGGCATCCAGGCGGGAGAGCGCGCGGGCGTAGACGCCGGGGTCCACGTTGCCGCCCGAGAGTATCAGCCCCACCGTCCTGCCGGCCATGGCGTCCCGCTCCTGCATGAGCGCCGCGAGCGGGGATGCGCCGGCGCCCTCGGCGAGGTTGTGGGTGTCGGCGTGGTACGCGGCGATGGCGTCCAGCATCTCGTCGTCGGAGACGCTGACGATGCGGGCACAGCCGGCGAGGATCGCCTCCAGGGCCTCAGGCGAAGGCTCACGGGTCGCGATCCCGTCGCCCACCACGGTCGTTGCGCGGTTGGTCGAGACCGGGCGTCTGGCTTCGTAGCTGAGCGCGTAGCAGTTGGCGCCCTCGGCGACCACGCCGACGATCTCGGTCTTCAGCCCGAGCGCATCGCGCACCCCCATCAGCCCGCAGATGCCGGAGCCGAGACCCACCGGCACGTAGACCGCGTCGAGGTCCGGCTGGGCGGTGAAGAGCTCCAGCGCATACGTGCCGACGCCGCGAATGAGGCGCCCGTCGAAGGAGGGCACCATCGCGAGTCCCCGCTCTGCCGCGAGCGCCTCGGCGTGAGCGAAGGCGTCCTCGAAGTCTGCGCCGTGGATCACCAGCTCGCCGCCGAAGGCCGCCATCGCCGCGTTCTTGCCGGCAGCGTTGCCCTCCGGCACCACGAGCGTCGAGGCGAGGCCGAGCCGGGCTGCGGCGAAGGCGATGCTCTGCCCGTGATTGCCCCTCGTGGCGGCGATCACGCCCGGGGCGGAGCCGTGCCGGCGCAGGTCGTCCATGAAGACGAGTCCGCCCCGCACCTTGAAGGCGCCGATGGGCGTGTGGTTCTCGTGCTTGACCCAGACCTTGGCGCCGGTGCGCTCGGCCAGCAGCGGCCAGGCGATCTGCGGCGTCGGGTCGAGGGTCTCGTGGACGAAGGCGGCGGCCTCCTGGAATTCGGCCAGCGTGGGCAGGCGCATGGCGGTGCTCCGTTTTTGGGCGGAGGCGCATCTTAGCAGTTGCCTGCACCTGCCGGGATGGCGCGCCCCGGCCCTGCCTCCTGCGAGAGCTGGGGGCTAGACGACGACCGCCGCCCCGGTTTCGGCCGGGCCGACGTTGCTGCGGAAGGCGGCGAAGAGCTCGCGCCCGATGCCGAAGGCATTGGCCGAGAGATCGGCCTCGGCCGGCGCGCGTGCGGCGAATTCCGCCGCGTCCACGAGCACGTCGAGCCGGCCCGCTTCGGCGTCGAGCCGGATCGCGTCGCCGTCGCGAACCCGCGCGATCGGCCCGCCCGCCGCAGCCTCGGGCGTGACGTGGATGGCCGCGGGCACCTTGCCCGAGGCACCGGACATGCGCCCGTCGGTGACCAGCGCCACGCGGAAGCCGCGGTCCTGAAGACTGCCGAGAATGGGCGTCAGCGCGTGCAGCTCGGGCATGCCGTTGGCCTGCGGGCCCTGGAAGCGCAGCACGCAGACGACGTCGCGATCGAGCGCGCCGCCTTGGAACGCGGCCTTGACCTCGTCCTGGTCGTGGAAGACGCGGGCCGGGGCCTCGACGACATGGTGCTCGGGCTTGACCGCCGAGGTCTTGATGACCACCTGCCCGAGATTGCCGCTCAGCACGGCGAGCCCGCCGCTCCGCTGGAACGGATCGGCCGCAGGCCGCAGGATCTTCTCGTTCAGGCTCGTGCGCGTGCCCGCGCGCCACGCGAGACCAGCGTCGCCCAGCACCGGCTCTTCGGTGTAGCGGGCTAGTCCGTCGCCGGCGACGGTGCGGACGTCTCCGTGCAGGAGGCCTGCGTCCAGCAGCTCGCCGATCATGAAGCCGAGCCCGCCGGCAGCGTGGAAGTGGTTCACGTCGGCGAGCCCGTTGGGATAGACACGCGCCATCAGCGGCGTGACGGTGGAGAGTTCCGCCATGTCGGCCCAGTCGATCAGCACGCCCGCGGCACGGGCCATCGCGATGAGGTGCAGGGTCAGGTTGGTCGAGCCGCCCGTGGCGTGCAGGCCGACCATGCCGTTGACGAAGGCGCGCTCGTCGAGCACCGCGCCGGCGGGCGTGTATGAATTTCCCGCCGCCGTGATCTCCAGCGCCCGGCGCGCCGCCGCCCGCGTCAGCGCCTCGCGGAGCGGCGTGCCGGGGTTGACGAAGCTGGCGCCAGGCAGGTGCAGGCCCATGAACTCCATCAGCATCTGGTTCGAGTTCGCCGTGCCGTAGAACGTGCAGGTGCCGGGGCCGTGATAGGAGGCCATCTCGGCTGCCATCAGTTCGTCCCGGCCGATCTCGCCGCGGGCGAAGCGCTGGCGCACGGCGGCCTTCTCGTCGTTGGGCAGGCCCGAGGTCATGGGCCCCGCCGGCACGAAAATCGCCGGGATGTGGCCGAAGGTGGCGGCCGCGATCACGAGACCGGGGACGATCTTGTCGCAGACGCCGAGGAAGATCGCGGCGTCGAAGCAGTTGTGCGAAAGCGCGACGCCGGCTGCGAGCGCGATCACGTCGCGGCTGAAGAGCGAAAGCTCCATGCCCGGCTGGCCCTGGGTCACACCATCGCACATGGCCGGCACGCCGCCCGCGACCTGCGCGGTGCCGCCGGCCTGCCGGGCCGCGTCGCGGATCAGCGTGGGATAGCCCTCGAACGGCTGGTGGGCCGAGAGCATGTCGTTGTAGGCGGTGACGATGCCGATGTTGCCGGCGGAGCCTTCGGCCTGGCGCGTCTTGTCCGCGTTCGGGCTGGCGGCGAAGGCGTGCGCGAGGTTGCCGCAGGAGAGGTGCGCGCGCGTCGGCCCGGCATCGGCGGCGCGGGCCATGCGCTCCAGGTATTCGGCGCGGGCGCTCCGGCTTCGCGCGCGGATGCGCTCGGTCACGTGGTGCACGGTGTCGTTGAGTGGCATCGGGCTCTCCCGATCGTTGCCTCACGGCGCCCAGTAGACGGTGGCGGGGTTGGGCCCGTCGAGGACGAGCCTGACCGGGGCATCGGCGGGGCCGGCCGCAGTCTCCGCCCGGTCGAGGGCCTCGCTCTTCGCCGCGCCGTGGATCAGCACGAAGCACCGGCCAGCGCCAGTCAGCGCCGGTGCGGTGAGCGTGATGCGCTCTTCCGGCGCACCGGGGGCACGCAGCCGCAGCGCCGGCGTCGCGCATTCCGGCGAGAGCGCGTCCTCCAGGCGGTCGGCGCCTGGAAAGAGCGAGGCGATGTGTAGATCTTTCCCCATCCCCAGAACGCAGGCATCGAGCGGCAGGAGCGCCGACAGCGCCTCCCCGTCGTCGAGCGCCACGAAGCGCGCCGCGCGGGCCGGCCCGGCGAAGAGCGTCTCGTCGAGCAGGCGCCGGTTCGAGCGCGGATGGCCGGCGGGGACGCAGCGCTCGTCGGTGAGAGTCACCGCGACTGCTGCCCAGTCCAGCGCATGCCCGCCGAGCGCGGACAGGAACGCGGCCGGCGTGGTGCCGCCCGGCACCGCCAGCGCGGCGCGGCCAGTGTCCCGAACCGCCGCCGCCAGCACTGCCGCGATCTCGCCTGCCAGAAGCCGGGCCAGCGCGCCCCGGTCCGCCGCCTCGACGATCCGCGTCACGCCGCGAGCGCGCGCCAGCGGCGGCCGTCGCGATGCATCAGCATCAGCGCGTCTTCGGGGCCGGACGAGTAGCTGTCGTAGGGTTGCGGCCGCTCCGGCGCGGTCTCCGCCGCGGCGATGATCGGGTCGATCCAGCGCCAGGCTGCCTCCACCTCGTCGCCCCGCATGAAGAGCGTCTGGTCGCCCCGGATCACGTCCATCACCAGCCGCTCGTAGGCATCCGGCATGCTGAGCCCCTGCGCGCCCATGGTCTCGGCAAAGGTCATGTCCAGCGGCACCTCGCAGAGCCGCATGCCGCCGGGGCCCGGCTCCTTGATCGTCAGCCGCAGCGTGATCCCCTCGTCGGGCTGCAGCCTGATCGCCAGCACGTTCGCGCCCGTGCCGCCCGCGCTCTCGGGGAAGATCGAATGCGGCGCGTCCTTGAAGACGACGGCGATCTCGGACATCCGCGCCCGCAGCCGCTTGCCGGTGCGCAGGTAGAAGGGCGCCCCGTTCCAGCGCCAGTTGGCGACCTCCGCCTTGATCGCAGCGAAGCTCTCGGTGCGGGAAGCGGGGTTCTCCGCGTCCTCCAGGTAGCCCGCCTCGCCACCCGTGCCGACGTATTGGCCGCGCACCACGTCGCCGAGCCCGTCGACCGGCTTCAGGCTCCGCAGCACCTTGAGCTTCTCGTCGCGCACCGGGTCCGGCTCGAAATGCCCCGGCGGCTCCATGGCGATGAGGCAGAGGAGCTGGAGAAGGTGGTTCTGCATCATGTCGCGCAGCGCGCCGTTCCGGTCGTAGTAGGCGCCCCGGCCGCCGACGCCGACCCGCTCGGCGACGGTGATCTGCACGTGGTCGACATGGCGCGCGTTCCAGATCGGCTCGAACAGAGCGTTGGCGAAGCGCAGCGCCATCAGGTTCTGCACCGTCTCCTTTCCGAGATAGTGGTCGATCCGGTAGATCTGGCGCTCCTCGAAGAGCGTGGCCAGCCGGCGGTTCAGCGCCTGCGCGCTCTCCAGATCGCGGCCAAGCGGCTTCTCGATCACCAGCCGCGTGTCGGCCGTCCGGCATCCGCTCGTCGCGAGCCGCTCGCTGATCGGGCCGAAGAGCTGCGGCACCACCGAGAGGTAGAAGGCCCGCATGCGCGCCGAGCCATCGAGCTTGCCCGAGAGCGATGCCCAGCCGCTCTCGCCCTCCGCATCGACGCGCACGTAGTCGATCATGTCGAGGAAGGCCGCTGCCCGATCGGGATCGAGCGTGCCTGGGCCCGCGTGATCCCTGAGCGCCGCCTCGGCCATGCGGCGGTAGCCGTCGGCGTCGAGGTTCCGCCGGCTCGCGGCGATGATCCGCGAGCCCTGCAACGCCTGGCCTGCAAGCATGCGGCGGTAGAGCGCGGGCAGCAGCTTCCGCCGCGCCAGATCGCCCGTGGCGCCGAAGACCACGAAGTCGAACGGATCGACCGGAATGACTCGCGCAACCATGGTCAGCCGATCTCTACCCCGCAATCCTCACCATGACCATGGGGAGGATCGCGGGTCAAAGCTCATGTCGCCACGGCGGGTTCGCGCCTGCGCGGGAAACGGTGATCCCGGCGACGCGGGTGCCGAAGCGGAGCGCGTCGCGCACGGGCTCCGGATCGACGGAAGCCAGTGAGTCCTTGATGAGCAATCCGAGCTCCGCGAGCTTGGCCAGCACGCCCGCATTGAAGGTATCGCCCGCGCCGATGGTGTCGACGACCTCGACGCGATCGACCGGAACAGAAATCTCGGTGCCGTCCTCGAGAAAGGCCGAGGCGTCGCTGCCGCTCCGCGTCAGGATCACCACGGACGGCCCGGCCTGGCGCACGAAATCCAGCTTCTCGAGCAGCGACTGCGGGCCGGGGTAGATCCAGTTCAGGTCCTCGTCCGAGACCTTCACGATGTCCGCGAGCGCGATCATCCCGTCGAGGCGGTCGCGGTAGCGTCTGATGTCCCGGATGAAGCTCGGGCGGATGTTCGGATCGAGCATGACGACACGGGCCGCGGCCTCGCGCTTCAGCAGCGCGGCATAGGCCTCGGCGCCCGGCTCGAAGACCAGGCTGATGCCGCCGAAGTAGAGCGTGCTGACGTCGTCGGGCAGCGCCGGCATGTCGGCCTGGTCGAGCATCCGCCCGGCCGAGTTCTCGTCGTAGAAGGTGTAGGTCGCCTGGCCGGCCGTGAGCTGCACGAAGGCGAGCGTGGTGGGACGGCCCGAGGTGACGAGCAGCGAGGTATCGACGTGGTTCGCGTGCAGCGAGGCCATCAGTTGCTGACCGAACAGATCGGTGGAAAGCCCGGTGAGCATTCCCGTCTGCACGCCGAGCCGCCCGAGCGCGATCGCGGTGTTGAAGACCGCACCGCCGACGTGCGGCACGTAGCCGTCAGGCCCCGATGCGCTCGGCGTCGGGATCATGTCGATCAGGGCTTCACCGCAGCAAAGCAGCATCGGATCAGGCCTCCACGCCGTCCATGAACCGGCGCAGGGCCTCGCGTGGCCCCCTGGTCGATACTTCGTCGAGGTGCCATGCGAAGGCTTTCGTGAAGGGCTCGTTCCGGCCAAGGTCGCCGAAGACCTCCGAGAGGCCGAGGAACGCCGCCGGGTCGCTGCGGGCCGCCCGGGCTGCCGAGGTCAACTGGTCGCTCCTGGGGTCATGCAGGTCGATTCCCGAGTCGGCAGCGGCGGCGCACATGCGGCTCCAGAACGCGATCTCCAGTGCCAGCCCGTCGACCGGTGCGCCATGCGCGAGGGCGTCCGAGACCGTGGGCAGCACGAATTTCGGCAGCCGGTTGGAGGCATCCTGGCAGAGCCTGGCGATGGTGTCACCGAGGGCGGGGTTCGCGAAGCGCCGGGCACAGGTCGTCAGGTAGTCGTCGAAATCGAGGCCGGGAATCGGCGTGAGGACCGGGATGACCTCGCGGCGCATCAGCTGCATCATCCAGCGCGCGATGTCCTCGTCGTCCATGGCGTCGTGAACGGTCTCGTAGCCGAGGAGCGCGGACGGATAGGCGATGGCCATGTGGCTCGCGTTGAGGATGCGGAGCTTCATGGTCTCGTAGGGCGTCACGTCGTCCACGAACTGCACGCCGACGTGCTCCAGCGCCGGGCGGCCCTGGGGAAAGTTGTCCTCGATCACCCACTGCCTGAAGGGCTCGCAGACGACGGGGGCGGCATCGTCGAGGCCGAAGCGGTCGGCCAGCAGTTCGCGCTCGCGCTCCGACGTGGCAGGCGTGATGCAATCGACCATCGCGTTCGGAAAGGCGACGGTCGCGGCGATCCAGTCGTGCTGGTCCTGCGAGACCAGGCCTGCGAGACCGAGCACGGTCCGCCGGGTGACGTCGCCGTTTTGGGGCACGTTGTCGCAGGAGAGCACGGTAAACGGCGCGAGGCCTCGGGCACGGCGTTGCCCGAGCGCCGCGAGCAGCACACCGAACACCGTCTGCGGATCGCCGGGATGCTCGGCATCGTGGCGGATTTCCGGGTGGGCCGCGTCGAAGCCGCCGGTCGTCGCGTCGATGTAGTACCCGCCCTCAGTGATCGTCAGCGAGACGATGCGGATCGCCGGGTCGGCAAGGCGGGCGATGATCGCCTCGGCGCGGACCTCGCAGAAATCGACCATCGAGCCCACGACGCGCGCGGACGAGCCGTCGGCGCTCAGGTCGACCACCGTCGTCAGCCAGTCCTGCGCCGCGAGCCGGCGCCGTTGCTCCGCGTCGTAGGGCTTGATCCCGGCGCCGACGACCGCCCAGTCGAGGTCGCGGCCCTGCTCGAAGAGCCTGTCCAGGTAGACCATCTGGTGGGAGCGATGGAAGTTGCCAACGCCGATGTGAAGGATGCCCGGACTGAGCGAGGAGCGCGCGTAGCCCGGATCGGCGACGCCATCGGGTAGGCGGTCGAGATTGGCGAGGCAAAGTTTCACAGGATTGACCACTCTGTTCATTCTTGTTGTCCGTGCCGCTGGATGTGGGTGACGCGGCACGCCGCGCACGAGAGGATGAGTGAGACCGTTCCGCTCGGGCCGTGCAGCGCGAGCGGTACCGCTTTTCCGACCCGGCCCGTCATTCGATACGGAGGCCCGCGACGTCGAATCGATGGATCTTGGCCGGATCGGGGGTCACGTAGACGGTATCGCCGTGGTGCGCGTCGAACTCGCCGCCGGCACGGACGGTGAGGGTTCCCTGGCCGTCCGCGAGATGCACGTAGAGGTACGTGTCCGATCCCAGATGCTCGGCGACCCCGACCGAGCCCTGCCAGGCGCCTTCTCTGGCCGAGATCGCGAGGTGCTCCGGGCGGATGCCGATGCTGTGCGCGCCGTGCCTGGCCGCCTCACCGCCATTGAGGAAGTTCATCGTGGGTGAGCCGATGAAGCCCGCCACGAACCTGTTGCGGGGCGCGCCGTAGAGTTCCAATGGGCTCCCCACCTGCTCGATCACGCCCTCCTGCAGCACGACGATCTTCTCGGCCATGGTCATCGCCTCGACCTGGTCGTGGGTGACGTAGACCATGGTGGTCGCGAGGTTCTGGTGCAGCTCGGAGATCTCGAGCCGCATGTTCACGCGCAGCGCCGCGTCCAGATTCGACAGCGGCTCGTCGAACAGGAATGCGGTCGGATCACGAACGATGGCCCGGCCGATAGCGACCCGCTGGCGCTGCCCGCCGGAGAGCTGACGCGGGCGGCGGTCGAGGTATTCGGTCAGGTTGAGAGTCTTCGCCGCGGCCTCGACCTTCCGCATCTGCTCGTCCTTGCCGAGCCCGGCCATGCGGAGCGGAAAGGCGATGTTCTTGCGCACCGACATGTGCGGGTAGAGCGCGTAGGACTGGAACACCATGGCCAGCCGGCGCTTGGCCGGGGGCACGGCGGTGGCGTCGGCCCCGTCGATCTCGATGCGGCCGGCGGTGACGTCCTCGAGCCCGGCGATCAGGCGCAGGAGGGTGGACTTGCCACAGCCCGAGGGGCCGACGAAGACCACGAACTCGCCGTCGGCGATCTCCAGGTCCAGCGGCCGGATCACCTCCACGTCGCCGAAGCTCTTGGAGACTTCGTTGAGTCTTATCTGGCCCATGCCGGGTCTCCTATTTCACCGCGCCGAAGGTCAGGCCGCGGACGAGCTGTCTCTGGCTGAACCAGCCCATGATCAGGATCGGCGCGATGGCGAGGGTGCTGGCCGCGCTCAGCTTGGCGTAGAACAGGCCCTCGGGGCTCGAGTAGGCGGCGATGAAGGCCGTCAGCGGGGCCGCCTTGGCGGCCGTCAGGTTGAGCGTCCAGAACGCTTCGTTCCAGGCGAGAATGATGTTGAGAAGCAGGGTCGACGCGATGCCCGGAACGGCCATCGGCGTAAGCACGTAGATGATCTCCGAGCGCAGCGTGGCCCCGTCCATCCGTGCGGCTTCCAGGATGTCGACGGGAACCTCCCGGAAATACGTGTAGAGCATCCAGATGATGATCGGCAGGTTGATGAGGGTGAGCACGATCACCAGCCCCGCCTGGGTGTCGAGCAGGCCTGCGTCGCGGAAGATCAGGTAGATCGGGACCAGGACGCCCACCGGCGGCAGCATCTTGGTGGAGAGCATCCACATCAGGACGTGCTTGGTGCGCTTGGTGGGGACGAAGGCCATCGACCAGGCCGCCGGGATCGCGATGATCAGGCCGAGCACGGTCGAGCCGACCGAGATGATCACCGAGTTCAGGAAGTGCCGGAAATAGTCCGAGCGCTCCTGAACGATGGCAAAGTTCTCCACCGTCCAGTCGAAGAGGATGAAGCTCGGCGGCGAGGCGATGGCCTCGGCCTCGGTCTTGAAGCTGGTCAGGATCGTCCAGAGGATCGGGAAGAAGATCGCGAGCCCGATGATCCACGCCACGGCCGTCGTCGCGGCCTTGCGGGAGGGTGAGACGTTGCGCGCCATGTCGCGATCCCCCTCAGGCGTCCAGGTTCTTGCCGATCATCCGCATCAGGAAGATCGCGACGATGTTGGCGAGCACGATGGCGATGATCCCGCCGGCCGCCCCGCCGCCCACGTCGAAGTGCAGCAGCGACTGGGCGTAGATCAGGAAGGTCAGGTTGGTGGACGCCGTGCCGGGGCCACCGTTCGTGGTCACCAGGATCTCGGCGAAGATCGAGAGCAGGAAGATCGTCTGGATCAGGATCACCACCGTGATCGCGCGCGCGAGATGCGGCAGCACGATGAAGAGGAAGCGGTTCCAGTAGTTCGCTCCGTCCATCTCCGAGGCTTCGAGCTGTTCGCTGTCGAGGGACTGCAGCGCGGTGAGCAGGATCAGGGTGGCGAACGGCAGCCACTGCCAGCTCACCATCAGGATGATCGAGAAGAGCGGCGCGTGCGCCAGGAAATCGAAGGGCTCGAGCCCGAGCGCCTTGGCGGCATGCGCGAACAGGCCCGAGACCGGATTCATGAACATGTTCTTCCACACCAGGGCCGAGACGGTCGGCATGATGAAGAAGGGCGCGATCACCAGGACGCGGACGATTCCCCGGCCCCAGATGGGCTGATCGAGCAGCAGCGCCAGCAGCACGCCGCCGACGACGGTGATCGCGAGAACGCCGCCGACGAGCACCAGGGTGTTCCGGAGCGCGTCGAAGAAGGCGGGGTCGGTGAGGAAGAAGCGGTAGTTGGTCAGGCCGGTCCACTGTTCCATGCCCGGCATGAGCAGGTTGTAGCGCAGCAGCGAGAAATAGACGGTGAGCCCGAGCGGAATGAGCATCCAGCCCAGCAGCAGCAGGACCGCCGGAGAGATCATCAGCCGCGCTCTCACTCGGGAGTGTTGCGTCGGCATCGGACGGCTCTCTCGCTTGCGCAGGCTCCGGTGGGGGCCGGTCGGCCGGCCCCCACCGGAATACGGGTACCTAGGCTAGTTGATGTAGCCCGCCTTCGTCATTTCGCGGACCGTGAGGGCCTGCGCGTTCGCCAGCGCCTCCTCGGCGGTCACCGTACCGGCAAGCGCGGCCGAGAACTGCTGGCCGACGGCGGTTGCGATGCCCTGGAACTCGGGAATCGCGACGAACTGCACGCCGACGTATGGCACCGGATCGACCGCCGGGTTGGTCGGATCCGCCGAGTTGATGCTGTCCAGCGTCATCTTGGCGAAGGGGACCTTGGCGTATTCCGGGTTCTCGTAGAGCGAGGTGCGGGTGCCCGGAGGCACGTTCGCCCAGCCCTCCTTCGAGGCGACCAGGGCGAGGTAGTCCTTCGACGTCGCCCAGGCGATGAACTTCTTCGCCGACTCGATTTTCTCGGAGCCCGCCGGGATCGCCAGCGACCAGGCCCAGAGCCAGTTGCTGCGCTTGCCGAGCCCGTTGTCGGGGGCCAGCGCGAAGCCGACCTTGTCGTGCACGGTCGAATCGTTCGGATTGGTCACGAAGGAGGCAGCGACGGTGGCGTCGATCCACATGCCGCACTTGCCGGTCTGGAACAGCGCGAGGTTTTCGTTGAAGCCGTTGGAGGAGGCGCCTGGAGGGCCCGCGTCGGCCATCAGGCCAAGGTAGAAGTTCAGCGTGTCCGCCCACGCCTGGCTGTCGAACTGCGGGTTCCAGTTCTCGTCGAACCAGCGCGCCCCGAAGCTGTTGGAGGTGGCCGTGATGAAGGCGGCGTTCTCGCCCCAGCCGGCCTTGCCGCGCAGGCAGACGCCGTAGATCTCGTTGTCCTTGTCGGTCATGGCGCGCGCAGCCTGGGCGATGAAGTCCCAGGTCGGGGCCTCCGGCATCTCGAGCCCGGCCTTCTCCATCAGGTCGGTGCGATACATCACCATCGAGCTCTCGCCGTAGAAGGGCGAGGCATAGAGCTCGCCATCGACGGTGAGACCGCCGCGGATCGCCGGCAGAAGGTCGTCGATGTCATAGCTCTCCGGCAGATCGTTCAGGCCGACCAGCCAACCCTGCTTGCCCCAGATCGGCACCTCGTAGGTGCCAATGGTCATGATGTCGTACTGGCCGCCCTTGGTGGCGATGTCGGTGGTGACGCGCTGGCGCAGGATGTTCTCCTCCAGCGTCACCCACTCCAGCTCGATGCCGGGGTTCTTGGCGGTAAAGTCGTCAGTCAGACCCTGCATGCGGATCATGTCGCCATTGTTGACGGTGGCGATCGTCAGCGTCTCGGCGGCGGCTGCCGTCGCCAGAAGGCACGTGGCAGCAACGGCGCCCATTAGGGTACCAAGTCTGGTCTTCATCGCTTTCTCTCCATGCTCGGGATGAGCAATTGCTATTGAGACGGGCAAATACTCACGTAGGCGCTGTATAGAGTCAACGCAAAATGCGGCGCCCGTGGCAAGCCACGAAAGCCCTTTCATTCCAATCCGCTATAGAAGTCAGGCTTGCGCCAGAATGGCTTCGGCCGTCGTTTCGTCGGTTACCAGCGCGTTGACGAGCCGGCCACGCAGCGCTCCCAGAATTGCGGCGACCTTGACCTCGCCAACCGCTAGCCCGACCACCGGGCGCGGGTTCGCGGGCACCAGCGGAGCGCTCGAAACCCGATCGTTCGTCAGGCCCTCGATCAGCCTCCCTCCGGAATCGAAGACCCAGCCGACGATCTCGCCGGCCGCGCCCATGCGGATGAGCGCCCGGCTTTCCTCGTGGGTGATGAACCCGTCCACCGTGAGCGGCGCGGAGCCGTCGATATGGCCGATCCCGACGAAGGTCACATCGGCGTCGGCGCAGAGACCGAGGGTCTTCGCGACCGGTTCCTGACTGTGCAGGATCGGTAGCTCGGCCGGCTTTCGCACCAGCACGGGGAGCGGCATCGGGTTGTGCCGCCCGCCGACACGCTCCGCCATGCGGACCACGACGTTGTAGGCGGTGGCGGACCCGTCCGGCATCGTGTTGCCGACCAGCGAAACGAGGTGGTGCTGCGGGCAGTCCATCGAAGGCAGCTGCTCGACGCAGGCGCGGAGCACGCGCCCCGTCCCTACCGCGATGACCTTGGGCGTCTTCGTATCGAGATGCGTCTGCATCTCGGCGGCGCCGGCGATGGCGACACCCGCGATCGACTCGGGCGCGCCCGCGTCCGTGGGCACGATTTCGCAGGATTTCAGGTCGAACCGCTCGCTCAGCCGCTCCGAAAGCTCCATGCAGCGCGCGATGGGGTGATCCAGCCGGAACTTGATCAGCCTCTCGCTGACCGCCAGCGACACCAGCCGCTGCGCGGACTGCCGCGAGACGCCGAGCTTCTGGGCGATCTCGTCTTGCGTGTTGCCGGCCACGTAGTAGAGCCAAGCGGCCCGGGCCGCGTCGTCCAATCGATTGCCGCCGTTGCTCCTGGCCATGCCCGCCCTGTCACGCCCTCAACTCGGGCGCCAATACGTAAAGCTGGTCCCAGTTGTCAAAAACCGTGACGCCCGCAGGCGTTTCCTCGCGCGCCTGCGCGGCATTGGCGATGTGCGACGCACCCACGTAGCGCCAGACCATCATGCCGGCGGCGAGCCCCGCCTCGATGCCGGCAACGCTGTCCTCGATCACCAGGCAGCGCTCGGTCGGCGCGTGCATCTCGCGGGCGGCATGGAGGAAGAGATCGGGCGCCGGCTTGCCCTGGGCGACCTGGGAAGCCGTGAAGACGTCGTCGCCGAAGCGCTCGGCCAGCCCAAGCACCTCCAGTGTATTGGCCGCGCGCGGCGCGCTCGAGCTGGTGGCGACGCAGGCGGGGCAGGTCAGTTGACCCAGCATGTCGAGGAATCCCGGCGTGGTCTGCAGGCTGTCAGCGAAAGCCTCGCGAAGCGCCGCACGGTAATCGCTCACGAACCTGTCGGGCAGCGCCGTTTCGAAACGCGCGGCGATGATGTCGGCCACGACGGGGAAGCTCTTGCCGACGAAGTTGCGATAGACGTACTCGGCGTCGATGCGAATGTCATAGGCCAGAAGCTCCCGGACCAGGACCCGTGCGCTGAGGACCTCGCTGTCGGCAATGACCCCATCGCAGTCGAATATCACCAGTCCAACACTCTGAAACGCATCGGCCACCCTGCTGCTCCCCTGGCGGCGAGGAAACTTTCACGGCGCAGAGGGGATGGCAAGCACGGGGCGCGCACCGGGGTCGCGGCGACCTCGGTGGCTGGGTCCCGCCGCTGTTCGTCAGGCGCCCGGTCCGCCTTCGGCTGCGACCGGCACCGGCCTGCCCAGCCGGGCGGACTCGAGGGCGGCGAGAGCGAAGCGCAGCACCTGCCGGCCCTCCCGCGCGGTCAGCACCGGCTGCCCGCCCTGCGTGAGCACCTCAAGGAAGTGTCGCGTCGAGAGCACGAAGCTCTGCTCCCAGCCGGTCTCCACGTCGCGGAACTCGATGAGCGTGCCATCCCGGTAGAGCACGAGCGGCGGCGCGTCGCCGAGGCGTCCGTGGCCGCCGTTCATCCAGATCACGCCCCTGCTGCCGGTGATCTCCACGCGGTCGTCCTGGGCGTAGTGCCGGGTCGCGATCTCGAGCTCCGGCGAATGGACGATCTCCAGGTTGCCGATGCGGTCGCCGGGAAAGCGGAACGACACGATGGAGGGCGCGTCCAGCCGCTCCCGGTGGTCGGCCGTCTCGGTCTGACCGATGAAGGCGTGGACCTCCTCCGGCTCGCCCATGAAGTGCCAGGCGAGGGCGAACTTGTGGTGGCCGTCGTCGAACACCAGGGGCCCGCCGCCCGACTGCTCGGGCCGCTGCCGCCAGGCGATGGCGCTTGCCGGCACGTCCCATGCGGTGGCGCTCCTCCCCGGGTTGCTCTTGATGCGGATGGAGAGCGGCGTGCCGATCGCGCCGTCGGCGATGAGCGCCCGCGCCCGGACGACCGGGGGGTAGAACACGAAGTTCTCGAACACCTTGAACGGGCGTTCCGAGGCGTCCGCGGCGGCGACCAGGCGGTCGGCCTCCGCGAGCGAGATGCACATCGGCTTCTGGAGCGAGACGATCTTTCCGGCGGCGACGGCCTTCAGCGCCGCTTCGAGGTGCAGGTGGTGGGGAAGCAGGATCTCGACGAGGCCGACATCCGGGCGGGCGAGAAGCTCGTCGATGTCGCCACAGACGGCGACGTCGTCCAGGCCCCAGGCCGCCGCCCGGGCGGCCGCGCGCGCCGTGTCCACGTCGCAGAGCGCCACGATCCGCGCCAGCGGGTTGGCCAGGTACTCGATGGCGTGCAGATCGGAGATGCGGCCCGTGCCCACGATGCCGACTCCGACGGGACCGCTCTCAACCCGCATCTCTCACCACGAACGCTCTTGGGTAGGGAACGCGCAATACTATTGCATCCGAACGGGCCGCACGAAGCCTCGGGTGTAAGGACGTCAGCACGGTCGAGGAACGCCATCAGGACATGGGCACCGCGAAGAAGGCTCAGGCGTGTTCCGTGCCCGCGCTCAGCGGGCCGAACCGGCGAGGCCGCGGCCGCCGCTCGCCAGCCACTCCTCGAATTTCTCGGTCAGCGCGACGTGGTGCGTGGCCCACCATTCGGCGTCCGTCTGCAGGGCGCGGGCGAGGTTGTCGGGCGCGGTCGGCAGGTGCGGCTTGGTCTCGTCCGCGACCAGCGCCATGGAGGACGTTCTCGCCGGCCCGTAGGAGATGTATTTCGTCTGCTCCGCGAGCGGGCCGGTGCCCGTGGCGAAGCGGATGAAATCCTGGGCCTTGTGCAGGTTGTCGCTGCCCTTGGGGATGCCCCAGGAGTCGATGTCCCAGATCTGGCCGTCCCACAGGATGGCGTAGGGCTTGCCGTCTTCCACGATCGGGCGATACATCCGCCCGTTCCACACCGAGGTCATGACGACCTCGTCCGAATCGAGCAGGCGCAGCGGGTCGGCTCCGCCCTCCCACCACTCGATGTGGTTCTTGATCTCGTCCATGACCGAGAACGCCCGGTCGAGCCCGTCCTCGGTCTCCAGGATGGCATAGACCTCCTCCGACGCCGCGCCGTCGGCGATCAGGGCCCACTCGAGGATCACGCGCGGGTCGCGCCGGAGACCGCGCTTGCCGGGGAATTCGTCGACGTCGAAGAAGTCGGCGAGGGTGGAGGGAGCGCTCTCGCCCAGCGCTTCCGTGTCGTACCCCACCACCGTCGACCACACGGTCTGGCCGACGCCGCAGGGGGTGAACGCGCCGGGAATGAAGTCGTCCGCGGCCGGCGTGCCGTCGTCGCCCGGCGGGAGCATGCCGTGGTCGAACGCCTCCAACAGACCCTCGCGGCAGCCCCGGATCAGGTCCGAAAGCTCGAAGTCCACCACGTCCCAGACCACGTTCTCGGTCTCGACCTGCTCACGAATCTCCTTGAGCCCGCCGTTGTAGGTCTCCATCGACACCCATTCGCCGCTGAGCAGGCGGTAGGGCTTCACGTAGGCCAGCATCTGGCTCCGGGTGTAGGCGCCGCCCCAGGAGACGACGGTCAGCTCCTTCGTCGGTGCCGCGATCCGCTCTTCCGCCGGTTCGTCCTCGGCAAGCGCGGGGACCGACGCCAACAGGGCAAGCGACAGGGCGAGAACCGTTATCCCCCGACAAGCTGCCATCTCCGCTCCCCTCCTTGTTCCGGCCCCGGGCGCCCTCATGGCGTCGCGTCTCAGTGTGGAATGTCACCCTTCAAACTGGTGCCGTCCGGCGCCTTGCCGTCGGGCGGCATGGGCACGGCGCTCGGGTCCTCGTGCAGTGACTTGATGATGCCGAAGGTCATCATCAGCATGACGATGCTGACCGGCAGGGCGGCGGCAATGGAGGCGGTCTGAAGCGCCTTCAGCCCGCCGGCCAGCAGCAGCACCGCCGCGACGAACCCCTCTCCCAGCCCCCAGACGATGCGGAACTTCTTGGGCGGGCTGTCGCTGCCCATGCTGAGCATGGTGGTGATGACGAGCGTGCCTGAGTCCGACGAGGTGATGAACCAGGTCGCCAGCAGGAAGGTCGCGAGCGCAGCCATGATCCAGTTGAGCCAGGAGATGCCCGTCACCAGGTCGATGGTGCCGTAGAGCGAGGCGGGAAGGTTCCAGTCGCGCACGAGTTGGGCGATCCCGGCGGTGCCGACGCCGCCGGCCGCGTTCAGCTCGGCGTACATGGCGCTGCCGCCGAAGATGCAGAGCCACAGGAACGCGATGGTGGTGGGCACGAACATCACGCCGACCATGAACTCGCGGATCGTGCGCCCGCGGCTGATCCTGGCGATGAACATGCCGACGAAGGGAGCCCAGGAGATCCACCAGCCCCAGTAGAAGATCGTCCACCCGCCCTGCCAGGCCGACGCGCCTTCGGAATTGAAGATCTGGAAGCCCATGGGGATGAAGTGCCAGAGGTAGTCGCCCACGGAGGTGACGAAGAGGCCCAGCAGCCACTTCGTCGGGCCGCCGAACAGGAAGAAGGCGACCAGCACGATGCTGAGCCAGATGTTCCATTCCGAGATGATGCGGATGCCCTTGCCGACGCCTGACACCGCCGAGAGGGTCGCAACGATCGAGATGATCACGATCAGGATGACCTGCGTGATTACGCCGGGGTCGATTCCGAAGAGATGGTTGAGGCCGGTCGCCATCTGGCTCACGCCGAGGCCGAGGGAGGTCGCGACGCCGAACACGGTCCCGAACACGGCCAGCAGGTCGACCGCATGGCCGGCGGGGCCGTAGATTTTGTCGCCGATGATCGGGTAGAGCGCCGAGCGCAGCGTCAGCGGCAGCTTCTTGCGGAAGCCGAAATAGGCCAGGCAGAGGCCCACCATCACGTAGACCGCCCAGCCGTGGAAACCCCAGTGGAAGTAGGTGACCCGCATCGCGAGAACGGCGCGGGGCTCGCTCATCTCGTGGACGCCGGCCAGGTCGGCGAACGGATTGTTCGGGTAGCCCCAGGGCATCGTGTTGTCGAAATAGAACACCGGCTCGGCGATGCTGAAGAACAGAAGCCCGATGCCGACGCCGGCCGAAAACAGCATCGCGAACCAGGAGAAGGTGCTGAACTCGGGCCTGCTGTCGTCGTCGCCCAGCTTGATGCGCCCGAAGCGGCTGAACATCAGGTAGAAGCAGGCGAAGAGCATGATGACGAGCGCGCTCATGTAGTACCAGTTGAGCGCGTGCTCGATCCAACCGCGGATCGCCGAATAGATGCCGTCGGCGATATCCACGAAGAGAGCCGTGAACACGACGAACGCCGCGATCATGCCCTTGGACGCGATGCCCATGCCGGGGTGCAGCCCCTTCCAGAGACCCCGGTCCGCGACGTTCTTCGGCATCTTGTCCTGCACCGCTCTCACCCCTCTCTGTCAGCTCTCGTACGCATCCGACCCGGGCGTGGTGCCGGGTCGGGCAGAGCCGCGGAGAGCAGGTCTCTCCGCCTCCCGTGCCTTGCGACAAACGAGAGTCGGTTGACCGCCGGGCGGCCTCCGACCTTCTTCGGCGAGTTCGAAAGCGCAGCCAACGGTAACAAGATCAAGGGGGAAGAGAAACTACCCTCTCCGAACGGTGACGTACGGGATTATGTGTCAGTGGGGAAAGGGGTACTCCCTGTGGTTAGCCAACAGCCACGAGCAGGAGCACCCCGATGCCACAGCGTACTGCGACGATTGAGAGTCTACCCATGGCCTTCGCCCTGGTGAAGGAGATGCAAGCAGACGGGCTTGAGTGGGGCGAGGGCTACCGTCCGCTCGGGTGTGAGGCGCTCGCCGAGATCCTCCAGGGCCGGATGGCCGAGGCAGTCGACTACTGGCTCGACAGCCTCGACGGCTGCGCCATGCGCGACCGGCGCAACGGCACCTATTCTCGCCATCTGTTGAGCGAGCTCGGCGATATCGAGCTGAGCGTGCCCCGCACCCGGCGCTTCTGCCCGACCGAGGTGCTGAAGAGCTACACAAGGCGCGCGCCCGAGATCGACCGCGTCATCCTCCCCTGCAATTCCCCCGGTGCATCCGCCGGTATTCGTTGACACCGCGCGGAGCGATGCGCTTGACTTCCGAAGCGCTCAATGAGGGCGCTGGCATGACAACCGCACGGGGGAAAATCCATGATCACTCTCAACAGGCGCGGGCTGCTGGCCGCCGCGGCGGTCGTGCCGGCCCTCGCGCTCGGCGCGCCCGCCTTCGCGCAAGGCGGCGACGTCACGCTCACGCACTACTTCACCGGCGAGTTCGGGCTCAAGATCTTCAACGAGCAGGTCGCGAAGTTCGAAGCCGCCACGGACTACACCATCAAGAACAGCCCCATCGGTCACGAGGACTTCAAGACCGACATCCTGGTGCGCGCGGCCGGTGACAGCCTGCCCGACGTCTTCAGCTACTGGGCCGGCGCGCGGACGCAGTTCGTCGTCGATGCAGGAGCCCTGCATCCCATCGACGACATGTGGGCCCGGGACGGCCTCGACAACGTGGTCGCCAAGTCCGTGGCCGACAGCGCCACCATGTACAACGGCCAGCGCTACCTGGTGCCGTTCAACTACCACTACGCGGGCATGTTCTATAACACCCAGGTGCTCGCGGACGCAGGCGTCACCGAAATGCCGACGACCTGGGACGGGTTCGTGGCGCTCTGCGAGACGCTGAAGGGCAAGGGCGTGACGCCGATCGCGCTCGGCTCCAAGAATCGCTGGCCCGCCCAGTTCTGGTTCGACTACCTGCTGCTCGGCACCGCCGGACCCGACTACCGCGCAGGCCTGATGAACGGCTCCGCGGCTTACGACGATGCCGAGGTCAAGGCTGCTATGGCGATGTGGAAGGAGCTCGCGGACAAGGGCTACTTCGCGCCCAACGCCAACGCCGATTCATGGACGGATGCGTCGGACAAGGTGGCGCGCGGCGATGCGGCGATGACCCTCATGGGCACCTGGATCACCGGCTACTGGAACGGACTGGGGCTCGAGCCCGGCAAGGACTACGACTTCTTCCCGTTCCCCTCCATCGCGGACGGCGTGCCCACCTCGGTGGTTGGCCCGGTGGACGGCCTCGTCATCTCCAACGACGGGGAGAACCCTGCCGGCGCTGAGGCGTTCCTGAGTTTCATGATGTCGAACGCCGACGTGCAGGCGAGCTGGACCGGAGCGTACGGCGCGCTTTCCGCCAACGTCAACGTGGACCCCGCGAACTACAACGAGGTCATGCAGCGGGTCTCCACCGTCGTGGCCGGCGCCGACAACTTCGCGTTCAACTACGACCTCGCGACGCCGCCGCCGGTGGCGGAGGTCGGTCTCTCCATGTTCTCGCGCTTCATGGACGACCCGAGCCAGGTGGACGACATCCTGGCGCAGGTTGCCGCGGACGCAGCGCAGGCGTTCACGGAATAGGCGCAGTCTCGTGCAGGCGGGCCGCCGGGCGGTATTCACCCGGCGGCCCGTTCACTTGCCGGCATGAGCGGTGACCGATGGAACGGGAGAACCGTTTCTGGCGGGTGATTTTGCTGGCGCCGCCGCTGGCCGTGTTCGCGGTGTTCGTGGTCTGGCCGCTCGCGAGCTCCTTCTACTACAGCTTCACCGACTGGAACGGCTTCAATCCCGACTACGACTTCGTCGGCTTCGACAACTTCCTCAAGATCCACACCGACAAGCTGTTCCTCAACGCCGCGATCAACACGGCGTTCTGGATCGTGGCGGCGATCGTCGCGCCGACCGCGCTCGGGCTCGGGCTCGCGCTCCTGATCGACAGCCGCATCCCCGGCGGCTCGGTGTTCAAGTCGATCTTCTACCTGCCGATCTGCCTCTCGGCCGTGGTGGTCGGGCAGATCTGGGTGTGGATCTACCAGCCGGACTGGGGGCTGCTGAACACCGTGGTGGAGGCGGTGAGCGGCGAGAACTTCAACTACGCGTGGCTGGCGAAGCCGGATTGCGCGCTCTGGTCGGTGATCCTCGCCTGGTCGTGGCAGCAGACCGGGCTCTCGATGGTGATCTTCCTGGCCGGGCTCACCACCATCCCCGAGGACCTGCTGGAGGTGTGCGAGATCGAGGGCGCGAAGGCCTTTCAGCGCATCCGCCTGGTGGTCATCCCTCTGCTCACGCCTGCCACCGTGGTGGTGATCGCGCTCAACGTCATCAACTCGCTCAAGGGGTTCGACATCCTCTACACCATGACCGGCGGCGGGCCGTTCAACAGCTCCGACACGCTGGCCATGCACATGTACAACGAGTCCTTCAAGAAGTACCTGATGGGCTACGGCAGCGCGATCTCGGTGGT
>JAPPMY010000099.1:0-634 GCA_028818855.1 Rhodospirillales bacterium
GGTCTTGTAGACGCCCCCGGTCGAGGAGGCGACATAGAACTTGATGGGGTCGGATTCCGCGACCGCCAGGTCCACGATCCGCCCGCTCATTACGGCGGGGCCGATGTTGCGGGGGCGGAGGGCGTCCAGTTGTGCGGTTGTGACCTGGGCAGACAAGGGAGCCACGGCGACGATGCCGATGCAGAGACAGCTGAAGCCGAGCAGGGAGGCGAGGAGCCGGCGAGGACGCGCGCGGGCGCGGGCGGTGGCTGGATTCGGATGGATCATCGAACGGTCCGTGGGCCAGAGGAATGCAACGCTGGGACGACTTCCAACTTCGGATCCGATGGGGACGCGATCAACCTCCCCTCCATCAAGCCGCACGGGTGCACCAACGCCGAGTGCGGGTGTACCACCGACAAGCCACCGATTCATCGCATCGGTGATGGCATCCACCACGTCCGCACCCGCTGAGCCCATAATGAAGCGACTTACCTTGGTCCTTTTCGCCGTGCTTTCATTGCTCGCGCCCGTGCAGCCCGCGCGCGCCCTGCAGGAGAACATCGCTCTCGGCGCGCATTTGGGGACGCTTGGCATGGGCGCCGATGTCGGGGTTGCCTTCAACGAGACCTTCGCGCTCCGAGGTGGAGCCGGT
>JAPPMY010000099.1:644-1993 GCA_028818855.1 Rhodospirillales bacterium
TCTTTACGGATTCGGCCTGGACCTGACCGGCAGGTTCGGGCTCGCCGACAACCGGACGGCCGAATTGTCGCTGCCGAGCGCAATGTTCACGATTGGCGCGGAGGTCTCGTCCGGTGTCCTGCGCGCGGAGGGGGGCGTGCTGATCCGCGCGGGCGACCCGGTCTACGAAATCACCTACGGGAGCGGCGCCTCGATCGACATAGGCGGGGGCTACTACACGCAGCCCGAGGTTCGCACGCTGGCGACGACGCTGGTCGCCGGATCGATCACGCCCTACGCGCTGCTCGGCTACGGATCGCGCCGGTCGCGAGGGCTTGGCTTCGTGGTGGACGCAGGCGCGGCCTTTCCAATGGACGCGGGATTCGAGATGTCCGCGACAGGGGATCCGGCGGTGCTCGGCTCGGCCCGTTTCCACACCGACCTCGAGACCGAGCGACGGGAAGCCGAGGACGACGCCGGCGGGTGGCTAAGCTTCTGGCCCATCATCAGCATCGGCCTACGCTATGGGCTGAGGTGAACGGAATGACTCACAAAGGCAGGGCGCCGCTGGCTCCCCACGAAGTGCTGCGCGTCATGGATGCCGCGCAGGTCATCCACAGGCGGCGGCAGGCGCTCGAGGAGCACGGGGCTGGATCAGCCGGCGCGTTCTGCTGCCGGCCGCCGCGGTTGCGGCTCTCATCTGGGGGAGCATTGCGGGCGCCGGGATGATGTCCGAGCGCGCCTTCGCGCGCGACGTTGAGCGCCTCAGGGGGGAACTGGCCGACATCGGCGCGGCGCGGGCCACCGAACTCGCAGAGCTTGAGGCCCTGGTGTCGCGAGGTACGCCGCCCGACCTCCCCGCCGCGGAAGCCGATGAGTTCGCCGCCAGCCTGGCGGCCGCCGGGAGCCAGTTGTCCGCCGTCGAGGAAGCGCTCGACCCCATCGCCCGGGAGGCCGCCCGGGAAGACCTTGCGCCCGCTGATCTCGACCGGCTTCGAGAGAGGACCACGGCCGTTGAAGGCGACCTGGAGCTGGCTCGGGCCGGGATCGGCCGGGCGGACGCCGCGCTCGAGCGCCACGCCCGCCTGGGCGCCCTCGAGGCCGACGTCGCCCGTCTCCACGCCGCCGTGCTCGCGGAAGCCGCCGAGGACCTCGTCCGGGAGCGTGCCGGAGACCTCGCCCGCGAGGCCGAATCCCGCATCGCCGCCCGGGACGTCGACGGGCTCGACGCCGCGGTGGGGCGCTATCGGAATCTGCTCGACGTGGTCTCCACGGAGTACCGCATCGTCGTCACGGGGGGTGCGTGGCGCTATCCCGACGGCGCGCGCGATATCCGCAACCACTACCTGCTGGTACAGGCGCTGGGGACC
>JAPPMY010000099.1:2013-3276 GCA_028818855.1 Rhodospirillales bacterium
GCGCCGCTACGCCGACATCGGCCAGATCACGGAGTGGTAGCCATGCAGACCGGCGGAGACATCCACCGCGGCATCGTCAAGCGCATCCGACGCGTTCGGCGTGAGTTGGACGAGCGGGAGCGAAGCATCGACGGACTGCAGCTGGCGCTGGGCGAGGCGGGCGAACGCAGGTGCGCCGCCATTCGCGCGCTGGCCGAGTTCCATCTTCCGGCGATGCGGGAGGACGCCGTTGCGGCCACCCTCGCCGGG
Organism: Rhodospirillales bacterium; assembly: GCA_028818855.1. GTDB lineage: Bacteria > Pseudomonadota > Alphaproteobacteria > UBA828 > UBA828 > WTGU01. The sequence goes on from JAPPMY010000099.1 coordinate 2,263, forward strand.
ATGGAGTCCAGTGTGCGCGCCATCTTCGACGAAAAGAAGGACCGTCTGCGCGAGGTCGAGACGCGGATTCCCGAGCAGCGCGACGACGTCGCAGCGACCGAAGCCGCGCTGGCATCTGTGACCCAAGCGCTGAACAAGACCGGCGAAGAGCGGGCCCGACTGGCGCGGGTGGTGTTCGAGGAGCTCCAGGCCATGTCCCGGTGGCAGCGTCTCTTCGAGCGGGCGCGCCTGCTTGAGGCCCGGGTGGCCGCCTCGGAGCAGCGCCACGGGGCGGCGGAGCGCGAACAGGCCGAAAAGGTGCCTGGGTACGAGGGCGACGCCCTGTTTTCCTACCTCGCGGGCCGGGGCTACGGCATGGCCGGGGCCGCCGGCAATGTGCTCACCCGCCGCCTGGACGGGTGGGTGGCGGAGGTGACGCGATACGAGGAGGCCCGGGCCAGCTACGACTTCCTGAACGCGCTTCCAGGTCACGCCGCAGCCGTCCTCGACGAGGATCGCACGGCCCTCGCCGCGGCGCTTCCGCCCCTGGCCCGGCTGGAAGAGGAGGTCATGGACCGGAGAGGGCTCACCCCGGTGCTTGCGCGCGGCGAACAGCTCTACGCGGAGCGGGAGGCGGCACGCCGCGCGGTGCGCGAGGCCGAAGCCGCTCTGCGCGAGTTCACGGACGAGTTGGCCGCCCTCCACGACGAGCGCGGATCCTACTACGAGTCGGCGATCGACGGCCTGGAGGCGTTCTTGGAGGGCCGCACGCTCGAGGAGCTGGTCGCCATGGCGCGGGCCACCCGCGATCCGCGCGACGACGCCCTCGTGGCGCAGTTGCTCGAGATCGATGGCCGGCTGGCCGAACTGCGGGCGGAGCTTGCCAGACGCCGGAAGGAACGCACGCGTCTCGCCGAGCGCCTGACGGGCCTGGAGGAGATCCGCGACCGCTTCGAGGCCGACGACTGGAATGGGCGCCGCTCGCGCTTCGACGACGGGCTCGACATCAACGCCTTGCTCCTGGGCTTCGTCGCC
>JAPPMY010000201.1 GCA_028818855.1 Rhodospirillales bacterium
CGGTGCTGGAGATGCTGGGCCGCTTCACCGAAGACCTCTCGGCCCTCCAGCGCGCCGTCCGCCGGGGCGACGGCGACTACCTGGAGACGCTCTTCACCCGCACCCGCGCGATCCGCCGCGGCGTGATCGAGGCCAAGCAGGTCTGATCTTTTCGCTCACGGCAGCCGGCCTGCGGCCGGCGCCTCCGCGAGGGCGCCGCGGTCGCGGCCTGTCGCGAGCCCGTCAAAGACGGACTCGCTCCCGCCCAAGCATTCACCGCAGTCATAATGTCTGCTGGGGCTTAGGCAATCAGGTAAGGCCCAGCACGTCCGCCATCGTGTAGAGGCCGGGCCCCCGCCCCTCCGCCCAGCGCGCCGCCTGGAGGGCGCCGCGGGCGTAGGTCTGGCGGTTGGACGAGCGAACGGCCAGCTCCAGCCGCTCGCCGTCGGCCGCGAAGATCACGCTGTGCTCGCCGATGACGTCGCCGCCGCGCAGCGCGGCGAAGCCGATCTCGCCGCGCGGCCTGGCGCCGGTCACGCCGTCGCGGCCGCGGGCTGCCACCTCGTCGAACGGCACCCCCCTGGCGCTGGCCGCCGCCCGGCCGAGCCCCAGCGCCGTGCCGGAGGGCGCGTCGATCTTGTGCCGGTGGTGCATCTCGACGATCTCGATGTCGTAGTCGTCATCCAGGAGGCCCGCGACCTGCTCGGTCAGCCTGAACAGCAGGTTGACGGCGAGGCTCATGTTGGGCGCCTGCACCACCGCCGTCCGTGCCGCCGCGGCATCGAGCGCGGCCTGCTCCGCCTCCCCGATGCCCGTGGTGCCGACGACCAGAATCGTGCCCTCGGCAGCCGCGAGCGCAGCATGGCCGGACGTGGCGCCCGGCAGCGTGAAGTCGAGCACCGCGTCGGCGGCGCGGAACATCGCCGGGGACTCCTCGCTCACCGTGACGCCGAGCGGCTCGATCCCGGCCAGCACCCCGCAGTCCCGCCCGAGCGCGGGATGGTCCGGAACCTCGGTCGCCGCGACCACGGTGCAGCCCTCGGTGGCTGCGACCTGGCGGGTCAGCGCCTGCCCCATGCGCCCCGCAGCGCCCGGAATGCCGATCTTCATGATGCCGTCATAGTGGCGGCCCACCCGCGGGTGCGCAAGCGGTCGCCGTTCTCCCAAGTGGGACGCTTGGAGAGCCGGGCCGTCAGGCCCGGACGGCGCGACCGCGTCGCGCGTACACGCGCGCGGGGCGCACGATCGAGCGGAGCGAGCGCCCGGCGCCTGAGGGAACAACAAAGAAGGGAAGAGGCGCGGGGCCTGTCAGAGCCCCACCCCTCAGAGCAACGGCGCCTGGCCGTCGTCCTCGTCCCGCGAAGCCTTGCGGGGCCTGTGCTTCCCAGCGGCGCGAGCGGCGGCGCGGCCGTCGTGGAACTCGAGGGCGAGCGCGGCGCCGGGCTTCACCGCCGCCGCGCTGGTGACGGGCCGCTCCCGCTGGTCGCGCACGACCGCGAAGCCCCGCGCGAGCACGCCGCGGTAGGAATAGCTCTCGAGCAGACGCGCCGCAGTCTCGACCCGTGCCGCCCGCTCGCCGAGCGCCGCCCGCCCGGCGCGGCCGAGCCCTTGCGCCAGACGCTCGCTCGCCGCGCGCGCCAGACCGATGCGCTGCGCGAGGCGGTCGGCCGAGAGAGGCCCGGCGACGTGCCCGAGCTGCTGGCGCTTGAGCGCGAGAAGTTGGCGCGGCCGGAGCGGCCGGAGCCGGCCGAGGGCCCGGCGCTCGGCGCCCAGCCTGCCGCGCACGCCCCGCCCGAGCCGCTCCGACCAGTCGTCGAGCCGCTGGCTCGCAGTAGCGAGCCGGTCCCGCGCCGCCGGCAGGCCACGCCCGAGCCCGTCGACGCGGGCGCGCCGCTCGGCGACCAGGCGGCGGAACGACGCGCCCAGGCGATGCTCCAGGGTGTGCGTGCGCTCCTTGAGGTCGGCGCGCACCGGCACGGCCATCTCGGCCGCCGCCGTCGGCGTCGGCGCCCGGCGGTCGGCGGCGAGGTCGATCAGCGTCACGTCGGTCTCGTGGCCTACCGCCGAGATCAGCGGGATCGCGCTCGCGGCCGCAGCGCGCACCACGACCTCCTCGTTGAAGGCCCAGAGGTCCTCCAGGCTGCCGCCGCCGCGGGCGACGATCAGCACGTCGGGCCGCGGCACCGCCGCGCCCGCCTCCAGCCGGTTGAAGCCCGCGATGGCCGCCGCAACTTCCTCCGCCGCGCCCGCGCCCTGCACCTTGACCGGCCAGACCAGCACGCGGCGGGGGAAGCGGTCCCCGATGCGGTGCAGGATGTCGCGGATCACGGCGCCCGTGGGCGAGGTCACGACGCCGATGGTCTGCGGCAGGTAGGGCAGGTCGCGCTTGCGCTCTTCGTGGAACAGGCCCTCCTCGGCGAGCGCCTTCTTGCGCGCCTCCAGCAGCGCGAGCAGCGCGCCGGCGCCGGAAAGCTCCAGCCGCTCGACCACGATCTGGTAGCGCGAGCGCCCCGGATAGGTGCTGATCTTGCCGGTGGCGACGACCTCGAGCCCGTCCTCCGGCGCGATCCCCAGCCTGCCGGCGACGCCCCGCCAGCAGACGGCGTCCAGCACCGCATCCGCGTCCTTGAGCGCGAAGTAGAGATGGCCCGATGCGGCGCGCTTGAAGCCCGAGACCTCGCCCCGCACGCTCACCCAGGCGAACTCGCCCTCGACCACGCGCTTCAGCGCCTGCGACAGCTCGCCGACCGTGAGGACCGGCCGGTTGCTGCCGTCTGCGAGGGTGCCGTCCGCCTCCGTCATCGCCCCTCGGTGGCCGCCGCCCTCAGGGCGCGAAGAAGGCGAGGCTGCGGGATTCGATGCTCTGGCGCGGCTGCGCGTCGGCTGGCGCGTTGGGATCGGCGAAGGCCGTGTGGGCGGAAAAGCGCGCCCGGCCGTCGGTCATCGAATCGTAGGTCTTGAAGATCAGCGCCTCGCCCGGCTCCATGTCGGGGAAGTAGAACCAGCGGTGGCCGGGGTTGTGGCTGAGCTGCATCACCTCGCCCACGCGGTGGGTGTAGACGAGATCGGTCAGCACGAAGTCCCCCTCGTCGATGCTCTGGGCATCGCAGATCGCGAGCGGCATGTCCTGCACCGGGCCCGCGATGGGCCGCCACACCTGCACCACGGCGAAGCGGTGCTCCAGCAGCGCCTCGGCGCGCTCGGCCGGCAGCAGGTCGCGCACCCGTTGCGGGGCCGAGCGGGGGGTGTAGTCGTTGTGCGCCACGTGCACCGGCTCGCGCACCTTCCGCTCGGACCTCAGCGTATCGTCGGCAACGCGGATGGTGTGGTCGAAGACCACGACCTCCGCGGCCCCGCTCGCCTCCTTCACCAGCCGCTCGACCTCCGGGCCGTAGGTCCTCTCGATCTCGTCCTTGTCGTAGAAGTCCGAGACCGCGCTTCCCCCGGTGTTGAAGGTGAAGCCCTCGCGCTCCAGGTCGAGGGCGTCCGCCGTCGGCCGGGCGTCGCGGATCGTGACCTCGACCTCCTTGTATTCGGCGTTGCGCTGCGCCGGCCTGCTGCCCGGATTGGTCAGGTACGTGACCGGCTTCTCGTCGGTCGGCAGGATGTAGTTGATCGCGGCGTGGACGGCTCCAGGCATGACGGCGTTCTCTCAGGCGTGGGGATGCTGCGGCGGCAGAGCTTAGCCCGAAGCGCGCCCTGCGGCGACAGTGCTCTTCTCCGGCAACCGAGCGGCCGTCGGACGGTCGCTTGCGGAATGCCGAAAACGGAGTAGGGTTACATGTAACCATCGGAGACGAGAGCCGTGGCAAGCACACCTGAGACCTCGAACGCGCCACGCGACAAGGTCCGCCGGCATCGCGCGCGCCTGCGGGAGCGCGGATTGCGCCCCCTGCAAGTCTGGGTGCCCGACACGCGCGCGCCGGGCTTCGCGGAGGAGGCCCGCAGACAGTCGCTGGCGGTGGCCCGCAGCGAGCATGCCGAGGCCGATCAGGCCTTCGTCGACGCGATCAGCGAGACCCGCGTCGAGTGAAGCGGGGCGAACTCTGGGTCGCGGCGGGCGGCGGGGACTACACCGGCAAGCCGCGGCCGGTCGTGGTCGTCCAGGATGATCGATTCGAGCACGCGGCCTCGGTCACCGTCTGCGCGTTGACGAGCGATCCCACCGACGCGCCACTCTTTCGCGTTGCGCTGACGCCAACTGTCGAGAACGGTCTCCACGAGCCCTGCCGTGTCATGGTCGACAAGATCACGACCGTCCGGCGGGAGCGCCTTAGCCGGCGCATCGGAACCCTCTCCGCCGCCGACATGCGCCGGATCGATCGGGCCATGCTCGTCTTCCTCGGCATCGCGGGATAGGGCGCCTACCAGGCGCACGGCCGGCCTGAGCCGCATCCTCGCCTTCAGGCCGGGGCGATCTCGACCTCGACGCCGTGCACGCAGGTGCTCTCCCCCATGTCCGACTTGATGCCGGGGTTCAGCACGTTGACGTTGGCTCGCGTGCCCTCCTGGCGCGGCCAGCGGCCCTTGGGGCTGAGCGCCACGCCCTGCGGAATCGTCTCGGCCACGGCCAGCGCAAGCTCCAGACTGCCCGTCCCGTTGCTGAGCCGCACCCGCTGCCCCTCCGCCAGGCCGCGTGCCGCGGCATCCGCCGGGTGCAGCGTCACCGTCGCCTCGCCCATGCGGTCCGCGATGCGCCGGTCGTTGGCGTAGGAATCGTTCATGAGCCAGGGCGAGGCCGGCGTCAGCAGGCGCAGCCTGCCGTTCCCGGGCCGGGGGTCGGCGTCCGCCAGCGGCAGGCGCGGGTGGCCGTCCGCCTCCGCCCGGGCGGACGCGATCTCGATCTTCCCGCTCGGCGTGGGAAAGGCCAGATCCGGGAACTGGATCACGGGCGGCCCCTCGGGAAACACCGTGCCGATGCTCTTGAACGCATCGAAGGTACCGGTGACGCCCGTCTGGCCCATGATGCGCTCGATGATCGCGAGGTCGTCCTCGTAGAGCTCCGGCTCCGTGTAGCCCATGGCGCGGGCGAGACGGCGGAAGATCTCCTGGTTGGGGAGGGAGTCGCCGAGCGGCTCCTGCAGCTTCGCCTGGGCGGACATCGAGAGGTTGAAGTAGCCCGAGACCAGGTCGTCGAATTCGAGGAACGACGCCGCCGGCAGCACGTAGTCGGCATAGTCCGCCGTGTCGGTCTGGAAGATGTCCACGACCACGGTGAAGAGGTCGTCGCGCATCAGCGCCCGGCGCAGCCGCGCCTGCTCCGGGCTGGAGGCGGCCGGGTTGATGTTCCAGCAGAGGAAGGCCCGGATGTCCGCCGCATCCTCCAGCCTGGCGGCCAGCTCCATCTGGCTGAAGCTCGGCGGGCTCCGGCTGATCGCGGCGCCCGACAGGTAATCGCCGTCCACCCCCTTGCGCCCGCCCCCGTTGAGGTAGAGCAGGCCGGCGCCCGGCTTGCCGAAGTTGCCGGTGACCGCCGGCAGCAGCGCGCACGCACGCATGACGTTGCCGCCCATGGCCTGCCGTTGCAGCCCCTGGCCGAGCCAGAGCAGCGCGGGGCCGCCCCCGTAGATCCGCGCCACCTCCTCGATCTCGGCTGCCGGCACGCCGGTGCGGGCCTCGCCCCAGGCCGGTGTGCACGCCGCGATGGCGGGCTCCAGCTCGTCCCAGCCGATCGCGTGGGCGTCGAGAAAGGCGCGGTCGATCAGCCCCTCGCGAACCAGCACGTGGATCATGGCGAAGGCGAGCGCCGCATCGCTGCCGGGGAAGGGCTGCAGGTGGATGTCGGCCTGCTCGGCGGTCGCATGGCGCACCGGGTCGACCACGATCACCGTCCCCGGCGCCTCCTTCAGCCAGTGCTTGTGCTGGTGCGGGGCGGAGGCGGAGGGGTTCGCGCCCCAGACGACGATCGAATGCGCGTCCTTCGCGGTGCGCGGGTCGAAGCCGATCACCGACGTGCCGATGGCGTAGTCGAGCGCCACGTGGCCCGCCATGTTGCACACCGTGTCGGGCTCCACCTCGCGGGCGCCGAGGCGGCCGAGGAAGCGCATCGGGAAGTTGTTGGCGATCAGCGAGCAGGTGCCGGTGTAGTGCGCGTGCACGATCTTCTCGGCGCCGTGCCCTTCCGCAATCTCCCTGAAGCGCGCCGCGATCGCGCCGATGGCGTCCTCCCACGAGACCGGCTCGAAGCGCCCTTCCCCCTTGGGCCCGGCACGCCTGAGCGGCGTCAGCAGACGGGCCTCGGGATCGCGGAAGACGCCGTTGTAGGCGAGCGCGCACTTGCCGCAGAGCGCGCCCCGGCTCACCGGGTGGTCGGGGTCGCCGAGCACGCGGGTGATCGCGCCGTCGCGCTTGATCGCGACGATGCCGCAGGCGTCGTAGCAGTCGCGCGGGCAGGTGGTCTTGAGGACTTCCTTCTCGCCGGGCATGGCGGCCTCCGGGGTCCGGGGTCAGGCCCCCAAGGTAACGCGCCGCACGACGGCTCGAAACCCCGTGCTAATCTCCCGGCGAGACGGGCGGGGAGCACACGATGATGCGGACGGTGAAGCTGCCGGGAGGCGACGAGGTGGTGGCGCTCGGCCAGGGCACGTGGCGCATGGGCGAGCGCCGGGCGGCGCGCAAGGACGAGGTGGCGGCGCTCCGCCACGGCATCGCGCACGGCATGACGCTCATCGACACGGCGGAGATGTATGGCTCCGGCGGGTCGGAGCGCGTGGTGGGCGAGGCGATCCGCGGGCTTAGGGATCGGGTCTACATCGTGAGCAAGGTGCTGCCGTCGAACGCCGGGCGGAAGCGCATGGTGCGCGCCTGCGAGAAGAGCCTGAAGTGCCTCGGCACCGACTACCTCGACCTCTACCTGCTGCACTGGCGGAGCGGCGTCTCGCTCGGCGAGGTCGTCGAAGGCTTCCTCGCGCTGCAGCAGGCCGGCAAGATTCGCCGCTTCGGGGTCAGCAACTTCGACATCGACGACATGGAGGATCTCTGGGAGACCCCGGGCGGGCAGGGCTGCCAGACCAACCAGATCCTCTACAACCTCTCGCGGCGCTGGCCGGAGGCGGAACTGATCGACTGGTCCCGGCTCCGCGGCCAGCCGCTCATGATCTACTCGCCGCTGGAGCAGGGCAGGCTGCCGGAAGGCGGCCCGCTCGGCGCCATCGCGGCCGCGCGCGGCGTGACACCCATGCAGGTGGCGCTCGCCTGGGTGCTGCGCCACGAGGACGTCTTCGTGGTGCCCAAGGCGAGCCGCGTCGCCCACGTCGATGCGAACCTGGGCGCGCTCGACATCGCGCTCACCCCCGACGAGCTTGCCGCCCTCGATGCGGCCTTCCCGCCGCCCGGAGGCACGGCGCCCCTCGAGATCCTGTAGAGCGCGTCCGTTCTTGACGGCCGCGCGACAGGCCGCGCCCGCGCAGGCGCCGGCCACAGGCCGGCCGCCGTGAGCGAAAAATTGCCGGTCAGTCTCCCTGGCCGATCATCTTCATGATGCCGGAGAAGTCGTCGGCCCCGTTGCCTGCATTGCAGAAGAGCGTGTAGAGCGCCGCGGCTTCCGCGCCCAGGGGCGATGCGGCGCCGGCCGAGGCCGCGGCGGTCTGCGCGAGGCGGAGGTCCTTCAGCATCATCTGGGCCGTGAACCCCGGCGCGTAGTCCCGGTTCGACGGCGCAGCCTCCACCGGGCCAGGCACCGGGCAGTAGGAGGTGAGCGCCCAGCACTGGCCGGTCGCCTTGGAGACGATGTCGAACAGCGTCTGGCGCTCGAGCCCGAGCCGGTCCGCCATGCCGAAGGCCTCGCAGACGCCGATCATCGAGACCGCTAGGATCAGGTTGTTGCAGACCTTGGCCGTCTGGCCCGCGCCGGAGGCGCCGGCGTGGATCACCGCCTTGCCCATGTCGCCCAGCACCGGCCGCGCGCGCGCCACCGCGTCCGCCTCGCCGCCCACCATGAAGGTGAGCGTGCCCGCCGCGGCCCCGGCGACGCCTCCGGAGACCGGCGCATCCAGCAGCGGCCAGCCGCCCTCCGCCGCCGTCGCCGCGACCGAGCGCGCGGTATCGACGTCGATGGTCGAGCAATCGATGAAGAGCGTTCCGGGAGCCGCGGCCGACAACACGCCCCCCTCGCCCCGGTAGACCTCCGAGACCTCGGCGCCGGCCGGCAGCATGGTGATGACCACCTCCCGCCCGGCCGCGGCCAGGGCGACGGAGGCCGCCGTCGCGGCCCCTGCCTCGCGCGCACGCTCCAGCGCGTCTGCGCTGATGTCGAAGGCGGTGACGGCGTGACCGGCCTTCGCCAGATTGGCGGCCATCGGCCCTCCCATGTTGCCGAGCCCGATGAATCCCACGTCAGCCATGTCGGCGTCTCCCTCCCGTATCCGTCAGCGGCCGCTCACCACGTCATGTCGCCCTTGGGCGGCGTCTCGAAATAGGCATCCACCGCCGCCGCCGTCACCTCCTCCAGCCGCGCCGGGCGCCAGGCCGGGTTGCGGTCCTTGTCGACGATCTGCGCGCGGATGCCCTCGAAGAAGTCGACACCCAGGTTGCAGTGCATGGCGAGCCGGTATTCCAGCGCCATCGCCGCCTCGAAGTCCCGCTCGCCGTATTCCGTGAGCTGCTTGTGCGTGACCTTGAGGCTGGTGGGCGACTTCTGCCTGAGCGTTGCCAGCGTCTCGTCCGCCCAGCCCGAGCCCCCGGCCTCGAGGTTGGCCACGATCTCCTCCACCGAGCTGGCGGCGAAGCAGCGGTCGATCTCCGCCTGGCGGGCGGCGAGCGGCGCGGGGCCGAGGTCGGCTGCGCTTTCCGAGAGGATCCGGCCGATGGCCGCGTGCGCATCGCCGCCGAGGTCCGCCGCCAGCAGCGTCTCGTCCAGCGCCTGCAGCGCATCGCTCGCCACCACGTGGGTGGCGAGGCCGAGATAGAGCGAGTCCGCAGCCCCGATGCGCGCGCCCGTGAGCCCGAGGTAGAGCCCGGCCTTGCCCCTGAGCCTGGGCAGGAAGTACGTGGCGCCCACGTCGGGGAAGAGCCCGATCCCGGTCTCCGGCATGGCGAAGAGCGCGCGCTCGGTCATCACCCGGTGCGAGCCGTGGATCGAGATGCCGACGCCGCCCCCCATGACGACGCCGTCGATCAGCGCCACGTAGGGCTTCGGGTAGCGGAAGATGAAGGTGTTGAGCCGGTATTCCTGCGCATAGAAGACCGTGGCGAAGTGGCGGTCCGGATCGTCCTGCTCGCCGTAGAGGAGGCGGATGTCGCCGCCGGCGCAGAAGGGCACGCGCCCGTCGTCCCGCGCCGCCCCGCGGATGACCACGGCGGCGATCGCGGGGTCCTGCGCCCACTCCTTGAGCCGCGCGTCCAGCCCCAGAACCATGGGCTGGGTCAGCGCGTTCAGCGCCTTCGGCCGGTTCAGCGTCACGCTGCCGACCCGGCCCTTGCGCTCCAGGATGATCTCGTCGCTCACGGCTGCTCCGCTCCGCTCGATGGCCGGCGCATCCTACTCGCCGGGGTTGTGGTCTGCACGGCACTTTGCGCCCGGCATGATCCACGTCATACCCGGGCCGGCGGCCGCTCGCCTAAACTGCGGGCGTTCGGGACGGATGCCGCTCTCCGGCCCCGGTTCCGGGCAACGGACGCTGCCGAGAAGGAGGCTTGACCATGGCCTACAAGGAAATCGTCGTGCACGTGGCTCCCGACGAGCGCTCGCCCCAGAGGCTCGATGCCGCGGTCGAGCTGGCCGAGCGCCACGACGGAAAGGTGACCGGCGTCTACGTGCTCTCCCGGCTCGTCGTCCCCGGCTTCGCGAGCTTCGAGCTTTCCACAGAGGTCTACAAGCGGCTGGATACCGAGCAGCGGGCGCGCGCCGAGGAGGCCGAGCGGCACTTCACCGAACGGCTGGCGAAATCCACGGCCGCGTCGGAATGGCGCCTCACGACGGGCGAGGCCGTCGATGCGGTCACGACGAGCGCGCACTACGCCGACATCACCGTCGTGGGCCAGACCGACCCGGACGACAGCTACAGCATCGCCGGGATGGCCGACAGCGTCGTGCTGGGCGCCGGCGGCCCCGTACTCGTCTGGCCCTATGCCGGCTCGTTCAGCGTCAACGCGGAGACGGTCATGCTCGCCTGGAACGGCACCCGCGAGGCGAAGCGGGCGCTCTCCGACGCGCTGCCCCTGATGCAGCAGGCGGAGAAGGTCATCGTGCTCGGCATCGACACCGGCGACGGCAAGCACATACCGGGCGCCGACGTCAGCGCCTACCTCGCGCGGCACGGCGTCAACGCGGAGGCCCGGCACACGGTGAGCTCGTCGGACCTCGGCGCGAGCGACACCCTTCTCTCCGAGATCAGCGATCACGGGGCCAACCTCCTCGTCATGGGCGGCTACGGCCACCACCGCGTGCGCGAGGTGCTGCTGGGCGGCGTGACCCGCGACATCCTGCGTCAGATGACCGTGCCCGTCGTGATGTCGCATTAGCGCGATATCCGAACTTGCCGGATCGCGCCGCTTGCGATGCGGGAGCGATGATGTATAGTCCGCCGCCTGGGTCTGCCGCCTCGCGGCTGCGGGGCGGGCGGCCTATTTCGCGCCGCGACCGACACTCAGGAGAACAGCGCCGCATGCCGCTCTACGAGAGCACGTTTATCGCGCGTCCCGACATCTCGTCCCAGCAGGTGGACGGCCTTGCCGAGCAGTTTCGCGAGATCCTGACGGAGGCCGGCGGCGAGGTCGCCAAGACCGAGTATTGGGGCCTGCGCAGCCTTGCGTATCGCATCAAGAAGAACCGCAAGGGCCACTACTACTTCATGAACATCGATGCGCCGGCGGAAGCGATCAACGCCATGGAGCGCACGATGCGCATCAACGAGGACGTCATCCGCTACCTCACGGTGCGGGTCGAGGAGCACGACCCCAACCCGGCGCCGCTCACGCAGTCCCGCGGGCGCGGGCGCGACGGGCGCGGCGGCCGCGGCGGCCGCTGGGAGGGCCGTGGCGAAGGACGGCGCCGGGAGGACGGCGAAGAGCGCGGCGAGAGGCGGGACCGCGACGGGTCCGGCGAGCGCAAGGGCCCCGCGCCTGCCGAGACGACGCCTGCCGCGGCAGCGCCTGCCGATACGGGCGCCGAGGCCGGCGGTGGCGACGCTGCGGCCGGCGCCAAGGAGAAGAGCGATGGCTGAAGGCGAACGGACCGAGAGCGGCCCCCAGCCCGCCGGCGCAGGCCGGCCGGCGGCAGGGCCGGCCGGCGGCAGCCGCAGCCAGCATCCCTTCGGCGGGCCGCGCCACGGCGGTGGCCGCGGTGGCGGCGGCGTGCCGGTGGTCTCGTTCCCGAGACGCCCGTTCTTCCGTCGCAAGAAATCGTGCCCCTTCAGCGGGGCCAACGCGCCGAAGATCGACTATCGCGACGTGAAGCTGCTCCAGCGCTTCCTCTCGGAGCGGGGCAAGATCGTGCCGAGCCGCATCACCGCGGTCTCGGCCAAGAAGCAGCGGGAGCTGGCGCGGGCGATCAAGCGCGCGCGTCATCTGGCGCTGCTGCCCTACGTCATCAAGTAACCAGGCAGCCGGTCTTCGCCCGCTACGGGCGAGAGGGTCCGGGCGATCCGTCAAGCGGAGTGGAGGGGCATGGAAGTCATCTTGCTCGAGAGGATCGAGAAGCTCGGCGGGATGGGCGATATCGTCGGCGTGAAGGACGGCTATGCCCGCAACTTCCTGCTGCCGCGCAAGAAGGCCCTTCGCGCCACGCCCGAGAACATGGAGCGCTTCGAGCGCGAGCGCGAGGCGCTCGAGCAGCTGAACAGCGACCGCCGCGATGCCGCAAGCTCCGCCGCAATCAGGCTCGAGGGCGAGAGCATCATCCTCATCCGCCAGGCGTCCGACACGCTGCAGCTCTACGGCTCCGTCAGCGCGCGCGACATCGCCGAGGCGATGGCCGAGCGCGGCGCCGAGGTCAGGCGCCAGCAGGTGCGGCTCGACCGCCCCATCAAGTCGCTCGGCGTCCATGACGTGCGCATCGCGCTGCACCCGGAGGTGACGGTGACGGTCAAGGTCAACGTCGCCCGCTCGCCCGAGGAGGCGGAGATCCAGGCCCGGGGCGGCACGATCCTCGACGAGGACGAGGACGAGGACGCCGCGATCGAGGCCGCGCCCGAGGAAGACGCTGCCGAGGACGCCGGGGCCGAAGCCTCCTCCGACGACGATGCTGCGGGCGCAAGCGACGCAGCGGCCGCAGGGGAAGAGACGGGCGACAGTCCGGACGAGCCGCAGGACGAAGGCTCCCCCACCACTTAGACCCGGAACCCGAGGCTTTCCGCCATGTTGGTCGCGCCCCTGCTCAGGACACTGATGAAGCGGGGCACGCTTCGCGTGGTCGACGCCAGGGGCAAGCTCCACACCTTCGAGGGCGAGCCGGGGCCCTGCGTCACAATCCGGCTGCACGACCGCTCGCTCCACCGGAAGCTCCTGTGGAACCCGCGCCTCGTCGTTGGCGAGGCCTACATGGACGGCACGCTGACGCTGGAGGACGGCGCGACCATCCGCGACTTCCTGCACCTCGTCGGCGCGAACCTCCACCTGCTCGACGAGAACGCGGTGATCCGGGCGCGCAACTGGCTCGCGCAGTGGGTCCGCCCGCTGCAGCAGCACAACCCCGTCGGCCGCGCCCAGCGCAACGTGGCGCACCACTACGATCTGTCGGACGACCTCTACGAGCTTTTCCTCGATCCCGACCGGCAGTATTCCTGCGCCTACTTCGACACCCCCAACCACTCGCTGGAGCAGGCCCAGCACGCGAAGAAGCGCCACCTCGCGTCCAAGCTGCTGCTCGACCGGCCGGGCCTCGACGTGCTCGACATCGGCTCCGGCTGGGGCGGCCTCGGCATCTACCTGCACAAGGAGGCCGGCGCCACCGTGACCGGGCTCACGCTCTCACGCGAGCAGCAGGCCTACGCATCGGCGCGCGCGCAGGATCTCGGCATCCAGGACCAGGTCGGCTTCCACCTGCGCGACTACCGCGAGGAGCCCGGCAGCTACGACCGCATCGTCTCCGTCGGCATGTTCGAGCACGTGGGCGTCAAGCACTACGTCGAGTTCTTCCGCAAGGTGGAGCGGCTGCTCAAGGAGGACGGCGTGGCCCTCCTCCACACCATCGCCCGCTGGGACGGGCCGAGCGTCACCAATCCGTGGCTGCGCAAGTACATCTTCCCCGGCGGCTACTGCCCCTCGCTCTCCGAGGTGTTCGCCGCGCTGGAGCAGACCGGCCTGAAGTCCCTCGACGTGGAGATGCTGCGGCTCCACTACGCCGATACGCTCAAGCACTGGTCGCGCAACTTCCAGGCCAACCGCGAGCGGGTGAAGGCGGTCTACGACGAGCGCTTCTGCCGGATGTGGGAGTTCTACCTGGCCGGCGCCGAGGCCGCCTTCCGCCACCAGGACCACATGGTGGCCCAGATCCAGCTCGCCCGGCACCAGGATGCGGCCCCGCTGACCCGCGACTACATGGTGGACTGGGAGCGCGCCCACGCCGCCTGATCGCGCCGGATTCTGCGTCCACGCCGGTTTTCCACACGTTGCCAACAGCCTTTTTCAATGGAATCGGGGGATTTCGAGAGTTCTCCCCGCAATTCTCGACCCGTGAATAACGAAAACGTATGAATTTAGGTTTCCACGATATCCCCAATTTTCATACGTGGAGGCCGCTAACGCCCGACACGCGAATCCATGTATTACAGTGGGCATGGCGACACGTATGCCTTTGGAGGAAGCTACGGCCGAGACGCCGGGCTACCGCTCGCCCCCCAGCAACCTCGAAGCTGAGCAGGCGCTCCTCGGCGCGCTGCTGGTCAACAACGAAGCCGCCAGCCTGGTCAGCGCCTTCCTGCTGCCGGAGCATTTCTTCCTGCCGGTGCACGGCCGTATCTACGACGCCGTCCTCCGCATGATCGAGCGGGGGCAGATCGCCAACCCCGTGACCCTGAAGCACTTTTTCGAACGCGACGAGGCGCTGGAGGAGGCCGGCGGCGGGCAGTACCTGGCGCGGCTCGCGGGCTCCGCCGTCACCGTCATCAACGCCGAGCACTACGGCCGCGCCATCCACGACCTGGCGATGCGGCGCGCGCTGGTCTCCATCGGCGAGGTGGTGGTGAACGACGCCTACGACGGCCCGCTCGACCAGCCCGCGGCGGAGCAGATCGAGGAGGCCGAGCACAGGCTCTACCAGCTCGCCGAGGACGGCCGGGTCGACCCCGGCGGGCAGCAGTTCGCAGGGCCGCTCACCAGCGCCGTCGAGATGATCCAGCAGGCCTACAAGCGCGACAGCCGGCTCACCGGCGCGCCGACGGGCTTCGTCGACCTCGACCGCCTGCTGGGCGGGCTGCACGCCTCCGACCTGATCATCATGGCCGGCCGCCCCGGCATGGGGAAGACGGCGCTCGCGACCAACATCGCCTTCAACGCCGCGAAGTTGTACAGCCCCGGCGGCGACGGGCCGGACGGCAAGGACGCGTCCGACGGCGCCAGGGTCGCGTTCTTCTCGCTGGAGATGTCGTCGGAGCAGCTGGCCACGCGGATTCTCGCCGAACAGACCGAAATCTCCTCCGACAGGCTGCGCCGCGGCGACGTGCGCGATGTGGATTTCGACCGGATCGTCCAGGCCTGCCGGACGATGGAGAGCCTGCCGCTCTTCATCGACGACACACCCGCGCTCACCATCGCGGGCCTGCGTGCCCGCGCGCGCCGGCTGAAGCGCCGTCACGGCATCTCGCTCATCGTGGTCGACTACCTGCAGCTCATGCGGCCGACCACGAGCATGCGGCTCAACAACCGCGTGCAGGAGGTCTCGGAGGTGACGCAGGGCCTCAAGGCGCTCGCCAAGGATCTCGACCTGCCGGTTCTGGCGCTGGCCCAGCTCAGCCGCGCCGTCGAGCAGCGCGACGACAAGCGGCCGCAGCTCGCGGACCTGCGGGAATCGGGCTCCATCGAGCAGGACGCCGACGTGGTCATGTTCATCTACCGCGAGCAGTACTACCTCGCGCGCAAGGAGCCGGACGAAGGCACCGCCGACCACGCCGAGTGGCAGGAGAAGATGGAGAGCGTCCACAACAAGGCCGAGATCATCATCGCCAAGCAGCGCCACGGCCCGATCGGCAAGGTGGAGCTCTTCTTCAACGCGATGCTCACCAAGTTCGACAACCTCGACAGGATCCATGAGCCGGCGGACGATCCGCCGTTCTGAGCACGGAGCGCCGGCGCCGCGAGGGACGCCCCTCCGGGCTCGCCGCGTTTACGACAGCCCGGGCGTTGACTAGAGTTTTCCGCGCTCGGCGCCGAGTCGGGATCTGAGCGCTCCGGACCGGACGCGTCATCGACGGGAACGCTGCGTGAAGAGCAATCCGCTGCAGGCGATCGGCCACGGCGTCCTGGCGCTGTTCGCGGCCGTGGGTCGCCTCTCCCTCTTCGCCCTGGAAGCGACCTCGCATTGCGCCAGGCCGCCGTTCTACCCGCGCCTCGTCGTCCGCCAGATGGTCGAGATCGGCTTCTACTCGCTCCCGGTGGTGGGGCTGACCGGCCTCTTCGCCGGCATGGTGCTGGCGCTGCAGAGCTACACCGGGTTCTCCCGCTTCTCGGCCGAGAGCACGATCCCCACCGTCGTCGTGCTCTCGATCACGCGTGAGCTGGGCCCGGTGCTGGCGGGCCTCATGGTCGCCGGCCGGGTCGGCGCCGCGATGGCGGCGGAGATCGGCACCATGCGGGTCACCGAGCAGATCGACGCGCTCACCACGCTGTCCACCAACCCGCACAAGTACCTGATCGTGCCCCGCCTCGTCGGCGGCTTCCTCATGCTGCCGTTCCTCGTCCTCGTCACCGACGTCATCGGCGTCGGCGGCGGCTATCTGGTCAGCGTCTTCAAGCTGGGCTTCAACCCGGACGCCTACATCAACAACACCCTCGAGTACCTGGAGGTCATGGACGTGGTCTCCGGCCTCGTGAAGGCCGCCGTCTTCGGCTACCTGATCGCGCTGATGGGCTGCTACCACGGCTTTCACTCCAGGGGCGGCGCCCAGGGCGTGGGCAAGGCCACCACCAACGCGGTCGTCACCGGCGCCATCCTGGTGCTGGTCTTCAACTACGTCATCACGGAAGCGTTCTTCGCCCGATGAGCGCGGCTGCGAACGAGCGCGCCGGCGGCGGCGCCAACCGGCCCAAGATCGCCCTTCGCGGCCTCTGCAAGAGGTTCGCGGGCCAGGTCGTGCTCGACGGCCTCGACCTCGAGATCGGCACCGGAGAATCGGTGGTCGTCATCGGCTGCTCCGGCGTCGGCAAGTCGGTCATGCTCAAGTGCCTGCTCGGCCTGCTGCGCCCCGATGCCGGCAGCGTGACCATCGACGGCGAGGAGCTTGCCGGCAACCGCGTCGCGAGAGAGAGCGCCATGCGCAGAATCGGCATGCTGTTCCAGAACGCAGCGCTCTTCGACAGCCTGCCGGTGTGGGAGAACGTCGCCTTCGGCCTGATCCAGGCGCACGGCATGCGGCGCCGCGAGGCGCGGGCGACCGCCATCGAGACGCTGGCCCAGGTGGGTCTCGGCGCGGACTCGGCCGATCTCTACCCGGCCGCGCTCTCCGGCGGCATGCGCAAGCGCGTAGGCCTCGCGCGCGCGATCGCGACCCGGCCCGAGATCATCCTCTTCGACGAGCCGACGACGGGGCTCGACCCCATCATGGCCGACGTCATCAACGACCTCATCGTCGCCCGCACCCACGACCTCGGCGCGACCGCGCTCACCATCACCCACGACATGAGGAGCGCGCGCAAGATCGCCGACCGCATCGCCATGATCCACGAGGGCGCGATCATCTGGCAGGGGCCGGCCGGCGAGATCGACAGCAGCGGGAACGCGCATGTCGACCAGTTCATCAACGGCCGGGCGGAGGGGCCGATCCGTCTGCCGCAGGCCGACGCCCTGCATGGCTGAACCGCCCGGAGGCTGAGGAAACCCGTGGCGCGAGCGGAAAAGCGCTTCGTCTGCGGCGATTGCGGCGCTGCACGGCCGCGCTGGGCCGGCCGCTGCGACGCCTGCGGCGCCTGGAACAGCATCGCCGAAGAGGTGCCGCCCACCGCCGCGCCGCGCGGCCTCGGCGAGGGCAAGGGCCGGGTCATCGACTTCCTGCCGCTCGACGGGCCGGGCGGCGTGCTCGGCCGGCGGCCCTGCGGCATCGGCGAGATCGACCGGGTGGTGGGCGGGGGCTTCGTGCCGGGCTCGGCCGTCCTGCTCGCGGGCGATCCCGGCATCGGCAAGTCCACCCTGCTGCTGCAAGCGGCGGCAGCGCTCGCCGGGCGCGGCGGGCGGATCGCCTACATCTCGGGCGAGGAGGGGCTGGAGCAGATCCGCATGCGCGCGGCCCGTCTCGGCCTCGGCAACGCGCCGGTCGGCCTCGCCGCCGCCATCGACGTCCGCGACATCGCGACCAGCGTGGCGGACGGGACGCCGCCGGACATGGTGGTGATCGACTCCATCCAGACCATGTATCTCGACACCCTCGATTCCGCGCCGGGGACGGTCGCCCAGGTGCGGGGCTCCGCTCAGGAGCTGATCCGCCTCGCCAAGCGCACCGGCACGGTGCTCGTGCTCGTGGGCCACGTCACCAAGGAGGGGCAGATCGCGGGCCCCCGCGTGCTCGAGCACATGGTCGACTGCGTGCTCTATTTCGAGGGCGAGCGCGGCCACCAGTTCCGCATCGTGCGCGCCATCAAGAACCGCTTCGGGCCGACGGACGAGATCGGGGTCTTCGAGATGACCGACCGCGGCCTCGCGGAGATTCCCAACCCGTCCAGCCTCTTCGTGGACCCGGAGCGCGGGCCCGTTCCCGGTGCCGCGGTCTTCGCCGGCGTCGAGGGCTCGCGGCCGGTCCTGGTCGAGATCCAGGCCCTGGTGGCGCCGGGGCCGGCGGGCTCACCGCGGCGCACCGTGGTGGGCTGGGATGCCGGCAGGCTCGCCATGGTGCTGGCCGTGCTGGAGGCCCGCGCCGGCCTCCGGCTCAGCGTCTGCGACGTCTACCTCAACGTCGCGGGCGGCCTGCGCATCACCGAGCCCGCTGCCGATCTCGCGGTCGCCGCAGCGCTCGCCTCGTCGGCCGCCAACCGGGCGCTCGACCACGGCGCGGTGATCTTCGGCGAGGTCGGGCTCGCGGGCGAGGTCCGGCCGGTGAGCCAGGGCGAGGCCCGGCTCAAGGAGGCCGCGAAGCTCGGCTTCACCCATGCGCTGGCGCCGGTGCCGGACCGCGCCCAGGGCGGCGAGGCGGAGGGGCAGGGGATCGCGGTCAGGCGACTCACCCACGTGCGCGACCTGGTGGCGCTCTTCCCCCCGGAGGCGGGGCCAGTGCGCTGACGATCGAGGCAGAATGGAAGACCTGCCGGTCAATCTGATCGACATCCTGGTGGCGCTGATCATCGTCATCTCGGCGCTGCTCGCCTTCGGGCGGGGCGCGGCGCGGGAGATCCTCGGCATCGGCGCCTGGGTCGGCGCGGGCGTCGCCACCTTCTTCGCCTTCCCCCACGCCAGGCCCTTCGCCCGCGATCTCATCACGGACTCCACGCTGATCGCCGACGTGGTCGCCGGCGTCGCGGTCTTCGTCGTCGTGCTGGTGATCCTCACCATCATCAACCAGATGATCTCGGGCCGCATCCAGCGGAGCCGGGGCGGCGCGCTGGACCGCACGCTGGGGTTCATCTTCGGCATCCTGCGGGGCGCCGCCCTGGTCTGCATCGCCTACATGCTGTTCGGCTCGGTGGTGCAGCAGAGCGAGTGGCCGCCCTGGGTCGACGAAGCCAGGACCTTGCCCTATATCAAGCAGGGCGTCGCGGCGCTGCGCGAGGTGGTGCCCGAGGACGTCGCCGAGGAAGGAACCAGGCACATCGAAGAGACCTTCGAGGACGGCCGCGAGCGGAGCGTGAAGGAGCTCACCGAGCCGGTGCCGGCCGAGCGCAGCGAAGAGGAAGGCGAGACCGGCTACAGCGAGCGCGAGCGCAACCAGCTCGACGGGCTGAGCGAGACGGTCGAGTGATGGCGGCATCCGGGGCGGGCGCGGCGGCGGGCGGCATTGCGCACGGCGACGACAAGCTGCGGGAGGAGTGCGGGGTCTTCGGCATCTTCGGGCACCCCGACGCTGCGGCCCATGCGGCGCTCGGCCTGCACGCTCTGCAGCACCGGGGGCAGGAATCGGCCGGCATCGTCAGCACCGACGGCAACCTCTTCCATTCGCACAGGGCGCTCGGCCGCGTCGGCGACATCTTCTCCTCGGGCGAGGTGATCGACGCGCTCGCGGGCCGCGCGGCCATCGGCCACAACCGCTATTCCACGCAGGGCGCGCCCGAGGTGCGCAACATCCAGCCGCTCTTCGCCGACATCGCCACCGGCGGGCTCAGCATCGCGCACAACGGCAATCTCACCAACGCGCTCTCGCTCCGCGCCGATCTCGTCTCCCACGGCTGCATCTTCCAGTCCACGTCGGACACCGAGGTCATCGTCCACCTGATCGCGATCAGCCGGCAGGAGCGCCTGGTGGAGCGCATGATCGAGGCGCTGGGCCGAGTGCACGGCGCCTACTCGCTGGTGGCGCTCACCCGGGACTCGATGATCGGCGTGCGCGACCCCCACGGCGTGCGCCCGCTGGTGCTGGGGCAGCTCGACGGCGCGATGATCCTGGCGTCGGAGACGGTGGCGTTCGACATCATCGGCGCCAGCTTCGTGCGCGACATCGAGCCGGGCGAGATGGTCATCGTCACCGACGGCGGCGTGGAGAGCGTCAAGCCCTTCCGCCCCGCCGCCAGCCGCTTCTGCATCTTCGAGTACATCTACTTCGCGCGGCCGGACAGCGTCTCGGAAGGAATCGGCGTCTACGAGGCCCGGCGGCGCATCGGGGCCGAGCTGGCCCGCGAGGCGCCGGCGCCGGCGGACGTGGTGGTGCCGGTGCCGGATTCCGGCGTGCCGGCGGCCATCGGCTTCGCTGCCGAGGCGGGCCTCCCGTTCGAGCTCGGCATCATCCGCAACCACTACGTCGGGCGCACCTTCATCGAGCCGACGGACCGGATCAGGCACCTCGGCGTCAAGCTCAAGCACAACGCCAACCGCCGCCTCATCGAGGGCCGGCGGGTCGTCCTCGTCGACGACAGCATCGTGCGCGGCACCACGGCGAGCAAGATCGTGGAGATGGTGCGCTCGGCGGGCGCCGGCTCGGTCCACATGCGGATCGCGAGCCCGCCGACGGCCCATTCCTGCTTCTACGGCGTCGACACGCCCGCGCGCGAGGCGCTCCTCGCCGCGCGTCACGACGTGGACGCCATGGCGCGCTCCATCGGCGTGGACAGCCTCGCCTTCCTCACCATCGACGGGCTCTACCGGGCGATGGGCGAGCCCGGCCGGGATGCGGAGCGGCCCGCCTACTGCGATGCCTGCTTCTCCGGCGACTACCCGATCCCCCTTTCGGATCAGGAGGTTGGCGAGCCGCCGGCGCAGCTCTCCCTGCTCGCGGAAACAGGATAGGCGGTGCCGTGTCGGCGCCGCGTCTCGAAGGCCGGATCGCGCTGGTCACCGGCGCCTCGCGCGGCATCGGCGCGGCCGTCGCCCGCCGCTTTGCCGCTGAGGGCGCGCGGCTCATCCTCGTCGCCCGCACCACCGGCGGCCTGGAGGAGGTCGACGACGCCGTGCAGCGCGCATCGGGGGAGCCCGCGACGCTCGTGCCCATGGATCTCCGCGAGGGTGCGCAGATCGACCGGCTGGGCGGCGCGCTGGCCGAACGCTTCGGCCGGCTCGACATCCTCGTCGCCAACGCGGCGATGCTGGGGCAGCTCAGCCCGGCCGGCCACTACGCGCCGGACGAGTGGGAGGCGACGCTCGCGCTCAACCTCGGCGCCAACTGGCGCCTGATCCGGAGCCTCGACCCCCTGCTGCGCGCCTCGCCTGCCGGCCGCGCGATCTTCGTCACCGCCGCCGCCGCCCAGGATTCGCCCGCCTTCTGGGGCGCTTACGCGGCGAGCAAGGCGGGCCTGGAAGCGCTGGTGCGCTGCTACGCGGCGGAAGTCCGGCGCAGCCCGCTCAGGGTGAACCTGCTCGACCCCGGCCCGGTGGCGACCGAGCTGCGCCGCCGCGCCTATCCCGGCGAGGACGCGAGCAGGCTGCCCGCGCCGGACGACGTGACCGAGCCTTTCGTCGCCCTCGCCGAAGCCTCGTGCGAGGACCACGGCGCCCGCATCGGCCCGCCCGCACCCTGAACCAACGGAGCACCCTGCCATGAAGATCGGAATCGTCGGCGCCGGCGCCATGGGCTGCGTCTACGCGGCGCTCATGGCCGATGCCGGCAACGAGGTCTGGGCGATCGACACCTGGCAGGCCCATGTCGATGCGATCGCGGCGGGCGGGCTCCGCCTCGAAGGCGCGAGCGGCGATCGCACGGTGACGATCGGCGCCACCACCGACCCCGCCACGGTCGGCCCCTGCGACCTCGTCATCATCGCCACCAAGGCGGCGCAGGTGGAGGCGGCGGCCACGGGCGCGCGCTCCCTGCTCGGCCCCGAGACGCCGGTGCTCACCATCCAGAACGGCCTCGGCAGCGCGGCGAAGGTGGCCCGCGTCCTGGGCGATGCGCGCGTCACCATCGGCGTGGTCGGCGGCTTCGGCGCCTCGATCAAGGCGCCGGGTCACGCCCACCACAATGGCATGGAGCTGGTCCGCCTCGGCGAGGCGAACGGCGCGGTCACCCCCCGGCTGGAGCGCATCGCCGCGCTCTGGCGGGGCGCCGGCTTCACGGTCAAGTGCTTCGACGACATCGACCAGCTCGTCTGGGAGAAGCTCATCTGCAACGTCTGCTACAGCGGCACGGCGACGCTCACCGGCCTCACCGTGGGCGAGATCATGGCCGATGACGACGCCTGGTCCGTCGCATCGGGCTGCGCCGCCGAGGCCCATCGCGTCGCCCGCGCCAAGGGCATCCGCCTCGATTTCGAGGACCCCGTGGCCTACGTGCGCGACTTCGGCGCCAAGATCCCGGGCGCCCGTCCCTCCATGCTGCTGGACCACCTCGCCGGCCGCCGCTCGGAGATCGACGCGATCAACGGCGCGATCCCGCCGGAGGCCCTGGCGCTCGGCCTGGAAGCGCCCTACAACACGCTCGTCTCGGCGCTGGTCCGGGCCAGGGAGACGGCCTTCGAGGCGGCGCGATAGCAGCGGGAGCGACCATGACCGACGCCGACCTCAAGGAGCTGATCGAAGGCTACCGGCGCCTCTCCACCGCCAACGTCTCGGACGGCCTCGACCGGGCCGGGATCGCCGGCGCGCCGCACGGCATCGGCCCGCTCTGGGAGAGCTGCCACAAGATCGTGGGCCCCGCCGCGACGCTGAAGCTGGTGCCGGCGGGCGAGGCGGACGAATCCCCGGTGCTCGGCACCCTGGAGGCGGTCAAGCGCGGCAATCCCGGCGACGTGCTGGTGATCGACCAGGGCGGGCGGACGGACGTGAACAGCTACGGCGGCGTGGCCGGCTTCACGACCCGGCATTTCGGCCTCGTCGGCACCGTGATCGACGGCGTCACCCGCGACATCGACGAGTACAAGGCGCTCAACCTGCCGGTCTACGGCCGGGGCTTCATCCAGCAGTCGATCCGCAACCGCTGCGCCTGCGCGGGCTACGGCATCCCCGTGCGCCTCGGCGGCGTGCCCGTCGACCCCGGCGACATCATCGTTGCGGACGAGAACGGAGTCTGCGTCGTGCCCCGCGCCAGCGCGGCGGACGTACTGGCGCACGCGACGCTCTTCAAGAACATCGAGGACGGCATCATCGAGGCGGTGCGCCAGGGCGTCGACCCGGTCGAGGCCCACGACCGGGTGCGCTACGACATGATGACCAGGGCAGGTGCGGGCACATGAGGGTCGACGGCCGGCCCTACCGCAGCATCTGGCTGGACGAGGACGGCCGCACGGTCGTCGTCATCGACCAGACGCGCCTCCCCCACAGCTTCGCGACCCGCAGGCTCCACACGGTGGAGGACGCGGCAGACGCCATCAGGATCATGGTGGTGCGGGGCGCGCCGCTCATCGGCGCGACCGCGGCCTACGGCCTGGCGCTTGCGCTCGCCCGCGACCCGAGCGACGGCAACCTGGAGAGCGCCATCGCCCTCCTCGCCGCGACCCGGCCGACGGCGGTCAACCTGCGCTGGGCGCTGGAGGATCTTGGCCGCATCCTCCGCCCGCTCGCCGCCGGGGACCGCGCCGCCGCCGCCTACCGCCGCGCCGGCGAGATCTGCGACGAGGACGTCGCCATCAACCGGGCCATCGGGGAGAACGGGCTCGCCCTGATCGAGCAGGCAGCGCAGGGCAGGGACAGCCCGGTCAACGTGCTCACCCACTGCAACGCCGGCTGGCTCGCCGCTGTCGACTGGGGCACGGCGCTCGCACCCCTCTACATGGCCCACGACAAGGGCATTCCGGTCCATGTCTGGGTCGACGAGACCAGGCCCCGCAACCAGGGCGCCGCGCTCACCGCGTGGGAACTCGCCCGCCACGGGGTGCCGCACACCGTGATCGTGGACAACGCCGGCGGCCACCTGATGCAGCGCGGCATGGTCGACCTCTGCATCACCGGCACCGACCGCACGACGGCGCGGGGCGACGTCTGCAACAAGATCGGCACCTACCTGAAGGCGCTCGCCGCCAGCGACAACGACGTCCCCTTCTACGTGGCCCTCCCCCATCCCACCATCGACTGGTCATTGGCGGACGGCGCCGACACCCCCATTGAGCAGCGGGACGAGGACGAGGTGCTGACCATCACCGGGCGCGACGAGGCCGGGCAGGAGACGAAGGTGGCGCTCACGCCCGCCGGCAGCCGGGCTGCCAACTACGCCTTCGACGTGACGCCGGCGCGGCTCGTGACCGCGCTCATCACCGATCGCGGCGTGTGCGACGCCTCCGAAGAAGGGCTGCAGACGCTGTTTCCGGACCGCGCCGCCGGGGCGCCCTCGTCATAGCGCGACAGGCTGCGCCGGCGCGAGGTCGGCGAGGCGCGCCTCGATCTCGGCGGCAGACGGCATGGCCGGCGCTGCGCCCTCGACCAGGCAGGCCAGCCCCCCCATGACGCTCGCCCGCTGCAGCATCGCCGGCAGCGGCGCGCCTTCCGCGAGCCCAAGCGCCAGGCCGGCCACGAAGGCATCCCCGGCGCCGACCGTATCCACCGGCTCGATGGCAAGCGCGCCGCAGCGCCATGCCTCCTCCGCCCCGAAGGCGGCGGCGCCGGCGCTGCCGAGGCTCACCACCGTCGTCACGCCGAAGCGCGCGGCGATGGCGCGGCCGGCCTCCTCGCCTGAGCCCGCGTCCAGCCCCTGCGCGCCGGCGAGCATCCCGGCCTCGATCTCGTTCAGCACGATGAGATCGAACGACGGCAGCACGTCCGCCGGCGCCGGCTTGGCAGGCGCCAGGTTGAGCACGACGCGCGCACCCCGCGCCTTGGCCCGCCGGGCGATCGCCCAGTTGGACTCGAGCGGGACTTCCATCTGCAGCAGCAGCACCGTCTCCGGCCCGAGCCATTCGTCGGGCAGGTCCTCGGGCGGCAGGTCGGTGTTGGCGCCGCTCGCCACGGTGATCTGGTTCTCGCCCGCACGGTCCACGATCACCGCGGCGCAACCGGTGGGGAGCGCGCTCTCCGTGACCGCTTCCGTGCCTGCGCCCGCGTCCTTCAGGGCCTGGAGCGCAAGCGGAGCGAAGCCGTCGGGGCCGACGCGGCCCACCATCTGCACCGATGAGGCAGGGTCCGTGTTGGCCCGGGCGGCGGCGACCGCCTGATTGAGGCCCTTGCCCCCGGCGACCGCCCGATGGCCGGGGCAGAGCACGGTCTCGCCCGCGCGCGGCAGGGCGTCCACGCTGAACACGAGATCGGCGTTCATCGAGCCGAAGACGACGATCATCGCTGCCCCCACCTAGTGCCGGAAGTGACGGACGCCGGTGAAGACCATGGCGAGGCCCTGCTCGTCCGCCGCGGCGATGACCTCAGCGTCCCGCTTCGACCCGCCCGGCTGGATCACCGCGGTGGCACCCGCGGCAGCGGCGGCCAGAAGCCCGTCGGCAAAAGGAAAAAACGCGTCCGACGCGACCACGCAGCCCTCCGCCCGCGAGCGTTCCTCGCCGGCGGCGGCGGCAGCGTCGGCGGCCTTCTGCGCCGCGATCCGCGAGGAATCGACGCGGCTCATCTGGCCTGCGCCGATACCGACCGTGGCGCCGTCCTTGGCATAGACGATGGCGTTCGACTTCACGTGCTTGGCCACCGTGAAGGCGAAGAGCAGGTCCGCGCGCTCCCGTTCCGTCGGCGCCCGCCGGGTCACGGTCTCGAGCGCGTCCGCCGTCACCCGCGCGCTGTCCTGCGTCTGCACCAGGAAGCCGTCCTCCAGCGTGCGGACCATGAGCCGTTCCGCGCCCGTATCGGCGGCGGCGCCGGTGAGCAGGAGGCGCAGATCGCTCTTCGCGGCCAGCGCCGCGCGCGCCTCCCCGTCGGCCTCGGGCGCCACCACGACCTCGGTGAAGAGCCCCGCGATGGCCCGCGCGGTCGCGCCGTCGAGCGGGCGGTTGGCCGCGACCACGCCGCCGAAGGCGCTCACCGGATCGCAGGCGCGCGCCTTCTCGTAAGCCCCGGCGAGGGTGCCGCCCAGGCCGACGCCGCAGGGGTTGCCGTGCTTGATGATCGCGATGGCCGGGGGCCCGAATTCGCGCACCAGCCCCCAGGCCGCGTCGGCATCGGCCAGGTTGTTGTAGCTCGGCTCCTTGCCCTGGATCAGCGCGGCCTGGGCCACGCCGGGGGCCGCCGTGGGGTCGACGTAGAGAGCGGCGACCTGGTGGGGATTCTCGCCATAGCGCAGCACTTGGCGGCGGGCGCCGCCGAAGGCCAAGCGGGCGGGCAGGCGGCTTTCGTCCGCTTGCGCCTCGGCCCCGAGGCGGCGCGCGATGGCGGCATCGAAGGCGGCCGTCCGCGCGAACGCCGTTGCCGCGAGCCGCCGGCGGAGCGCCAGGCTGGTGGCGCCCCCCAGCGCCTCCATGTCGTCGAGCACGGCCTGGTAGTCCGCAGGCTGCACCACCACCGTGACATCGTCATGGTTCTTGGCCGCCGCCCGGATCACGGCGGGGCCGCCGATGTCGATGGTCTCGATGCAGGTATCCAGGGCGGCGCCGGCGCGCACCGCCTCCTCGAACGGGTAGAGGTTGACCGCCACCAGGTCGATGCCGGCGATCCCGTGCGCCTCCATCGCAGCACGGTGGTCGGCGTCTCCGCGGCGGGCGAGGATCCCGCCGTGGATCGCCGGGTGCAGGGTCTTCACCCGGCCGTCCATGATCTCCGGAAAGCCCGTGTGCTCGGAGACGTCGGTGACCGCGATGCCGGCAGCGCGCAGCGCCCCTGCCGTGCCGCCGGTCGAGAGAACCGCGACGCCCTGCCGCGCGAGCGCCACTGCGAACGCCTCCAGCCCGGTCTTGTCCGAGACCGAGATGAGCGCCCGCGCGATGGGCCGGCCTTGGCTGTCGGGCATTGGGCTACTCCGTGGTCCGGTGCCGCTAGCGGTGAAGGGCCAGACCGGAGTCCGCCGGGGCGGCGGAGAGCGTCGCGTCGCTCGGCCGGTATTCCGGCACCATCGCCGCGACCAGCGCCAGCGCGTCTTGGGTGCGCCGGTCGGATGCCGCCGTCGCGAGCTGGTCGAGCCGGCGCCGCATGAGGGCGAAGTCGGCGGTGCGCGACTGGGCCCTGAGGATGCCCGGCATCTCGGTCGCGATCATCGGCTCGGACGGATGGAACAGGCTCTCGTCCCTCTTCTCGCCGGGCCTGAGCCCCGTGAACACGATCTCGATGTCCTTGCCGGGCGTGCGCCCGGCAAGGCGGATCATCTGCCGCGCGAGATCGACGATCTTGATGGGCTTGCCCATGTCGAGCACGTAGATGCCGCCGCCCTCCACGCCTGCGCCGAGCGCCGACGCCTGGAGCAGGAGCTGCACCGCCTCCCGCGTCGTCATGAAGTAGCGCGCGACGTCGGGGTCGGTGACCGTGAGCGGCCCGCCGTCGGCGATCTGCCGCTGGAAGCGCGGCACCACCGAGCCCGAGGAGCCGATCACGTTGCCAAAGCGCACGGTCACCAGCCTGAGCCCGCCGGCCGCCGGCGAGTCCGCGAGCGCCTGGCAGTAGCTCTCCGCGATGCGCTTGGTCGCCCCCATGACGCTCGTCGGGTTGACCGCCTTGTCGGTCGAGACCAGGACCATGGTCCGCGTGCCGGCCGCGATGCAGGCATCGGCGACGTTGCGCGTGCCCACGGCATTGGTGAGCACGCCCTCGTTCGGGTTGGTCTCCACCATGTGCACGTGCTTGAGCGCCGCCGCGTGGAACACCAGCTCCGGCTCCACACGGGCGAAGGTCGAGGCGAGGCGGCCGGGATCGCGCACGTCGCCCAGCACGACGCTCCGCGAAAGGCCGGGATGCGCCCCCTCCAGCTCGTGATCGATCCGGTAGAGGTTGTACTCGGCGTTGTCGATGAGGGTGAGGTGCGCCGGCCCGTCGTCGGCGATCTGCCGTGCAAGCTCGGCGCCGATGGTGCCGCCGGCGCCGGTGATGCAGACGCGCCGGCCGTTGACCAGCGCGCGCATGGCGGCGCGGTCGGGCTCCGCCTGCGGGCGGCCCAGCAGGTCTTCGAGGCGGATCGGCCGCACGTCGATGCCCTGCGCATCGCCGGGGCGGAAGTCGGTCAGCTCGGGCAGGCGGGAGAGCGGCAGCCCGACCGCCTCGCAGTCCGCGAGCAGGGTGCGCACGCGGTCCGGGTCCGGATCGGGCTCCGTCAGCACCGCGCGCTGCGGCCCCGCCCCGCGGGCGCGGAGCCCGCGAACGATCTCCGGCAGCTCCGCCGTGGTCCCGAGGATCCGGATGCCGTGAATGTGGCGCCTTGCCTTGCTCGCGTCGTCGTCGACGATGCCGACCACGCGGTAGTTCGAGGACGACCCCCGCGTCGCCGCGCTGATGAAGAGCTCGGCATTGTCGCCGACGCCGAGCAGCAGCACCGGCACGCGCCGCGCCGCGCTCTCGCCGCGCCGCAACACGCCGGCGAGGCTGCCGTCCAGCACCGCGCGGTAGACGACGCGTGGGCCCACCAGGAGGGCGATCAGGATGAACCAGTTGATGAGGAAGGCCGAGCGCGGATAGCCCTCCAGCCGCGTCAGCGCGAAGAGGATCGGCACGAAGATCAGCACCGCGAGGCTCACGGCCTGCACGACCACCACGACGTCGCGAAGCGCCGTGTAGCGCCAGACCCCGCGGTAGATGCGCATGCGCCAGAAGACGAGCGCCGAGACCGCCGTGAACAGCAGCATGCCCTCGATGATGAAGCCGCTCGACAGCTCCCAGAACGAGCCGAACCCGTAACGGAGGAGCAGCGCGAGCGCGAACGACGCGCCCGCCATGGTCACGTCGTGGGCCGCCACCATGTACGCGCGGCGGACGATCAAGCCTCTCCCGATGCGCCGCATGTCAAACCTGTTCCGACGCGCCGCATGATGCCCGAGCGGCAGCGTGAAGATACCACAGGAGCGCGGCTGCGAGCAGCACGCCTGCCGCGAGCGCCGCACCCGCTGCAGCGGGGCCCTGCTGCGATGCCACCGCGAGCCCCACCAGCAGCAAATTGTGGCCGGCGATCAGCGCGGCCGTGCGGCCGTGGCTCCAGCCCGCCGCCACGACGCGCTGATAGAAATGCGCGCGATGCGCCCGCCATATCCGGTGACCCCGCAGCAGGCGGCGAAGCAGGGTGAGCGTCGCATCCGCGAGGTAGTAGGCCGGCAGCAGCAGCGCCGCCTGCCAGGCCCCGGCCGCCGCCACCGCAAGCAGGAGCCAGCCCGCCAGGTAGCCGAGCGGAACGCTGCCGACATCGCCGAGGAATATCTTTGCGGGATTCCAGTTCCAGAGGAGAAAGCCGAGGGAGACGCCGGCGAGGGCAAGCCCGAGCGGTCCCAACCCCGCCGGAACCAGGCCGAGCAGGGCCAGCAGGAAGGCGCCTAGACCCAGGCTGGCACCCTCTGCGCCGCTCATCCCGTCGATTCCGTCCATGAAGTTGAAGACATTCACGAACCAGAGCCAGGCCGCAGCCGCCAGCGCGTGATCCGCAAGCGCCGGAATCGTGCCCTGGAAGACGAGGCCGTCGCCGGGGAGGGACGCGATTCCCGCGCCGACGGCGGCGATCTGCGCCAGGAAGCGCAGCAGGGCCGAGAGGCCGCCGCGCAGATCGTCGAGCCAGGAAAGCGCGGCGAGCCCGAGCGCGCCCGCGAGAGCGACCCAGAAGAGCGCCCCGCAGTCGTCGCAGGCGTCCCACAGCCAAAGTGCCAGCCAGGCCGCAAGCAGAACGCCGACAACGGCGATGCCGCCGCCCCGGGGCACCGGGCGGGCGTGGCTCGAGCGCTCGTTGGGGCGGTCCAGGACGCCGTGGCGCTGCAGCGCCGCCCGGACGAGGCCGGTCAGCGCCGCCGCTCCCGCGAGGCTCGCCCCCCCTGCCGCAAGAGACGTCGCGAGGCTCACCGCACCCAACCGGGTGTCGCTCGTGCGGCTCCCCTGTCATCTCTCATGCCCGATGTCCCAACCTTCCGCCACATGGCCCGGCACCTGCGTCTTCGCCAGCGCACCGCCCCGCACTCCCGCTCTTACACCCGCATTCCCTTCGCCCATAGCCGAATTCGGCGTAATTTCCGACGATCGTGAACCTCGCAGGGTCATATCAGGCCTGCTATGGTGCGCAAACACGATCGAGCGTGGCGGTCATGCGTGCGATATGACATACTGATGCCAAGAATCGAGGAGGCAGTCTGGAACACCCCGTAGAATGCTCGCATCGAGAACGTGCCAGTGAGATTCATCGACTGATGTATTCGCGGATCGACCCTCTTGTGCTGACCTTCGAGGTCGGGGTCGACGACTATCTCGCGACACTTGCCGCGAAGCATGCCGGACTCGAACGGGCAATCCAGGAAGAAGCCGGAAGGCCGGCGCCTGACGGACTGTCTCTCACCGATCTGAAGCGTCGCAAGCTCAAGGTAAAGGACGAAATAGCGAGGCTGCGAACGGAGGCTGCGGGCGGGAACCGCCGCTCAGGCGTTCAGAGTCGGCGTTGACCGCCCCCGGGCGGCGGCGCGCGGAGCAAGCATCCCCATGCCGGAATGGAGAGCATTTCCGGGAGGGGGATGTTGTCGCCTCGATTGACAGGTGGGGTCACACCCCCCACGATCGGCAACCGGGCGCGGCATTTGACTGGCGAAACGACGAACGCGCGTATGGTGCAGAGACCTATTCGGGGTAAGGATCGCCACGCCGGCCGCTGGATCGGCCGCATCGTGGCGCTCGCGCTGGTCGCTGCGGTCGCGGTCGGCCTGTCCGCACCGATGCAGACGGCGCTTGCGGCAACGGCGACCGAGGTCGAGACGGAGCTGCAGACCCTCCACTTCGGTCGCGGCGACAGTCTCTCCACCCTGCTGACCAGGGCCGGCGTGCGGGCCGTGGACACCGACAGGATCAGCAAGGCCATCCAGAAAAGGACGAACCTGCGGCGCATGAGCATAGGCCGCGAGGTACGGGTCCTGTTCCGCGTCGAGGGCAAGGGCCGGCGCATTCCGGTGGCCGTCAGCGTCGAGACGGGGAAAAACCGGTACGTGGAGGCGACGCGCGGCGCGAAGGGCCGGTACACGGCAGAGCGCACGCGGGCCCCGCTCGCCCGGCCGGTTCCGCTCACCGAGCTGGTGCTCGGCCACGACGGGCTGAGGGTGACGGTGCGGCGCAACGATACCCTGGGCGGCATCCTCCGCCGCCACGGCGTCGACGGCCGCACGGTCGATGGCGTCGTGAGGGCGCTGCGCGGCAGTTTCGATCCGCGCGACCTCATGCCGGGGCACGCCGTCACGATCGCCGCCGGGCGCGACGCCGGCGGCGGGTCTGTTCTGAACGCCATCGCGCTCCACCTGGACGGTGACGAGGCCGTGGCCGTCGTTCGTACCGAAAGCGGAGGGTTCGCCGCGCAACGCACCACCGGCACCGCGCTGCGGACCGCAGCACTTGCGCCCGCGCCCGCGCCGGCGGCGGGAGACACCGTAACGCCACCGCGCAAACCGGTCGCCGGGAGTGCCGAGACCGCTCCCGCTCCAGCTACTGCGGCCGTGACCGCACCAGTTACTGCGACCACTCCCGCTCCCGTTCCTGCGGCCGCTCCCGCGGACGCCGACCAGCCCCTCGCCGCCACCGAGGCCTACGAAGGCCCGGAGCACCCGGTAGAGCCCGAAGTGGTGGAGTTGCGCCGCACCTTGCGGTCGGGCACCACCCTGATGGACCTGCTCCTTGACGCCGATGTGCGAAGGCCCGAAGCGGACGCCCTGGTGCAGAGCCTGCGCCGCGTGTTCAATCCGCGCCGGCTCCCCGCCGGGATCACCGTGCGGATCACGAAGCGGCCCGTGCCGGGTTTCGAGCCGCGCATCGCCTGGCTCGACATCGAGTTGCCGAAGGGGCGGCGCATCCTCGTGGAGCGGGGAGAAAAGGGGCGTTTCTCCAGCCGCATAGCGAACGAGCCGCCGCCGCTGCCGGCCCAGCCGCGCCCGGTGGCCGACGCGGTCGCGGCGGACCGCGCCGCCGACGAGCCTGTAGAGCGCGCCGCGCCGGCTGCGCCGGCTGCGATGGAGTCTCCGACACCGTCCGCCACTCTCATAGAGGTGCGCGAGGGCGATACCCTGATGGCCATCCTGAGACGGCAAGGGATCGACCGCGTAGAGGCGGACCGCGCCATTCAGGCCGCCCGCAGCCTGTTCAACCTGAGGCGACTCAAGATCGGACAGGAAATCACGCTGGTGACCGGCACCGACGAGACGGGCGCGGACACCCTCAAGGCCGTCGCGCTGCGCGTCGGCGACAACCGCTACGTCAAGGTATCCCGCGCTGCCGACAACCACTTCGAAGCCGAGCGGGTGGAGCACCTAGCGTTCGTTGCGGCCCCGCTCGAGCGGAACGCTGCGGCGAGCACCACGCCGGATGCCGCGCCGCGCGCTCCCCGGGCAGACGCCCCGTCCGGAGGAAACGTGATGAGCGCCGCCTTCGTCGCCGCCGCTGCACCGTTCTCGGCCGTCCCGCCGGGGCTCGAGCCCCAGGGCGCGGCGGACCCCCACGTCGGAGCCGTCAACGGCGTCGTCGCCGGCACCGTCAACGGCAGCGCCATCGGCGCTCTCGACGACGACGCCAGTGCCCATCTCGAGCCGGACGACGGCCTCGTGCGCAAGAAGATGGTCATCGGCAGGGGGGACACGCTCTCGGTGGCGTTGACGCGGGCGGGCGGCACGCGCGAAGAGGCGGAGGCGGCAATCGTCGCCTTCCGCAAGGTACACAATCCGCGCCGGTTGCGGGTCGGCCAGACGCTCTCCCTCGCGTTCGATCCGGCCGACGGGTCTGGGGCCGCTCCGCGTCTGGCCTCGCTCGCCCTCGACGTGGCGGCGGACCGCGACGTCGTCGTGGAGCGCGGCGATGACGGCAATTTCACGTCGAGCGTGGTCGACCGGCCGCTCGAGCGCATTCTGCACCGGTCGATCGGTACGATCGATTCAAGTCTCTACGACGCCGCGATCGACGCCGGAATGCCGGACCAGGTCCTCATGGAGATGGTGCACATCTTCAGCTTCGACGTGGACTTTCAGCGAGACATTCAGCCCGGCGACCACTTCGAGGTCCTCTACGAAGCCGTCTTCAACAAGGCAGGCGCGTTCGTGGAGAACGGCCCGATCCTCTACGCCCACCTGGAGGTCGGCGAGCGCGACGTCGAGCTGTTCCGCTTCGAACCCGTGGAGGGGCCGGCGGACTACCTCGACGCGAAGGGTGCGAGCGTGCGCAAGGCCCTCATGCGCACGCCGATCAACGGCGCCCGGCTCTCGTCGGCCTACGGCATGCGCAAGCATCCGATCCTGGGCTACAACAAGAAGCACCTGGGCGTCGATTTCGCTGCGCCCAAGGGCACGCCCATCTACGCCGGGGGCGACGGGACGATCTCCATGATCGGCCGTTACGGAAATTACGGCAAATACATCCGCATCCGGCACAACGGCACGTACAGCACCGGCTATGCCCACCTCAGCGGCTATGCGAAGGGCATGAAGAGGGGCAAGCGGGTGCGCCAGGGGCAGGTGATCGGCTATGTCGGCTCCACCGGCATGTCGACCGGCCCGCACCTTCACTACGAGGTGATGCAGGGCAACAAGCGCATCAACCCGATGACGCTCAAGCTCCCCTCCGGCCGCAAGCTGAAGGGCCAGGAGCTTGCCGCATTCCAGCGGCAGGTGCAGAAGATCACGGTGCTGCTCGCCGAGGTGCCGACCGTCACCCAGGTCGCCCAGCGCTAACCCAAGTCAGCCAACCGGAGACCGCTCCTCGCTCGCGTCGGCGGGTCAGTGTCACCCTGCATGAACTTCTGCGCGCGTGAGTGCGTCTCCTAAGCCGCGCTGGCGAGGGCGCCAGCGTCCTGCCCGTCGATGACGAGGCCGTCCGTGCCGGCCGAAATGCGCACCGTCTCGCCGTCTCCGAGCCGGCCGGCGATGATGAGCTGGGCGAGCGGGTTCTGCAGGCTGCGCTGGATGACGCGCTTCAGGGGCCTGGCGCCGTATGCCGGGTCGTAGCCCGCCTCGCCGAGCCAGGCGCGGGCGGCATCGTCGAGGTCGAGCGCGATCTTGCGCTCGCTCAGGCGCTCCGCAAGACCCGCGATCTGAATGGCGACGATGGCGCCCATGTGCGCGCGATCCAGCCTGTGGAACAGGATCGTCTCATCCAGCCGGTTGAGGAATTCGGGCCTGAAGCTCGCCCGCACGAGCTCCATGACGGGCTCGCGCACCGCGCTCGAAGGCTCGCCGTCCGGCTGCGCCGCCATGATCTCGCCGCCCAGGTTCGACGTCATGATGATCACGGTGTTGCGGAAATCGACCGTGCGCCCGTGCCCGTCGGTGAGGCGCCCGTCGTCGAGCACCTGCAGCAGCAGGTTGAAGACGTCGCCGTGCGCCTTCTCGATCTCGTCGAACAGGATCACCTGATAGGGGCGGCGGCGCACCGCCTCGGTGAGCGTGCCGCCCTCCTCGTAGCCGACATAGCCGGGCGGCGCGCCGATCAGGCGGGCGACGGCGTGCTTCTCCATGAACTCCGACATGTCGATGCGGATCATCGCCGCCTCGTCGTCGAAGAGGAACGCAGCCAGCGTCTTGGCAAGCTCGGTCTTGCCCACCCCCGTGGGGCCGAGGAAGAGAAATGAGCCCGTCGGACGGTCCGCGTCCTGGAGGCCGGCGCGGGCGCGGCGCACGGCGTTGCTGACGGCCACCACCGCCTCCTCCTGCCCCACCACGCGCTCGCGCAGCGAGCGCTCCATGTGGA
>JAPPMY010000105.1 GCA_028818855.1 Rhodospirillales bacterium
CACGGCCGCCTCGTCACTGGCAGCGCATCCGCCACACCCTCTCTCCCTCGCGGCTCTTCCCGCCGGACCTCAGGGGCGTACCGATGGAGCCCGCCGCCACGCCGGACTCTGCGACCCGCGATGTCCGCCGCCATGGCCCGACCACGGCACGCCTCCGCCGCGGAGTAGAGGCACTCCGAACCGGGCCGCGCGGCTTTCGGCATGTCGGCGCATCCAGTCGCGGCAGCCCGCCATCCTGCGCTTCCGGTCGATTCGGCCGCCCACGTGATCGCCGGTCTCGTCGATCACCCCGCACTCGGCTCAGCCCCGGTCAGGTGCCACCACCTGTCCACGTCGGCGGCGAGCCGCTCCTCGCCGATGCCTTCATGCGCCGGCCCTTTCGCGCAGACGGCGTAAGCGACCGCCTCCATGTCGTCGCTCCAGGTTGGCATGGTCCATCCCTTACAGCCCGCCCGCGTCCGCTGCAACGCGCCTCCGCCGGCACTCGTTCCGGTCGGGACTCCGCCACCGTTCCAGGCACCGCCCGCAAGCCGGGCCGAGCGCGGTCACTGCGGCACCCCGCGCGTATGCCCGCCGCGCGCCCCTTGGCGGCTCGAGTCGGAGGGGTCCCCGTGCGGGGCGAAGGCCGGGTTCCGGAGAGTGCCCGCGCCGCCACCCCGCAATCCGGAGCACGCCCATGAACGATCCCGACACCATCTCCGCCGACTACACGCTCCGCCCCGCCGAGCTCGCCGAGGCCCTGAGCCTGCTGGCCCGCAGCCGGCAGCCCGTTATCGTCTGGAGTCCGCCCGGCTGCGGCAAGAGCCAGATCGCGCAGCAGGTCGCACAGCAGGACGGCTACCGCTACGTCGACATCCGGGCGCTCCTCCTCGATCCCGTCGACTTGC
Organism: Rhodospirillales bacterium; assembly: GCA_028818855.1. GTDB lineage: Bacteria > Pseudomonadota > Alphaproteobacteria > UBA828 > UBA828 > WTGU01. The sequence goes on from JAPPMY010000105.1 coordinate 888, forward strand.
GCGGCATCCCCTGGCGGGACGAGCACGGCCGCACCCGCTGGGCGCCGCCCTCGTTCCTGCCTCCCACCGACAGCACCGAGCTCTGGTTCCTCAACCTCGAGGAGCTGGCGTCGTGCGTGCCCATGGTCCAGGCCGCGCTCTACCAGCTCACCCTGGAGCGCAAGTGTGGCGAGTACGAGTTGCCCGAAGGTGCCTCGATCATCGCCTGCAGCAACCGCGAGAACGACCGGGGCGTGGTGCACCGCATGCCCACGCCGCTCGCCAACCGCTTCGTCCACCTCGAGCTCCGGACGGACGCCCAGGACTGGCTGGCCTGGGGCGCCGCCAACGGAATCGCTCCGGAAGTCCTCTTTTTCGTCCAGATGCGGCCCGAGCTGCTGCACCAGTTCGATCCCGAGTCCGCCTCCAAATCCTTCCCGACGCCCCGGAGCTGGGAGATAGCCTCCAACATCGTGCACCAGCGCACGGGCCTCGACGCCAACCTGGAGCGCTCGCTCTTCCAGGGCACCGTGGGCGAGGGCGCCGCGGTCGAGTTCGCGGCCTTCCTCAAGGTCTGGCGCGAGCTGCCTCACCCCAAGGCCGTCATCGACGATCCCGAGAACGCCGACGTGCCCGAGAACGCGAGCGCGTTGATCGCGCTCTGCGGCTCGCTCTACCGCATCGCCGACGACATCAATCTCGGCAGCATCGTCACCTACGCCATGAGACTCAGGCGCGAGGTGGGGGAGTTCCTCGTCGGCTCCTGCATCCGCCGCGAGCCCGCGCTCCAGCACACCGACGCCTTCATCCGCTGGGCCGCCGCCCGCACGCAGTAACCGGAGCCGTCATGCCCAAGCCACGCGACAATCGCCTCCGCATCTTTCCCGACCGCCAGGCCGCTGCCAAGGCCGCCGGGGAATGCCGCACGGCGCGCTTCCCCAAGGTGGTGCCCGACACCCTCGGGCCGGAGACGGGCGCTTCCGCTTCCTCGACACCTGCGACTGGTGACACCGCCTGCCCCTCGGGCGCCCCGCGCCGATAACGGCCGCGCGGCGCCCGACGACGGCACATACGAAAGGACAGACACCATGAACCTCACCCGCGACGCGATGCTGGTCAGCCTGCGCATCACCGCCTGGTCCGGCCGGCTCTACGACCGCGAGGCCTCGAACCACGTCGCCGCCCACCACGACGCCGCGGCCAGCGCCGGGCGCTACAACAAGCGCCTGCTGCCCAAGGCCGCCTTCGCCGCGCTCACCGCCACCGTCAGCGCATGCAGGAGCACGCACTACGAGCAGTCCCTTCCCTGGGACGACAAGGGCGCGCGGCTGCTGACCGTCGCCAACTACGAGCGCTACACCGAGCTCATGGAGTCCTTGCGCGAGCGCATGGTGCGGGAGCGCGCCCGCTTCATCGAGGACTACGACGACAACGTCGACCAGGCCCGGCTCGACCTGGGCCGCCTCTTCCGCATCGACGACTATCCCTCGAAGGAGGCGCTGCAAGGCAAGTTCTCCGTCCGCTACCGCATCGCGCCGGTGCCGGACGCGGACCACTTCATGGCGCAGCTCGCCGCCCACGACACCGACCGCGTCAAGCGCGACATCGAGAGCCAGGTCGAAGAGAAGTTGCACGACGCCGTGGGCGACCTCTACCGCCGCCTGGGCGAAGCCGTCGAGCGCGTCTCCGAGCGCCTGCAGACGGGAGACGACGGCAAGCCGCTGGTGTTCCGAGACTCGATGATCGAGAACATCCGCGAGCTGGTGGACGTCGTGCCCCGCCTCAACATCTTCGGGGACCACCGTCTCGCGATGCTGTGCCAGGAGGTGAAGGACCGGATCGCGAGGGCCGATCCCGACACCCTGCGCCCTTCGGCCACCTTCAACCCCAATGTCCGTCAGCAAGTGAAGCGCGACGCCGACGCGCTCTCGCAGCAGTTCGCCGGCTACTTCGGGGACGGCGCCGGGGTCCAGCGGGAGGCGGCCTGATGTCCCACCGCGCCCGCGAGGAATCGGCGCGCCGGGTCAGCGACTGCTTGACGGCGCTGCTCCAGGACCAGCCCTTCTTCGGCAGCCTCGCGCTGAGGCTGCCGCTCCGCCCGGACGCGAGCCGCGAAACGCTGGCGAGCGACGGTCATGAGATCCGCTACTCGCCCGAGTGGGTGGCGGATACCGGCGCGGATCTGGTCAAAACCGCGATCGGGCGCGTCGTGCTGGCCTGCGCGCTGAAGCACCACACCCGCCGGTGCGAGCGCGATCCAGCGCGCTGGCAGACCGCATCGCAGCTCGTCACCCACGGATTGCTGCGCGACGCCGGCTTCAAGCTGCCGCCCGAGGCCGAGGCGTGGGACGGGATCAGCGTCGAGCAGGCCTACGACCGCCTGCCGG
>JAPPMY010000278.1 GCA_028818855.1 Rhodospirillales bacterium
ACCCGATGGGCCTGCTCATCACCTACCTCCAGGCGGACCGCGCCATCGGCTTCGAGTGACTCCCGACCGGCCCCGCCGCGCGCCGACGGACACCTCCGCCGCGCTCGTCCTGATCGTCGTGCCGGTCGTCGTGTGGGCCGCCGTCGTCATCGCCGTCCTCACCGGCGACCAAGCGTCGCCATGACCGCCGCCGCTCCCCCGCCGGTGCCCCTCGCGGAGCGCGCCGCGACCCTCCACAGGCTCGGCTGGACCGGCCGCGAAGCGGAATGGCTGGCCCTCGTCTGCCTCCACTCCGGAGTGTTCACGCGCCGGCAGTACGCCGCGCGCTACGGCCTCAGCAAGCAGACGGCAAGCCGATTCGCCATCGCGCTTCTCGAGGCCGGGATCGCGCGCGAGGAACCGATCCCGGACCGCCGGTGCCCGGAAACCCTCTGCCACCTCTACCGCCGCCGCCTCTACCGCACCCTCGGGATCGAGAACAACCGCCACCGCCGGAGCGGCACCGCAGAACTCGTCATGCGCCGGCTGCTCTCGCTCGACTACGTCCTCGACCACCATGACCTAGGCTGGCTCCCGACCGAGCCGGAGAAGGTCGCCTACTTCCGGAGCCTCGGCGTCCCCGGCGCCGCCCTCCCCCGCCGCGAGTATCGCGGCCCCTTCTCGAAACGCACCACCCGGCGCTACTTCGCGTTCAAGCTCCCCGTCGCCGGCAACGGCGACACCACCACCTTCGTCTACACCGAGCCGGGAGGCCGCCAGCGGCTCCAGCGCGAGCGCATCCGCGCCTGGGCCGAGGCCCACGGCGCCCTCTGGCAGGCCCTCCGTGACCGCGGCTCCGCCGTCCGCGTCGCCGCCGTGACCCGCACCAGCGCGGACGCCGCCGCGAACGCGGCGGTCCTCGAAACCTGGCGCGGGGCGCCCGCGCCCGCCGCTCCCCTCTCGTCGGCGGACCGACAACTCCTCGATGCTGTCGAGCGCGCCGACTCCACCGGCGACCTCTCCCCGCTCGACCCGTACGGCGGCCCGATCCAGGCGGCGAAGGCTGCCCGCCAGATCCAGGACCGCGCCAAGGCGGCGCGTCAATCGTGCGGGCTCATCGACGGCTACTCCACCCACGTCGCCGAGCGCCTCGCTCCCGACCCTCTCGCTCTCTGACCCAACAGGAGGCTCCCCCCAATGACCGACACCGCCGACAAGAACACCCCGACGAAGGAACTCCGCGTCGGCTCCTGCAAGGCCGCGATCTGGGAGAACGAGTCCGATGGCCGGCCCTTCTTCTCCGTCACCTTCTCGCGGCTCTACCGCACCGACGACGGCTGGCGGAGCACCGGCAGCTTCGGGCTGAACGACCTCCCGCACCTGGCGATGCTCGCCGACCGCGCGCACCGGGCCGTCGAAGACCTGGCCCCCGGCTCGCGGGAGTAGGAGTCCCGCTTCCGGGGCCACTCTCCGGGCCGCTTTCGTACGGGACAAGGACAACACCCCGCTTGTCCCGCTGCTTGTCCCACGCATTCAGCGCACGGCGTCTCAAGAAGTTCCATGGCGCCGTTACGGTTCGCTCGCATACTCCCGAACCGCACTCTCCGCCCCGGGGCGGAGAGTGGGGCTGGGAGCGACCCCCCTCCGATCGACGGATCTACGGCACCGCCACCCGGCGCTTGTAACGCCGGTTGTCTCATGTTCGGGGTCGCTCCCAGCCCGCGCCTGCGGCGCTACTGATCCCTGCGGGAAGGCTTCTCGGGGCTGATGGCCGCACCCCTCCGGCGCGCCGCCGCCCGGGTGGCCGCCCTGGCCCTCGACCACTCCGCCGGCGCCGCCGAAACGGCCGACCGCCTGCTGAGCTGGCGGCTCGTCGCCGCCATCTTTCTCGCGCTTCTCGCGCTCGCGTGGTCCCTCGGCGCGCGTCCCTTCCCCGCGCCCGGTGACCTTCCCCTGCTCGACCTCGTCGCCTTCGAAGACCCCGGCTTCTACGCGGTCATCCGAGGCTGGCACCTCCTGATGCCGTCCGTCCTCGCGTTCACCGGGGTCCTGGTCGTCACCAGCTCCTACCGCCTCTGGTTCGGCGCCCGCGCGCGGGACCGCCGCCGCGGCCGCGGGACCCTGCCGGTCTGGCCCACCTCGCCGCACGACGACGCGCCCGCTCTCGTGGTCGGGGAGGTCCACCATCCCACCGAGCCGCGCGAGATCACCCGCCCCTCCTGGCTCACGCTCCCCGAGCGGGGCCTGTATACCGGGGTCGCCATCTTCGGCGCCGTCGGGACCGGCAAGACCTCCGCCTGCATGCGCCCCTTCGCGCAGCAACTGCTCTCGTGGCAGTCCGCGGACCCGCAGAAGCGGGCCGCCGCCCTCGTCCTCGAAGTCAAGGGCGACTTCTGCCACGACATCCGCGCCGTCCTCGAAGACGCCGGCCGCGGCGACGACTACACCGAACTCGCCCTCGGCGGCCGCTGGCAATGGAACCCCCTGGCGACCGCCATGGACAGCTACTCGCTCGCCTACACCGTCGCGTCGCTGCTCAACCAGCTCTTCGGCAAGAGCAAGGAGCCCTTCTGGCAGCAGGCGTACACCAACCTCATCCGCTGGCTCATCGAACTCCACCGCGCGCTCCCCGACCAGTGGGTCACATTCCGCGACCTCTACCACTGCGCCATCGACCCCGACCGCATCGACGAGAAGATCAAGCAGGCCGACGCGCTCGCCGGCCCGCCGCCCGGCGCCTCCATCCTCATCCCGGCCCGCCACCTCGGGACGCACGCGGACCCCCTCACCAACCACGAATGGCAGCCCGCGGGCGGCGAGCGCGTCCGGACCCCCTACGACCGGGAACTCCTCGACACCCTCGCGGCCCTCGGCATCCCGGCCACCGTCGAAGACGACCGCCGGCCTCCTAGCGAGCACGCCCAGCGCGTCGCCGCCATCGAGCGCTGGTACCGCCACGACTGGCTCCAACTCGACACGAAGCTCCGGACGTCCATCGTCGAAGGCGTCAGCGTGTTCCTGTCCATGTTCGACCTCCCGGACGTGGCCCGCGTGTTCTGCCCGCCGGCCCCGCAGCCGGCTGCGCCTGCCCCCGACGACCTGCCCCAGCCGCCGCCGGGCGCAACGCCCTCCGTCGCCGCCGGCCTCCTCCAGCGTCTCCCGCCCCTCCAGCAGCTCATCGAGTCCGGCAGGGTCATTGCCCTCAACATGCCGGCCGGCGCCAACCCCGCCCTCGCCCGCACCGTCGGCGTCC
>JAPPMY010000256.1 GCA_028818855.1 Rhodospirillales bacterium
AGCCCGCGCGCCGCGCGAGCTCCTCCGCCAGCGCCTCGACCGGCCCGGTCCAGTCCAGCGTCACAGGCGCTCGCAGCGCGGCGGGCACGGCGTCCGTGTCCGGCAGGCCCGACTGCGGGTCCGGGGCCGGCAGTGCGCGGGCAAGGGAGGCGAGCGCCCGCTCGGCCCGCTCCGCCGCCTCGACGAGGCGCGATTCCGCCGGATCCGGCGTCGCCGGCGCGGCAGCCCCGGGCCGCGGCTCCGTCTCCGGCCCCAGTGTCCCCCACGACACGCAGCCTGAGAGCGGCACTGCGAGCAGTCCTGCAAGCGCTGCCGCACCGAGCAGACCTATGATGCGCGCGCCCTTCACCAGCCGGCTCCGTCGGCGTCGTCCACCACCAGGTGGCGGTTCGCCGCATAAGCACGCACATCCAGCACGCGCCTGGTCGCCGGGCCGCTCAGCAAAAGGTCGGCTGCCTCAAGGAAGCCGCCCTCGAAGACCGCCGCCGCACCCAGGCCGTAGTCTCGTCCGGCGTTCCAGACCAGTGTCCAGCCGGCGCGCGCGGCCCAGCTCTCGAGCACGCCCCTGAGCGTGCGGTGCTCTTGCGGATCGACGGTCCAGCCGCCACCGTTGTCGGCTGCGCCGCTGCCCGGACCCTCGACAGCGTCCCGCGCCCCGGCGGGGCCATCGCCCTCTCGTGCCCCCGCGCTCCCGGTGCCCGCGCTCGCTGCCGGGCCGCGCTGTTCGACATCCCAGTACCGGTGGAAGACGACGGTGCCATGCTCGGGCACGAGTGTCTCCGGCCCAAGGATCTTCGACCCAAGGGTCTCCCAGGACCAGTCGTAGCCGCTAAGCCAGGCCACGCGGTCGAGCAGGCCGGAAAGAGGCCCCTCCCAGGCGACGGACAGGGCCGGCGGCTCGGGCAGCGCGGCCTCCCCGCCCGCGATCCGTGCAGGCCGCTCCTCGATCCGCATCGCCACACCTGCCAGCGCCGCGAGCCGGTTCACCAGCGACGGGAAAGCCAGGCTCTCACCGGTATCGAACGCGACATCGCGCGCGGCGAGCGTCGCGGACAGCGATTCGAGAGCCGGGCCCAGTTCGGTCGCCGGCAATCGTGCCGGCTCGCCCGTGGTAGGGACCGCCGGAAGCGGAGCCACAACGGAGTCCTGCGCGTCGCCCGCGAGCGCTACCCCGAAGTTCATGCAGAGGAACACCGCGGCGGCCCCGGCGCACATGCCGGGACCGAGGGGCACGAGCCCCTTGCGGAAGGGCCGGCCGCGCCTGCGCTGCACGCAGAAGCGGTGGAGGAGCGCCAGACCCGAGCCCAACAGCATGGTCCACGCGAGGCCGGGAACTCCCAGCAGAAAGCCCAGCGCCCCCAGCATCATCGCGTCGCCCGGATAGAGCGGCCAGCGCCGCCCGAGCCATGCGGCGACGGCGATCGGGACCATCACGGCGGCCACCCCGAGCGCGGCACCGAGCACGCCGGCCGCAAGCCGCGGCCATGCTCCCTCGGATCCTGCGCTGCCGCCGAAGCGCCAGGCCGCCGCCGCCGCGAGCAGCGCCAGCACCATACGCGGGTCGACCAGAGCGCGCCGCGCGTCGTGGACCGCCAGCCCCGCCATCGCCGCCAGCACGGCCCCCGCCAGAATCGCGTCAGTCATTGGTCCCCGTCCTGCCCGTTTCCGTCGTCCGCAGCGTCGCCTGAGTCCGCGCCGAAGGTAGCCGGCAGCACCCGGCACCAGATCTCCAGTTCCGGCTCGTCGCAGAGCCGCGCGGACAGCACCGCGGCTCCGGCCCCGCCGTCGGCGCGCTCGCGGTTCCAGGCCAGCAGAGCGGCCTGCGCTTCGCCGAGCCGCCGCAGCAGGGCGACCTCCGCCTGAAGGCGCTCCATCTCGACGAAGGCCCGTTCCAGGTCCCAGGCCACGCTTTGCGGGCCGAGAGGCTCCGGCTCGCGTGTCTCTGGGCCCCGCTCCTGCGCGATCGCCGGCACGGCCGCCATCGAGACGAGGAGCATCGCGACAGCCCACGCGCGCATCTCCGGCACGAGTGTCACCGGCACCCCTGGCAGCGCCCGACGATCAGACGCGAGATGCCGGCGCTATCGGCGTCGAGGCGTCCGTCGAAGCGCATCCGGGCTGCGTTGGCCGACGATGCCGACACCGTTCCCGCCGTCACCGTCCGCGCGGTCACCGCGGCGGCGTCGAGGCTGGTGAGCCGGGCGCTGCCGGCGGCGACTGCGCCTGCGGCGCCGATCGATCCCGCCTCGATCAGGCCCGCCGCCTCGACGGTCCGCGCGCGTACTGCGCCCGCCGCCGTCAGCGAATCGCTGCTGACCGCACCCTCGATGCGCGCGGCCCCGACCGTAATCCGTTCAGAAGCCTCGACAGCGCCCGCGACCCTCAGCGCGCGTCCCACCACCAGGTCGCCGGTCACCGTGAGATCGCCTCCGGCCTCCACGTCGGTCTCCACCTCGAGTCTCGCCGCCTCGACGGTGCCCGCGCCCTCGATGGCGTTGCCGCCCATGTCGAGATCGGCCTCCATGCGGTTGGCCTCGGCGAAGCCGGGGATCGCGACGCGGTAGAGCGCATCGCCGAAGACCCCGCCGTGGTCGAAGCGCCGGAGCGCCGCCAGCGCGCCCTCTCCCGGCGCGCCCGCGAAGGCCGCCCGGAACGCGCTTACGTCGGCGTCCACGGTGGGACCGGAGAGCCGGGATGGACCGGCGAGCCCGATGCGCGGCCCCGTCGCCTGCAGCGGGGCGGCCGCCGGGCGCACCGTATCGCCGGGCCCGACCGTCTCGGTCACCAGCAGGTCGAAGGCGTCGGCGCCCGCCGCCAGCATCAGTACCCGGTAGCCGCGCCCGAGCGCATCGGTCTCCGAGAATTCTTGCGGCAGCGCGCCGGCCGCCTTGAGCCCCGCCACCGTGAGCTCGGATGGCCCGCCCTGCGCCTGCGTCAGCAGGGCGGGGAAACGGCTGTGGGCGTGGGAGGCGGCAGCCTCGGCGAGGACCGCGAGCTGCACCGCCGCCAGGTGACCGCGCTTCTCCAGCGCCCGGGTCTCGAAGAACACCGTGGCGCCCAGCACCAGCATTCCCAGCAGCCCCAGCGCCAGCAGCGCCCCGAAGACGCTGAGTCCCAGACTGAGCCGCAGGCTCCGTCTCCGCCTCTCCCCCCGACCGAGCCGGGTGCTGAGACCCCCGCCTCGTCCCCGGCTCGAGGCCCGGCGGTCGCGCATGCGTG
>JAPPMY010000185.1 GCA_028818855.1 Rhodospirillales bacterium
AGACGAGCATGACGACGGCAGACGACGCCGGCAATCTCGTGGGCCCCGTGATGCGTGCCGGCGAGATCGCCGACGCGGTGCTCGAGGCGATCCAGGAGGACAACGCGGGCCGCGAGGTCGTTGCCGAGGCGCACGCGTCCTACGTCAGGATCAAGGTCGCGGACGAGTGCTTCGTCCGCTTCGAGACCGTGGGCGACGTGCTCGGTCGCACCGTCACCCGCGGCGACATCGAGGCGAACATGCCGAGCTTCGCAGGGTTCATCCGCACCGAGCCGGACGGCATCCGGTTCATCGCGCGCTAGGGGAGCAGCACCGTGACGGTCGAAGTCAAGGGCATGAAGACGTGGAGCGGCCTTGCCAAGAAGAGGCGGCGGCCGAGCGAGTACGAAGTCGTCACCACCAACCTGCAGACCCGCACGCGCCACCCGGACCAGGCCTATGAGCTTTCGCCGGCGCCGCTGCTCGGCATGAACGAGTTCTACAAGCGCAACGTTACCGAGAGCCTGCTGCAGCACCCGGACTGGGAGGGCTTTCGCGACCCCGACGAGATGATCTACCGCGTCTACACGCGGATTCAGGATCAACAGGAGCAGTACGTCGACGGTCTGCTGGACGAGCACGACGAGATCGGCCACGACGGGACGCTGTCTGCCGCCTGGCTCGACGTTCTGGAGCGGCTCTACACGCCGCGGCGCTTCCTGCAGATGGCGCTGCAGATGGGCGCGGCCTACCTGGTGCAGATCGCGCCGGCGAGCACCATCACGGCCTGCGCCGGCTTTCAGGACGGCGACGAGTTCCGCTGGCTCTCCCGCTGCGCCTACCGGGCGCGTGAGCTCCAGCGGGCGCATCCCGAGCGCGGCTTCGGCGAGACCGAGCGCCGGACCTGGGAGGAGGAGCCCGCCTGGCAGGGCTTCCGCGAGCTCCTGGAGAAGACGCTCGCCACCTACGACTGGGGCGAGCACTTCGTGGCGCTCAACCTGGTGGCGAAGCCGGCCGCGGACGAAGCGCACCGCCAGCTCGGCCGCATCGGGCGCCGCTTCGACGACGGGCTGCTCGGGCTGCTCGCCGACAACCAGATGCGGGACAGCGAGCGCTCACGGCGCTGGAGCGCGAGCCTTGTCGCGTTCTCGCTGGAGAACGAGGGCAACGCCGACGTTCTCCGGGGCTGGATCGAGAAGTGGATGCCGCTCGCGCGCGAGGCCGTCACCGCCTACTGCGGCGCGCTGCCGGAGCAGGACGACGCGGCGGACGCCGCGCTGGGCGCCGTCGAAGCCTTCCACCGGAGCCTCGGCCTGGACGCCTGATCCGGGGACTTCACCACGGAATGATCGTGCGCTCGGGCGCGTGCCAGAAGGCAGGTGGCGCCCCCGGCCGGGCCCGATCGATCCGCTCCAACAGGGCAGCGGCGGCCTCACTGGCAGGCCGCGCCTCGCGGCGCTCGTCGTCGAAGGTCATGCCGGTCGCGACCATGCCGGGGTGCAGCACCACTGCCGCGACGTCCCGCTTCGCGAGGTCGTGGGCGAGGTTGACCGCGACCATGTTGGCCGCGCACTTTGAGATGCGGTAGCCGTAGAGGCCGCCCGAGCGGTTGTCGCCGAGCGAGCCGATGCGACTCGTGATGAAGGCGACCGTCGCGCCCGGCTTGAGCCGATCCAGCAACGCCTCGGTCACGCGGAGCGGGCCCAGCGCGTTGACCTCGAGCTGCCGGCGGATGGCGTCGTAGTCGAGCGCGCCCAGCGCGTCCTGCCCGGCGATTCCGGCGTTGTTGATCAGCAGGTCGAGGTCCATGCCCGTGTCCGCGAGCCGCTGCGCGAGCCCCCCAACGGCGTCATCCGAGGTCACGTCCACGCCGGGCTCAACCCTCAGCCCGAGCGCTCTCAGCTCGTCGGAATCTCCCAGGCAGGCCGCGACAACGTCGTCTCCGCGCGCGTGACAGGCGCGGCAGAGCGCGTTGCCGATGCCGCGATCGGCGCCCGTGACGAGGACGACGCTCACGGCACCATCCGAGAGAGCTAGGCGACGCGAAGCGTCGGCTGCTCGTTGCGCGCCTGGCCGGGCACCTCCCAGTGGGCCGCGGTGCGGCGCCGCAGCATGTCGCGGAACTGCCGGGTGGTCTTGGAGAGAAGCTCGCCCGTGCCCCAGTCCACGATCACGCCGTACTGGCGGATCAGGTCGAGCGCGTCCAGCTCCTTGCTGCGGTACCTGGCCGCGATCTCTTCGGCATCGGCGTCGAGCCAGCCGTGGCGCTCGGCGCGGATGCGCTCGCGCTCCGCCTCGGTCGCCGCGTCGTCGACCTCGTACTCGGCGAGGTCGGCATCGACTTCGCGGACCACGACGCCGTAGTCCTTCCGCGCCCGCTCGATGGAAACGTAGCCGTCGGTCACGTCCTCGCAGACCGTGGCGGGATCGCGCGTGAGCGGGTCGCCGAGCCCGCCGCCGCCGGCGGAGGGCCGCGTCACGGTGTCGCCGGCCTCCACCGGAACGCCCGAGAAGATCGAGCCCAGGTAGCGCTCGCCCTGCGTGCCCGGATTGACCCAGACGCCGTGGGGGATCGACGGCAGGCCGCCCCAGAGCCCCCAGGTCACCGAGCGTTCGCGGTCGCAGCAGTAGGAGACGACCGAGCGCTCCGCCTTGGTCAGGATCGCGCCCTTCTCGACGCCGAGGCCGCCCCGCGAGTTGCCGGGGCCGCCGGAATCGACGATGAGCTCGTGGCCGGTGGTCAGCACCGGGGCGAGCCGCTCCTGCCCCTCGAAGGGCTGCGTGCCGAGCTGGACGCCGAAGACCGGCCCGGTCGCGCCCCAGCCGTCGCGGCCGTTGCGTGCGCCCCAGCCGCCCACCATCCAGTCGTACCACATGAAGTAGGGGCGATCCTCCTTGCGGCCGTCGCGCCCGCCGATCAGCAGGTATTCGAGGTTGAAGGTGCAGGCCATGGCGCGCTCGGGCAGGATCTCGGCCCAAAGCTCGAACACCGAGTTCATGATCTTCTCGAACGGGCCCGAGCAGAAGCCCGCCACAGGCGTCGGCCAGTCCGCGTTGACCACGGTGCCCTTCGGCCCGAGATCGACGGTCACCACCCGGTAGAAGCCCGAGTTCAGCGGAATGTCGGGCGATTGCATCTTGGTGCCGGCGACGATCGCCGCGAACGCGCCGCCGTAGCAGCAGTTGAGGAAGGTCGAGATCGTCTTCGGGTGCGAGCCGGAGAGGTCGTAGTGCACGC
>JAPPMY010000224.1 GCA_028818855.1 Rhodospirillales bacterium
CGCCATCTGGCGCTCGCGGTCGGCGGTGACGGCGAAGGCCTTCAGCACCTCCAGGCTGATCTCGTCGGCCCGGTAGGCGTCCAGCAGCTCGGGCGCGGCGTTGCCGAGGCGCAGCCGCTGCTCGACGATGCGCTCGGACGCGCCGAACCGCGCCGCGATGGCGGGAACCGACTGGCCGGCCTGGACCAGCTTCGCGAAAGCGGTCACCTGGTCGGCGGGGTGCATGGCGATGCGCACCACGTTCTCCGCGAGCGACACCTCGCCGGGCTCGGCGTCGCCGGACCTGACCTGGCAGGGCACCGGATGGCCGGCGTCGAACACCTTGTCCTCGACCAGCGCCTGAATGGCCTTGAGGCGGCGCCCGCCGGCGACCACGGCGTAGCGTTCGGTCCCATCCTCGGCGGGTGTGTCGGCGCGGACGACCAGGTTCTCCAGCAGCCCGAAGGCGGCGATCGAGGCCTTGAGCGCGGTGTCGGCCTGGGGATCGGGCGGGGTCTTGCGGACGTTCTCTGGGGCGAGCGCGAGCCGGGAGAGCGGGATCTCCCGGATGAGCGTCTCGGCCCTGGGGGCGATGTGGTTCATGCGAACCTCCCTCGGTGGTGTGTGGAAATGCACGGAAGCGAAGTCGGGAAACGGCTCCCGCCGGCCCGCCCGCGCCGCCTGGTCCCCGGCCCGGCTCCGCCTCTCGGAGGCGTTGCGACCAAGGGTGGGGCGTGGCGGCGGGACGGTGGTGCGGGCCGCGTCCCGGAGGAACGGGATCAGTGTTGATGCGACAGCAGGTTCACCGGCCGGGGCTGTCGGACGAGGCGGTATCCGCCGGCGCAGGGCTCGACCGCGATGGTCTCCTGCGCCTCGGGATCGTGGCGCCTGAGCGCGGCGAGCGCGGCCGTCTGCCCGGCATGGACCGGGATCGCCGTGTCGAGCCGGTCCGCGACCGCGCGCCACCAGGCGACGATTTCGCTCACCATGACCGGCGCGAAGGCCGGCTTGCCGAACGCCACCGCCCCGTCGCCGGCGAACATGCGCTCGCCGTGGCGGTTGCCCCAGATCTCCGGATGCCGCTCCGCCCAGCCCTTCAGCGCAGGGGCGTTCATGAAACCGAGGTCGCGCGCGAGCATGTGCGCCCCCTCGTAATACATCACATGGGCGAGCTGCCCGTCCGGTCTCAGCGCCATCATGGTCTCGCCGGGATCGCTGTAGAACGTCTCGTCGTGGCGCCAGCGGATTGCGGGATGGTCGATCAGGCGGCCGAGCGCGTACCAGCCCGCATGACAGGCGGCGGTGCGGCAGCCGTCGCGGTGGACGATCCCCCAATCCATGGGGGCCTCGCCGTCGCCGCCGCTGTCGGTCATGGCGCGTTCGATCCGCGACATCGCGAGGCGGACGGTTTCCGGCGACGGGTGGACGGTCTGCATGGCGGTCGCTCCTCGGGCGGTGGGGCGGAATTGGACGGCGGGGGCGAGCGGCCGGGCTGGCGCTCTCAGGCGGCGATGTCGATGCGCTCGCCCCAGGGCTCGCGGTTCCAGTCCTCGGGCGGGTCGCTCCAGTTGACCCAGACGACATCGAAAACCGGCTCGTCGTCGGGGTAGCGGGAGCACTCCATGTCGGTGAAGTAGAGGCAGACGGCCGGCTGGATCCCCTGCTCGTCGAGCCATTCGAAGCCGGGCCGGAAGTCGGTGCCGCCCCGGCCCTTGACGACGATCTCGTCAGGCAGGTCGTCGGGCGTGTACTCCGCCGCGTCCTGCACGCCGGCGTCGACCTGGAGCACGACGACGCTCTCGGGCTTGATCTCGGCCGCAACCTCGCGCAGCTCGGCCCAGAACTCGCCCAGCGTCTCCGCCGGCAGCGAGCCCGAGGTGTCGACGATGACGGCGATGGTCTCCATCCCCTCAGAGCGGATCGAGGGCAGGTAGAGGCCGAAGTCGATGAAGCGGCGGTTGGGCAGGCTCCAGGAATAGTCGCTCTTCGCCGCGTCGGTCATGTAGCGCCGCAGCAGCGTCCGCCAGTCGAGCTGGCTGGCGTGGGCGCCCTTCACCGTCTCCTCGATCTGCCCCGGCACCTTGCCCTCGGCGCGGGCGATGTTGAGGGCCTGGTGCATTGCTTCGTCCCAGGCCTGCTCCTCGGCGGTGACGTCCACCGGCGTTTCGGCGGAATCGCCGTCGTCGCCGGCGCGGGCGTCCGCGTCCATGACCTCTCCGGTGCCGGATGGATCGTGGCTCGGCGGCGCGTCGGAAGCCCCCTCCTCGCCCTGGCCGTCCTCTCCTCCACCGGGATCGTGCGGCTTCTGGGCATCCCCGCCGTCAGCTTCGGCGTCGCCTTCCTCACTACCGCTTGAGTCCTGCCCGTCGCCGTGATCGGGGGAATCGGACGGGTCGCGCGTTCCGTCGTCATCGCCGTCCGGCGAGGACTGGGCGTCGACACCGCCCGCACCGGCGGCGCCGGAGGATGCGTTTCCGTCGTCTCCGGAATCGCCGTCCTCGGGCGTCGGCAGGCGGTCGTATGCCTGCTCGACGCTGAGGTCGTCCCACGCTTCCGCGTCGGGCGGCAGCGTGAACCCGGCATCGCGGATCAGCGCGTGGGTGACGAGCTGCGAGGCCATCTGCCAGCGCTCGCGATCGCGCTTGCCCCGGCGTGTGTGGTGCTTGAGCGCACACGCCATCACCACCCGCGCCATCGCGGTCTCGATCAGGTGCGCCTCGGTTTCCGCAATCCAGCGGGGTGAGTAGCGAATCTCGTGGCCATCGGTGGCCAGCGTCTCGCGGGTCGGATCGGGCCGGAGCGGAAGCCTCAGCACGAGGCTCCCGAAGAAGGGCTGCTTGCGCAGCAGCTCCGTCACGCAGTCGCTGACCCGGAGCGCGGACTCGCTGAGCACGCGGGCGGCCATCAGGCGGCCTCCCGCACCGGCTCCTCGGCGGGCTCTTCTGCGCGTTGCCCGAAGTACCCCGCGAATTTCTCCGCAAGCGCATCGGCGTCGCGCTTGACCTGGGCGCGGGCCGCCGGGTCGAAGGTCTTCGACGGCCGGAGCGCGTCCGGCTCGACGCTCGCGATCTTCTCCTTCACCTGCGCGCAGAGACTGGCGAGCTCGTCGTCGCCGAAGATGTTGAGGCGCGGCACCACGTCCACGAGGTCGCGGATGTTCGAGATCATCGTGTCACGGAACACCAGCGGGCGCACCTGCGGTGCTAACGTGCTGAAACAGGGCCGCTTTT
>JAPPMY010000125.1 GCA_028818855.1 Rhodospirillales bacterium
CGCCGTAGCGGCGCACCATGTCGAACTCGTCGAGCTCGCCGTTGCGGTAGCGCTCCGCGACGGCCGCGCCGTCCTCTTCGAGCCAGCCGCGCCTGGCCTTGGCGATGGCGGCACGTTCGGCGCGCGTGGCCTCGACATCGACCTCGTAGCTCGCGAGGTCCGCATCGATCACCTTGAGGACGACGCCATAGTCCTTGCGCGCACGCGCGACCGAGACGTAGTCGTCCTCGACGTCCCGAACCACCAGCGCCGGGTCGCGCTCGAGTGGATCGCCCAGCCCGCCGCCGCCGGCGGTCGGCCGCGAGAATATGTCGCCGGACTCGATCGGCACGTCGGAGAAGATCGAGCCCAGCCACTCGCGCTCGTTTTTGCCCTTGCGCTGGATGTAGAGCCCGTGCGGCATCGACGGCAGCCCGCCCTTGATGCCCCAGACGATCGCCCGCTCACGGTCGCAGATGTAGGAGATGACGGTGCTCTCGGCCTCCTGCAGGGTGCTGGTCTTGACCACGCCGGCGCCGCCCCGCCACTTGCCGGGCCCCGGGGAATCGGTCCCGATCTGGTATTCGTTGGCGATGATTGGGCAGAGCCGCTCCTGTCCCTCCACCGGCTGGGTCATCAGCCCGGTGCCGAAGCAGGCGGTGGTGACGTTGCAGCCGTCCTTGCCGTTGCGCCCGCCCCAGCCGCCGGGCAGCCAGTCGTAGAACATGAAGATGTTGCGGTCCTCGGTGCGCAGGTCGCGCCCGCCGGTGAGCAGGTACTCCAGGTTGAAGGCGCAGGCGATGGCGCGCTCGGGCATGATGTCGGACCAGATCTCGTAGATCGAGTTCATGATCTTCTCGAACGGCATCAGGAAGCCCGTCACCGCCACCGGCCACTTGGCGTCCACGATGGAGTTCTCGGGCGCGATCACGTTGATCGGCCGGTAGAAGCCGGAATTGAGCGGAAGATCCGGGAAGTAGGTCTTCATGCCCGCGACCACGGCCGAGAAGGTGCCGCCGAAGGCGGAGTTGTAGAGGGTACTGATGGTGTCGTGGCTGCCGGTGAAGTCGTAGGTGACCTCGTCGCCCTTGATGGTGAGCTTCACCTTGATCGGGATCATGCCCTCGCCGAGCGCCGGGTCGCGGTCGATGTAGTCGACGTTCTCCCAGGTGCCGTCGGGGAGCTCGGCGATGCGCTGGCGGGTGGCCAGCTCGACGTAGTCCTGCACCTCCTTGCAGCCGGTGACGACGGTGTCCTTGCCGTACTTCTCGACCAGCCGCAGGATCTCGCGCTCGGCGACGCGCGTGGCCTCGGCTTGCGCGTTCATGTCGCCGATGATCGATTCGGGATCGCGCGTGTTGGCCGCGATCATGTCGGCGAAATCCTTGCGCCACTTGCCTTCGTCGATGAGGCGCGTCGGCGTGATGCGGATGCCCTCGCGGAACATCTCCTTGGCGAGCACGTCGAAGGAGCCGGGCGTGCTGCCGCCGACATCGGACCAGTGGCCGTTCGACTGGGCGAAGGCGATGATCTCGTCTCCCACGAAGACGGGCCGGATGATCCGCACGTCGTTGAAGTGCGTGCCGCCGGCGTAGGGGTCGTTGGTCATGAACACGTCGCCGGGCCGCATGTCGTCCTTGAACGTGTCGATGACGGCCTTGCACGTGTAGTGCAGCGTGCCGACATGGACGGCGATGTCCATGTTGCCCTGGGCGATGGAATCGCCGTTGGCGTCGTTGAGGGCGGAGGAGAAATCGCGGTTGTAGATGACGAACGAGTAGCAGGTCCTGAGGATCTGCTCCGCCATCTGGTCGACGGTGGTGATGAACGAGTTCTTGAGAACCTCGAAGGTGACCGGATCGAGCGTGATGCCAGTGCCTTGCTTGCTCATCTCTATGCCTCCGCTACGTGGATCCGGATGTTGAGCCACTCGTCCACTTCTGCGCGCACGCCGGGCGGGATGACCGTCGTCGAATCGAGCTGCTCGATGATTGCCGGTCCCTCGATGGTCACACCTGCCGGCAGCCCCTCGTGCGAGTATATCGGCGTCTCGACCGCCCCCTCAACCTCGTCGAAATCGACCATCCGGGATTCGTCGGCCACCGCCTTGGCGCCGTTCGCCGCATGACGCATCAACTCGGCCTTGGGCACCGTGCCGATGGCCGCGAGATTGAGGCGGAAAAGCTCGACCGGCGTGTCGTCCCGGCGGAAGGCGTATTCCCGGTCGTGATCGGCGTGGAAGGCGTTCACGGCATCGGGCACAGAGGTGAAGGGCGAAGCCACCGGCACCTGGAGCGAGCGCCACTGGCCCTGGTACATCATGTCGATGCTGCGCTGCAGCACCATGTCGGCGTCCGCCACGCCCTCCTTTACCAGCCGGCTCTTCGCTTCCGCCTCCATCTCGGCGAAGCGGGCCTCGATGTCAGCGGGGTCGGCGTCCGCGGCAAGCGCGAGGTAGGTTTGCGAGAGGTCGTGGCGCACGTCCACGAGCAGGCAGCCCAGCGCGGACGTGACCCCCGGATTGGGCGGCACGATCACGGTCGGGATGGAAAGCTCCTTCGCCAGCGCCACGCCGTGCAGCGCGCCCGCGCCGCCGAAGGCCACGAGCGCGAAGTCGCGCGGATCGTAGCCCCGGCTGATGGAGATGAGCCGCACCGCATCCGCCATGTTGGCGTTGGCGACGCTGACGATGGCCTTGGCCGCCGTGACGGAATCCATGCCGAGCGGCTCCGCGACTCCGGTGCGCACGGCGGCTTCGGAGGCCGCCTTGTCGAGCATGATCTGCCCGCCGGCGAGTTGCGTGCCGAGCCGGCCGAGCGCGAGGTTCGCATCGGTGTTGGTGGGTGTCGTGTTGCCGCGGCCGTAGCAGGCGGGCCCGGGGTCGGCACCCGCCGACTGCGGCCCGTTGTGCAGCGAGCCCGCGTCGTCGATCCAGGCGAGCGAGCCGCCGCCCGCGCCGATGGTCAGCACCTCGATGCTGGGGAAGCGGATGGGGTAGCCGAACTCGATGTGCCAGTCCTTGGTGACGCGGGATTCGCCGCCGAAGACCAGCGAGACGTCGCAGCTCGTGCCGCCCATGTCGAGGCCAATGGAGTTCTCGTAGCCGCAGAGCATCGCGATGTGCCGGCTCGCGATGGCTCCGGCGGCGATGCCGGAGCCGGCGAGGCGGCCTGCGAATTGCCCGGCGGTCGCCGGCGTCATGACTCCGCCGCCGGAATGCAGCATCAGCAGGTCGCTGGCGTAGCCGCCCTTCTGCAGCGCGTCGTTCATGCGCTTCACGTAGCCGCCCACCACGGGGCTCAGAATCGCGTTCACCACCGTCGTGGAGAAGCGTTCGTGCTCGAAGATCTCGGGCAGGGTCTCGGACGACGTGGTGATCTCCACCCCCGGCAGCTCCTCCACCAGAATCTCCTTCATGCGCGCTTCGTGCTGCGGGTTGATGAAGGAGTTCATGAAGCAGACGGCGACGGCCTCGACGCCGCGCTTGCGCAGGATCCGCGCCTTCTCGCGGGCGTCCGCCTCGTCCAGCGGTGTCGCCACCCGGCCGCCGTGGTCGATCCGCTCGCGCACGGTCAGCCGGTCGCGCCGCCTGATGTAGGGCTGAGCCACGTCTTTGTAGGTGTCCCAGAGGTCTTCCTTGTTGGAGCGCCTGATCTCGATGACGTCGCGGTAGCCCTCGGTGCAGATCATGGCGGCGGGCGGCAGGCGGCGGGTTATCAGCGCGTTGGTGGCGACCGTCGTGCCGTGCGAGAAGAGGGTCACGTCCTTGAGATCGACCTTCGCCTCTTCCAGCCCCCGCATCGCGCCGACCAAGGGGTCGTCCGGCGTCGATGCGGTCTTGGCGACCCTGAGCGCGCCTGAGTCTTCGTCGAGAATGCAGATATCGGTGAACGTACCGCCGATATCGACCGCTACCCTGAGATTCGTCACGAATTCCTCCCGCCGCTCTGCTCGTTACCGCCGCCGCTCCGGCGCCGCATTCCTGTCGTGCTCCCGAATCCCGGCCTCACCCGGCGGCCCGCGCTTCGCTGCCGCCATGTGCAAGCTCCGGCGGCAGGATCGTCCGCCCGTCGACCTTCGCCGCTTCAAGCTGCGCCGGCGTGAGGTTGCGAACCTCACCCAGGTCGGCGCCCGAGAGATCGGCGTCGATCAGCGCTACGCCGCCGAAATATGCGCTCCTCAGCGACGCGCCCCTGAAGCTCGTGCCGGGGAACTCGGCTCCCACCAGCATGGCGCCTTCGAGGTTCGCCCGTTCCAGGCTGGCGCGGCCTATCCAGGCGCCGTGCAGGTCGGCGCGCCTGAGCGTGGCGTGCTCTAGATGCGCGCGACCGAGCCAGGCGCGCTGCAGGCTGGCCTCCACCAGCGAGGCGTGCTCCATGCGCGCATCGCCGAGGGCGGCGTCCGAGAGATCGGCCCTGTCCAGCACCGCGCGCTGCAGCGTCGAGCCTGCAAGATCGGCGCGGTTCAGGTTGGCGCCGGTGAAGTCGGCCCCGGAGAGGTCGGCGCCCGCGAAATCCGCGCGGAAGAGGTTGGCATCGGCGAAGAGCGCGCGGCGCAGGTCAGCGCCGGGAAAGCGCACGTCCGAAAGCTCCATGCCCGCGAAATCCGCGCGCACGCCCGCCGCGCCGCCGCTCTCGAGCCAGCGCGTGTGCTCCGCGCGCATCCGCGCGATCACGTCGAGGTCGGGCTTCTCACCCGTCGCCGCGCCCCCGGCGGGGTTCGACATGGCGCACACTCCCTTGCCCTGCGCAGCCGCTTCAGCGCGCCACGCAGGGTCTTGCCGCCGATTGGGGCTATCCAATAGCGATAGAACGCCCTGCGATCAACGGTGGATGGGGGCCGCAAGGCGCCGGGCGGGAACGAGCACCCGGCCTTCCATCAGGCGCCGGGCGGTGCGGATCACGGTGACGCGGTCGACACGGGGCGGGTCGGCGGTGGCGAGATCGACCGCGACCTCGGCAACGCCCGAGGGATGGCCGAGGCGGACTAGGGCAGCGCCGGCGTTGTCGGTGCCGGTCGCCTCGGCGGCGATGCTGCCCGGAATGCGTACGGCCACCGCAAGAGCCATTGCCGCCGTCAGCGGCAGCGCCCGGTGCGGGCGCCCCATGGAGATGACCCGGGCCGAGAGATCGGCCGCGTCGGCTGCGAGGCGCGCGCCGCTGAGGGTCGTCGCCTCGGCAGGCGGGGCGACGAACCCCACCTTGGGCACGCTCTCGGTCTCCGGCGGGATTCCCATTGTTTCGGCCCCGGCGCGGCGGATCGCTTCCAGCCGCTCCAGGAGGGAGGGGTCCGTCTCGATCGTGTCGGGCGGCTCGACCCCGCTCAGGTCGAGCGCGTCGGCGCGGACGCAGACCAAAGCCGTCGATGCGTCGATCAGCGTCGCCTCGATCTCGCCAAGCCCCGGCACGTCCAGCACGTCGCGGACTCGTCCGCTCGGCAGCAGGCGGCCGGTGACGGCGCCGCCCGGCTCCAGGAAGGAAAGCTCGATGGGCGCGCCCTCTCCCGCGACGCCGTCGAGCAGGGTGTCGCCCTCCACCGCCGCGCGGCCGCCCGCGACCTCGAAGCGCGCTTCGATCGTCTGATCCAGGTTGCAGTTGTGGAGGGTGAGCGTGGTCGTGCCGTCTGCCGCCTGCACCAGCCCTTCGTCGACCGCGAAGGACCCCACCGCCGCCGTGAGGTTGCCGCAGTTGCTGCGATAGTCCACCAGCGCACGCTCGACGCTCACCTGCCCGAACAGATAGTCGACATCGACGCCGGGCCGCGCGCTCGGGCTCACCACCACCACCTTGCTGAGGGAGGAGATGCCGCCGCCCATGCCGTCGAGCTGGCGGCCGTGCGGGTCGGGGCTGCCGAGGGCGGCGAGGAAGAGCGCGTCCCATTCGGTGCGCTCCGCCGGCAGGTCGCGGCGGTGGAAGAAGAGGCCCTTGCTGGTGCCGCCCCGCATGAAGACGGCGGGGAGAGCGATCTGGCTCACTCCGACCCCGCCGGCTAAGGCCGGTTCTTGCGCGCCGCCGCGTCGAGGCCGGCGATCCGGCCGAAGACGGCGCCCCGCATCACCGAGGTGGAGCCCGTGTAGGTGCGGTAGTAGAGGCCGGCGGTCTCGCCCGCGGCGTAGAGGCCGGGGATCACCTCGCCGTCGGTGTTGAGCACCTGGGCGGAGGGGTCGATCTTGAGACCGCCGAAGGTGAAGCAGTTGGCGGCGATGATCGGCCAGGCGCGGAAGGGCGGCCGGTCCACGGGGCGCGCCCAGTTGGATTTTCTGAGCGCGAGGCCGTCCGTGCAGAGGCCATCCAGCGCCAGCGGCTTGAAGCCATCCTCGCCCCGGCAGGCGGCGTTGTAAGCAGCGAGCGTGCGCGCGAGTTCTTCGCCGTCGATGCCGAGAGCGTTCGCCAGGCCAGCCAACGTTTCCGCTTCGACCGGCGGCTGGTCGGTGCGTACCGACTTCTGCCAGTTGGGCACGTCGTCGAGCCGGGCGTCGGTGATGGCAAAGGCGATGCCCTCCGTCTGCGCCATCATGTGCCGGGAGGCAGCCTCGTAGCTGGCATCCACCGTCGCTGGCGCCTCGTCCACGAAGCGCCGGCCCTCGCGGTTCACCAGGATGCCGTAGGGATAGTTGAGCACCACCGGCTCGTGCTGGCCGGAGCGCGGATCGACCGGCTGGGCGTGGAAGCTGCCGTAGTCGCCGCAGGGAGCCGCGCCGATCTCCAGCGCCATGCGGATGCCTTCGCCCCGGTTGTAGTAGCCGCCGCGCGCGACCGGGCGGATGAACTGGCTCTGCGGGCCGAGATAGCGGCTCAGCATCTCGGGATTGCCCTCGAAGCCGCCGGAAGCCAGCACGACGGCGCCGGCATGCAGGCGGATGCGCCTGTTGCGCGGCCCGCTCGCCTCGATGCCCTTCACCCGGCCGTCGTCGTCCTGGGTGAGACCCCGCGCCGTCGTCTCGTAGTGGATGGCGATGCGATCCGGCACGGACTCGGCGTGTGCCGCGAGCGCCTCTACCAGCGCGAGGCCGCCGCCGGCGGGCGCCATGCGCGTCGTACTCTCGGTGATGAAGTAGTTGGGCAGGAAGTCGAACTCGACGCCGAAGCCCGTGAGCCAGCGCAGCGTCGGGCCGGCGTTGTCGGCAAGCGTGGTGACCAGCTCGGGATCGACGAAGCCGAGGCCGCGCAGGAGCCTCGGCCACTCGTCGTAGGGCCTGACGCTGTCCTCGATCACCGCAGGGTCGAGGTGGCCGCCCGCGTTCTCGGCAAAGCGATCCACGAAATCCTCGGAGACCGCATCGTGGCTCTGCATCCGCCAGAACGACTCGGTGTAGCGGGTGTTGCCGCCGCGCTCCTCCTTCGGCGCGCGCTCCAGGAGAGCCACCCGAGCGCCCGCCTGCTGGGCGCTGACGGCCGCCGAGAGGCCCGCAATGCCGCAGCCCACCACAATCACGTCGCAGCCGTCGTCTCCGATCTCCACGCTTCCGCATCTCCTGCCGATTGCGACCTGGCGCCCGGCTATCTAACGTGCGCGCGCGCACACGGCAATGCGGGGGCGGAATGACGAGCGGTATCGGCGCGGCCGAGAGGCGGGCGGAGGACGAGCGCTTCCTCACCGGCCGCGGGCGCTATCTCGACGATCTTGGGCTCTCCGGGCAGGCATGGGGCTGCGTGGTGCGCTCGCCCCACGCCCATGCCGAGATCGGTGCCATCGACGCCGGCGATGCGGCGGCGATGCCGGGCGTGTGCGCCGTCTACACCGCTGAAGACCTCGCGGCGGCCGGCATCGGTGCGATTCCCTGCGTGATGGCGCCCAAAAACGCCGACGGCAGCAACGCCGCCCTGCCGCCGCGCCCGGTGCTTGCGGCCGCGCGGGTGCGGATGGTGGGCGACCCGGTCGCCTTCGTCGTGGCCGAGAGCGCCGCCGAGGCTCGTGCTGCAGCCGAGGCCGTCGCCGTCGCCTATCGGCCGCTCCCGTCGGTAACGGACGCGGGGGCTGCGCTCGGCGCGGATGCACCCGCCCTCCACGACGAGGCGCCCGGCAATCTCTGCCTCGACTGGGAGCTGGGCGACCGCGAAGCGGCGGAGGAGGCGCTGGGCGCTGCGGTCCATCGGGTGAGCATGGAGACCCGCAGCTCGCGGGTCAGCGTCTGCCCGATGGAGACCCGGGC
This sequence comes from Rhodospirillales bacterium, assembly GCA_028818855.1. Lineage (GTDB taxonomy): Bacteria > Pseudomonadota > Alphaproteobacteria > UBA828 > UBA828 > WTGU01. Next base: position 8,132 of record JAPPMY010000125.1, read on the forward strand.
CGGGCTCGGCGCTTACGATCCCGGAAGCGGCGTCTACACGCTGACGGCTGGCACGCAGGGCGTTCACCTCGTGCGGAACGTCCTGGCGAAGCACGTGCTGAAGGTTCCGGCCCGGCACGTGCGCGTGGTGACCCCCGACGTGGGCGGCGCCTTCGGGGTGAAGCTCTGGGTCTATCCCGAGTACGCGCTCGTCCTCTTCGCCGCGCGGATGCTGGGCCGCCCGGTCAAGTGGGTGGCCGAGCGCGGCGAGGCCATGGCGAGCGACCACCACGGCCGCGACCTCCGCTCGCGCGCGGTGCTCGCGCTCGATGCCGACGGGCGGTTTCTGGCGCTGGCAGTGGAGAGCGTCGCCAATCTCGGCGCCTACGCGTCCAACTACGGGCCCTCCGTCTCCACACAGGGCGGCACCCGCGCCCTCGCCGGCCCCTACCGCACGCCCGTGCTCCATGTGCGCGTGCGGTCCGCCTACACGAACACGGCGCCGACCGATGCCTATCGCGGTGCTGGGAGGCCCGAGAACGTCTATCTGCTGGAGTGTCTGATCGACAAGGCCGCGCATGAGCTTGGCCTCGATCCGGCCGCGTTGCGCCGCCGCAACCTCGTCGCCGCCGATGCCATGCCCCACCGCACCCCGCTTGGGCAAACCTACGATTCCGGGGACTTCCCCGCGATCCTGGAGACGGCGTGCGAGGCCAGCGGCTGGCGCGCGAGACGTGGACAAGCGAGTGGAGCGGGGGAGGCGACGCATCTGCGCGGTATCGGGCTCGCCTTCTATGTCGATCCCTGCGGCGCCAACCGCAACCAGTGGGCGGCGCTCCGCTTCGATGCGGAAGGCGCGGCCACCGTGCTCATCGGGAGCCAGTCGACGGGGCAGGGGCACGAGACGGCCTACGCGCAGGTCGTCGCCGATCATCTCGGCATTCCCGTAAGCCAGGTGCGCGTACGCCAGGGGGACACCGATCTCATCGCTTACGGCAGCGGCTCAAGCGGCTCGCGCTCGCTGCCGACCGGCGGCAACGCCGTGCTCCGCGCGGCGGAAGAGGCGGCGGAGAGAGGGCGGGCCGTCGCCGCCGCGCTGCTGGAGTCGCGGGTGGAGGACATCCAGTTCTCTGGTGGCCGCTACCGCATCGCCGGCACCGACCGCTCGGCGGATTTTGCGAAGGTGGTACGCGCCTCCTTCGACCCGGCGCTCAGGCCGGAGGCCGAGACTCTCGGCCTCGATGGCGAGGTCAATCACGTGGCGCGCGCCGTGACGTTCGCCAATGGCTGCCACGTGTGCGAGGTGGAGGTCGAGCGCGCGACGGGGGTGGTGCGCATCGTCCGTTACACCGCCGTCGACGACTTCGGGCGGATACTCAATCCGCTCCTGGTGGAGGGGCAGGTGCACGGCGGCGTCGCGCAGGGGATCGGCCAGGCGCTCTGCGAGCATGCGGCTTACGACGAGGCGAGCGGGCAGCTCGTTGCGGGCTCGTTCATGGACTACACGCTGCCGCGCGCCGACGATCTGCCGTTCTTCGACGGCCACCTCGCCGTGATACCGTGCCTGACCAACCCCCTCGGCGTGAAGGGCTGCGGCGAGGCCGGCTCGATCGTGGCGCCGGCGGCCGTGATGAACGCGGTGGCCCATGCGCTCCGCGACCACGATGGGCACGATGCGGTCGAGATGCCGGCGACGCCCGAGGCGATCTGGCGCATCCTGCACGGCCCCTCGCCGTCCGGACCCGAGAAAGGAAGCGACGAATCATGACGAGCTGGCGCAACCGCAAGACCCTGATCCTGAGCCGCACCGACATGATGGGCCTGCTGGAGCCCGGCGAGTATGTCGATTGCGTCGAGACTGCGTTCCGCCGCCACGGCGAGGGGCGCTGCTACCTGGAGCCCAAGGGGCACATCGTGCTCGACAAGTATCCGGGCGAGTGGGAGGTCATGCCGTCGTACATCGAGGAGCCCGCCGGTGCTGGCGTGACCGAGGCTGCCGCCTGCAAGTGGGTCTCCATCCGCGAGCACAACCGGGCGAAGTTCGACCTGCCGACGGTGTTCTCGATCCTGGTCTACACGGAGCCCGAGACCGGATTTCCGCTCGCCATCGTGGACGGCAGCTACCACACGATGATGCGGACCGGCGCGTCCGCCGCGGTCTCCATCCGCTGGCTCGCGCGCAAGGATGCGTCCGTGCTCGCGCTGGTGGGGGCGGGGGATGTCGGCATCGGCTCGCTCAGGACGTGCGCCGCCGTCCGCGACTGGTCGGAGGTGCGGGTCTGGAGCCGCACGCAGGCGACGCTCGATGCCTTCATGGAGAGCGAGGCGCCGCGCCATCCGGGCCTCAACATGTTGCCCTCCACCGATCTCGAGGCGGTGGTGCGGGGCGCCGACGCAGTCGTGACCACCACCACCGGCGCCGATCCCGTGGTCAAGGATGCCTGGATTGCCGATGGCACCCACATCGCGGCTCTGGGCTCGGACCTCGCCGGCAATCAGGAGCTTGAAAGCGCCATTGCCGCACGCGCGCGCATTCTCGTGGACGACATCAGGCAGTGCGTGCCCGACGGCGAGATCAACGTGCCGATCAGGGAAGGCGCGATCGCCACTGACGACGTGGCCGGCGAGATCGGCGCCGTCATCTGCGGAAGTCTCGAAGGCCGCCGGGACGACGCCGAGATCACGCTCTTCGATTCGACCGGAATCGCGATCCAGGACTCGGCGACCGTCCCGCTGGAATACCAGCGGGCAGTCGAAGCCGGTGTCGGGATCGAGAAGAAGATGATCTCGACCTGACGCCCGGCATCACGACTTTCCCGCTGCCGTCCGGCCCAAGGGGAGGGGCCGGAAGCGCCATTTCGCGCCCGGTCGCGACGGGCCGCCGCCTGCCATCTGGGCCTCTCGCTTGTCTCACGGCTGCAAAGGGCGCACACTTTCAGCGGATGCAAATCCAGGGTGCGAGATATCAGATGTGAGATGATTGCTCGGCGATACTCTGTTGGGAGGGAGGATGCAGGGTGCACCGCGTGCCTCTCACGAGCGGCAGCTCACGACAACCCGGTTTCACGACCAAGATGGAGGTAACAGCATGTCAAGCGAGTGGTCGCGCAAGCGTCGTAATCTCGAGCAATACCTGGTCAACCGCCGTTCCGTGCTCAAGGGCGGTCTGGCCGCAGGCGCCGCGCTGGCCGTGCCGGGCGCGGCAGGACGGGCGCTGGCGGCGCCCGAGGAGCCGCTGCACTTCGTCGGCTGGCAGTACAACCCGCAGATCGTCGCGGAGAACGTCGAGACCTTCAAGACACTCAACGACGAGAACGTGAACTACGAGCTGGTGCCGGGCGAGTACCACGCGGTCGTCGAGACCAAGCTGATCGCCGGCCAGCACATCGACATGATGTATTCCGAAGAGGACCGCATCGTGCGCTGGAACCGGGCCGGCTGGACCCGTTCGCTCGATGGGCTGCCGGGGCTCGATGAGATCAAGGCGAATATGTACGACGTCAACGTGCACAACATGTCGCTGCCCGATGGCTCGCTTGGCGGCCTGCCCTACTACACCGGCTTCAACTCGTTCGTCTGCAACCAGAAGCATCTGGACGCAGCCGGCATCGAGCCGCCCGCCACCTGGGACGAGCTTCTGGATCAATGCCGCAAGCTGAAGACCGACGGCGTTTCCGACCACCCCTACATCTCGGCCTGGACGCGGCAGTGGCCCACGCTCTCCTGGAGCCTGTTCGCCGCCTGGTACTCGGAGGGTGCCAAGGTCTTCGACGAGAACTTCGATCCGGCCTTCGACGAGAATTTCCGCAAGATTTGCGAAGTCCACCGCACGCTCTACGAGGAAGAGCTGGTGGTGCCGGACATCATGACGCTGCAGGGCGAGGCGGTTCCGAACTTCGCCACCGGCCAGCACACCTACATGATCGTCCACGAATACGACCAGAAGGTGTTCAACACCCCCGAGATGTCGCAGATTGCGGGCGCCTGCCGCAACGCGATCATGCCCGGCAAGACGCGCTCGACCTTCATCTGGACGGCGGTCTACCAGATGGGCGCCGACTCGGTCGACGAGCTCCGGGCCTGGGATCTGATGCAGTTCTTCGGTGGCAAGGCCAAGGACGGCAAGTATCACGTCGCCACCCGCTGGGCCCTCGACTTCGGCCTCGGCACGCCGCACAAGGAGGTCATCGAGAGCGCCGAGGTCCAGGCCGCCTTCTCGCAGTGGAAGGACTTGGAGGTCGCGACCCAGCAACTCGAGACCGCGACCACGCGCGACGTCGCCAAGACCATGTGGTTCCCGGAATGGGATTGGTACATGATGGGCGAAATGCAGGACTACATCCGTGGCGAGCAGTCCACGGACGAGGTCATCGACAAGCTGCATGCCAAGGCGGTCGAGCTGAAGGGGCTCTACCCGGCCTGATCCTGATCCGACAATTCTTGTTCCGGCCGCTCCCGTCCGCAGGGCGGGGGCGGCCCCGTCGGAAGTCCGTCGATGGCTCTATCGAGACTGCTTGAACCCGGCGCGTTCGCGGTATTCAGGCCCCGCGCCGATCAGCCATCCATAAAGCTGCCGTTCCTGCTGACGTCGCCGACGCTGCTCGTCGTCTTCGTCATCTTCGGCATTCCGCTGGTCTACGCGCTGGCGCTCAGCATGCACCGCATCAACATGCTGACCCAGCAGTGGATCTTCGTCGGATTCGACAACTACCTAGACATCCTGCCCGACGCCGAGTTCATCGCCGCGCTGGGCCGGACCGCCTATTTCGCCTTCGTCACGGTCGCGGGCGGGCTGCTGCTCGGCATGGGCATGGCGCTGATCCTCAACATGGTCTTCCCGGCGCGGAACTTCCTGAGGAGCGTCGTGCTGGTCCCCTGGGCGATGGCGCCCGTCGCCGTTGGCGTGCTCTGGGGGTGGATGTTCAACGGCGAGTACGGAACCATCAACGCCATCCTGTTCGACCTCGGGCTGATCGAAAAGCCGATCCACTGGCTCGGCGACGGCACGGTCGCCTTCAACCTGGTCGCATTGGTGCACATCTGGAACCAGGCGCCGTTGGCCGCGCTGCTGATCCTGGCGGGCCTCCAGTCGATGCCCGAGAACCTGCACCGCGCGGCACGCATCGACGGCGCCGGCCCCGTTCAGCGCTTCTTCAGGATCACGCTGCCCTGGCTCAAGCCGATGCTGCTGCTCACCATGATCCTGACCACGATCAACTCGATCATGGCGTTCGACCTGTTCTGGGTCATGACGAGTGGCGGGCCCGGCAGCGCCACCACCGTGTTCGCCTGGATGGGCTACGCCTATGCCTACCACTTCTTCAAGATGGGGGAGGGGGCTGCGATCCTGTTCGTGCTCACCATCCTCTGTCTGATTCTCGCCTGGATCTATCTGAAGCTGCTCTTCCCGTCTCAGGCCAAGACCAGGGCGGTGCTCGGCGGCGAGACGGAGGAGCGTCTCGGGAGAAGCCTGATCCAGATGGTCGCGGGCGCCGGCGACCACATCGCCACACGACTGGAGAAGCTCCCGGTTCGTCCGCGCCGCAACCTGATTCCGACGGTCGCCCGCCGACCGCTCGCGCGCGCGGCGCTGGCCATCGTGGCGATCCTGATCTTCTGCTGGTCGCTCGGCCCGTTCATCTGGCTGGTGATCATGAGCCTGTCGCCGTCGGCGTCTCTCGTGAGGACGCCGCCGACCATCGTCCCCGATACGCTGACGATCGAGAACTTCCGCTTCGTGCTCTTCCCCGGCGGTGTCGAGGACGGCCAGTCGAGCATCCAGGCGACGCGTGTGCCGTTTTCCATCTTCAACAGCCTGATCGTCGCCACGGGCGTCACCCTGATCAACCTCGTGCTCGGCTCGCTCGCCGGCTACGCCTATGCCCGGCACTCCAAGAGCCGGATCATGAGCGGTACGCTCTGGGGACTGATGATGACGCGGATGACGCCGAGCCTGGCGCTCATCCTGCCCTTCTTCATCCTCTTCAGGTGGCTCGGCCTGATCGACACGCTCTGGGCGCTGATCATCGCCTACTGCAGCCTGATCCTGCCGCTCAGCACCTGGATGATGAAGAGCTACTTCGAGGGGCTGCCTCCCAATCTGGAGCGCGCGGCCCTGGTCGACGGCTGCACCCGCCTGAAGGCGATTTGGAAGATCATCATGCCTGTGGCGCGGCCCGGTATCGTCGCCACCGGCATCTTCTGCTTCCTGGTGAGCTGGAACGAGTTCATTTTCGCCCTCATCCTGACGGGCAGCCCGAAGTCCCAGACCATTCCGGTCATCATCGCGGGCTTCCTCGTCCAGCTCCGGTTCTACGACTACGGGCCGATGTTCGCAGCCGCCGTGCTCGCCGTGGTGCCCCCGGTGTTCGTCGCGTTCGCCTTCCAGGGCTATCTCGTGCGGGGCATGCTGACGGGTTCGTTGAAGGGATAGGGAGAGCGGTGTGGCCAGCGTCACCTTGCAGAACCTGACCAAGCGCTTCGCCGAGGTGGTGGCGGTCGACAGCCTCAGCCTCTCGATCGAGGACGGCGAGTTCCTGACCCTTTTGGGTCCCTCCGGATGCGGCAAGAGCACCGCGCTGAACTGCATCGCCGGGCTAGAGCTGATTTCGGGCGGCTCGATCCTGTTCGACGATGCCGATGTCAGCCGGCTGGAGCCGCACGAGCGCAACGTCGCGATGGTGTTTCAGGACTACGCGCTCTATCCACACATGAGCGCGCGCCAGAACATGAGCTTCGGCCTCAAGCAGCAGAAGATCGAGAGCACGAAAATCCGCCGCCAGGTCGAGACCGCGGCCGACATGCTGGACCTGGGCGATCTCCTCGAACGGCGCCCGTCGGAACTCAGCGGCGGCCAGCGCCAGCGCGTGGCGGTCGGCCGCGCGGTCGTGCGCAACCCCTCGGTGCTGCTGATGGACGAGCCGCTCTCCAATCTTGACGCCGCGCTCAGGGTGCGCACCCGGACCGAGATCAAGCGCCTGCAGCGCGAGCTCAAGGCCACCACGATCTTCGTCACCCACGACCAGGAGGAGGCGATGGTGCTCTCCGACCGGGTGGCGGTCATGCGGCTCGGCGAGCTGCAGCAGATCGGGCCCCCGATGGAGGTTTACCGCGACCCGAGGAACCTCTTCGTGGCCTCCTTCATCGGCTCGCCGGCAATGAACTTCGTCGAGGTGGACATGGCCCGCGGCGACGGGCGCATCCAGTGCAGCGTGGGCGAGCAGGGACTGAGCTTGCCGGCAGATCTCGTGAGCGACGCGCTTCCCGCCAGAGCTGTCATGGGCGTTCGGCCCACGGACCTCATGGTCGAGGCCGATCGCGAGCTATCGCTCAGAGGCGAGGTGTTCCTGGTCGAGCCCGTGGGCCCCGTCACCTACGTCGACTGCGATGTCGGCGGCATGGCCGTGACAGCGGTCTGCGATCCCGACAATGCACCGGCCATCGGCGCCCGGGTGGGGCTCGGTTTCAGTCCAGGCCGGGTCTACCTGTTCGATCCGGAGAGCGAGCAGCGGCTTTGACCCGCGTTTCTTACCACGGCCGCGGCCTGCACCGCGTCCGGGCGCAGGCGCCGCGCCGGGCAGGTGCGCGCGATTCTTCGGGAGCGGCTAGCTGTTGTCCCAGATCACCTTCGGGTAGGGCACGACCCAGGAGGCCTTGAGGTACCAGGTCTCCAGCACCTCGACGGGCTCCAGCTTGTGGAGGTGCGGATAGAGGCCGGAGCGGCCCAGCTCCAGGTGGCCGGGGCCGGTCCAGATCTCGTGCAGGGCGAAATCCTCGGGCCGGATCAGGAGAAGCTGCTTGATCGGCTTGCCGCCTTCCTCGGGGTTGGGGATCTTGCGGATTTGCAGGAAATCGGCGTCGACCAGCTCGGCGAAGCGCTCCTCGATGGCGCTGTCGGCGCGGCGGATCGGCGGCGGGCTGGTGATGTTCATGCTGAGCCGCATCAGGCACTCGCCGGCGCGGTTGCAATGGCCGATCGCCTGGCTGCCGTGGAAGGTCAGCGGCGTGGTGTCGCACATGTTGGCGGGCCAGCCGTAGATCTCGCGCTCGAAGGTGAGCGCCATGTCGTTGTCGACCCAGATGTAGTTGATGTACCAGCCCGTCCACTCCTTGTAGCGGACCATGATGCCGGTCAGACACTCGTGGTAAAGCTCGACCGAGTGGGTCGGCTGGCCCATGTCGCCGAGCCAGGCAAGCACGAGGTTGGGCTCGACCGGCTCCAGCGGCTCCGGCACCTCGAACGCGACCGCGGCCGGTTCGGCGCGGTAGGCCATCATCAGGATCTTGCTTTGAGGCGTCGCGTAGAATGGCGGCGCCGTGAAGGTCGGCGCCGCGAGCGGCATCGAATAGCCTTCCTCGTGCTCTTTCATGATCTCCCTCTCGTGGTTGGGCGCGCTGGCTCGGGCGGCGCGGCGAGTGTGGGGGCGCAGGTGAGTCCGGTCAACCTGGCCCTGGATGTGGACGCGTGCGCCTAGTAGGTCGCGCGGCCGCCGGAAAGGTCGAACACGCCGCCGGTCGAGAACGAGCACTCCTCGGAGCAGAGCCAGGCGACCATGGCTGCGATCTCCTGTGGCAGACCAAAGCGGCCCATCGGGATCTTCGACTTCATCATGTCGATGTGGGCCTGGGTCATCTGGGCGAAGATGCGGGTCTCCACCGCCGCCGGTGTCACGCAGTTGACCAGCACGCCGGAGCCCGCAAGCTCCTTGCCGAGGCTCTTGGTGAGCGCGATGAGGCCGCCCTTCGCGGCGCTGTAGGCCGGTGCGTTGGCGTTGCCCTCCTTGCCGGCCACCGAAGCGATGTTGACGATCCGCCCGTATCCGGCGTCCCTCATCTGCGGTACGACCGCGCGGCACGTCAGGTAGGGGCCAGTGAGGTCGATATCGATGACCCGGCGCCAGTCGTCCACGGGATAGTCCCAGGTCGTCATGTTCGGGCCGGAGATGCCAGCGTTGTTGATGAGGATGTCGACGCCCCCGGCGCTTGCCTCGGTCTCGCGCAGCGCCGCCTCGACCGCATCGGGGTTCGAGACATCGGCTTCGATCCACCCCGCCGGTCCGCCGCCGGGCCAGTCCGTCTGCGCTTCCGCCATGGCGGCCGGGTCGAAATCCCAGACGTAGACGGCGGCGCCGGAGGCCTGCAGCCGCTCGCCGATTGCGCGCCCGAGCCCCTGGGCGCCGCCGGTCACGATGGCGCGGCGGCCGTTCAGGTCGATGGTGTTCATGGAGTCATTTCCTTCATCAAAAGGCGTCAGCTCAAACCTACCGGCAATGTCGGCGGAGGCACGCTCGGGCATCAAGAGGCAGGCGGCTCACCGCTATCGTCGCCGTAGAACTCGTCCTCCACAGCTTTCGGGAGTGGGGCGTCGAAGTCATCGGCCATCCAGAGCCTTCCCTCCCAGCCGCCGGGCTTTCGCGGACGCGTCGAAGCTTCCAGCGCGACAAGGCGTGCAACGGGCCGGTTGTGTTTGGTGATGACGACTTCCTCGCCACCCGCCGCCTCCTCAACGAGGCGCGACAGGTGAGCCTTAGCTTGGCTGATGTTGACCGTGCGCATCCGACCGAACTACGCCCGACCAAGATCGCCGTCAACCTGCCTTCGAGCCTCCGTTCGTGGCCCTGGCGCAGGCGGCATTCTCGGGCCAGGATGCGGGCCACTATGGACCGGATCGCCGACTCCCACCACCATATCTGGCGCCAACGGGACCTGCCGTGGCTCTCGGGGCCGATGCAGCCGCGCATCTTCGGCCCCTACGAGCCGATCCGCCGCGACTACGCCATCGAGGAGTATCTGGGCGATATCGCAGGCAGCGGCATCGCGCAGTCGATCTACGTGCAGGCCAACTGGGCACCCGCGCAAGCGGTCGACGAGGTCGCGTGGGTGCAGGCGGTGGCCGACCGGACGGGCTACCCCCACGCCATTGTCGGCTATGCCGATCTGCGCGATCCGAACGTCGGCGACGTCCTCGAAGCGCAGAGCCGCTACCCGCTGCTGCGCGGCATCCGCATGCAGTTCCACTGGCACGAGAACGAGCAGTACCGTTTCGCCGACGGGCCTGCGGTGATGAACGACGCGGGGCTGCGCCGAAGCGTCTCGTTGCTGGCGAAGCGCGATCTCGTCTTCGAGCTTCAGGTCTTCACGGCGCAGATGGAGGATGGCGCGGCCTTCGCCGCGGCCTTTCCCGACGTGCCGATGGTGCTCGCCCACTGCGGCATGCCCGAGGACCTGACGGCGGCGGGCTGGCGGGCCTGGCGCGAGGGGATGGAGAGGCTTGCCGCCGTCCCCAGCGTCTCCGTCAAGCTCTCGGGCCTCGGCACCTTCATCCACCGGCTCGACCGGGCTCATATCGAGCGTACGGCACGCGAGACCGTGGGGCTCTTCGGGCCCGAACGCTGCCTCTGGGGCAGCAACTTCCCGATCGAGAAGCTTTGGACCGACTACGCGAGCCTCGTCGGGTCCTACCGGCAGGCGCTGGCCCATTTGAGCCCCGCAGCGCGGGACGCGATATTCTGCGGCACCGCGCGGCGGCTCTATCGGCTCTAGCCAACGCGCCGGCCCGCCGCCGAGGCAGGAAGAACAGAATAGAAGGGAACCGCAATGGCGATCGAACGCGTGCTGACGCCCCATGTGCCCGAGCCGGCGCCCGGCCTCTGGTCCAACTGCCTGCGCCACGGCAACAACGTCTACGTCGCGGGCCTCGTGGCGGTGGACGCGGACTTCAACGTGCTGGCAGTGGGTGATCCGGGCGAACAGTCGCGCATCATCTTCCGCAGCATCCGCCATTACCTCGAGGCAGTCGGCGGCAGCCTCGCCGACGTGGTCCGCATGCGGGTCTATCTGTCGAACCTGGAACGCGACCGCCCGGCGTTTCTTGCCGCGCGGCAGGAGTTCTTCACGGGCAACTTCCCGTGCTCCACGCTGGTGGAGGTCTCGGCACTGGTCTCGCCGGAGATGCTTGTCGAGGTGGACGCCGATGCGATCATCGGTGCCGGCACGGCATAACATCGGCCGCGTGGCATGATAGAGTGCGCCCGCCGCCGACCGTGAGCGAGGCGCGTTGTCGCAAGGGGAGGGAATGGGATGATCGAGGTCAATTCACCGCGGCTGCTGGATCTCGTGGCCGAGGACGCAACCGTCGACCAGGTTTGCACGGGCTTCCAGTTCACCGAGGGGCCCATCTGGCACCCGGGCGAGCAGTGCCTCTATTTCAGCGACATTCCGGCGGACACGCGCCGGCGCTGGAGCGCGGCCGATGGCGCGAGCGACGTGCGCCACCCCAACAACAAGGGCAACGGCATGACGCTGGATGCCGACCTCAACCTCTACATCTGCGAGCACGTGACCAGCGTGCTGGCGCGCGAGACTCCGTCAGGCGAGCGCCAGGTTCTCGCCTCGCACTACAACGGCAAGGAGCTGAACAGCCCGAACGACGTGGTCGTGAAGTCCGACGGCTCGGTCTACTTCTCCGACCCGTGGTACGGACGCATGCCGGTCTTCGGCGAGGAGCGCGAGCGGGAGCTGGGCTTCCAGGCGCTCTTCCGTATCGCTCCCAACGGCGAGCTGCACTGCGAGGCCGATGATTTCGACCAGCCGAACGGCCTCTGCTTCTCGCCCGACGAGAGCGTCCTCTACGTCAACGACACGACGCGCGCCCACATCCGCGTGTTCGACGTGGGCTCGGACGGCTCGCTCTCCAACGGGCGCATGTTCGCCGAGAACGTCGGCGACGGCGTGCTGGAGAACGGCGTGGTCGACGGCATGAAGTGCGACGAGCACGGCAACGTGTACGTCACCGGCCCGCGCGGCTTCTGGGTCTTCGCGCCGGATGGCGAGCACCTGGGCGTGATCGGCATGCCCGAGCACTCGGCCAACCTCAACTGGGGCGGCGCCGGGTGGAACGAGCTCTACTGCACCTGCTCGACCTCGGTCTACCGGATCGCGCTCAAGGTAGCCGGCAACCGCCTGGCCTACATGTAGGAGGGGACCCATGGCTTTCGAACTGGACCCTGCGCGCAGCGCGCTGATCATCCAGGACCTGCAGAACGACGTGATCGCGGAAGGCGGCGCCTTCGCCGATTCGGGCGCGCCGGCGCATGCCCAGTCGCAGAACGTGGTGGAGAACGTGAAGTCCCTCGCCGCGGCCGCGCGCAAGGCCGGCATGGCGGTCATCCACGTCCACTACGTCGTGGAGGAGGGAGCGCCGGGACTGAAGCTGAACGCGCCGCTGTTCCAGGGCGTCGCCGAAGCGAAGGCGCTGGTGCGCGGCACCTGGGGAGTCGCCGCGGTCGCGGGGCTCGAGCCCCAGGCGGGCGACCTGGTGGTCGAGAAGATGCGCATGAACGCGTTTCACGACACCCACCTGGAGACGATCCTCAAGGGGCTCGGCGTGGACACCATCGTGATCTCCGGCGCCTGGACCAACTTCTCGGTCGAGCACACCGCCCGCCACGGTGCCGATGCGGGTTATCGCGCCATCGTGCTCACGGACGGGACGTCGACCATCAACGACGAGTGGCACAACGCCGGCCTCAACTACGCGCTGGAGAACATCGCCGAGCGCGTGACCTGCGCCGACGCCGAAGCGGCGCTGGGCGGCTGAACGCCGCGCTGCGTCAATCCGGCAGCGGTGCCAGGAGGTCGTTGCGGCCGCCGAGGAAGTTCACCACTACCCGCATGTTCTCCTCGGTGTTGTCGAAGAGCGTGGAGTGGTTCGAGCCCCGGATCACGTGCTTGACGGCGTTCGGGATGTTCTCGGCGAGCCAGGTCTGGCCGGCGCCGGTCTCGCCCACCTCCCAGGGCGTCATGATGTCCTCGTCGCCGCCGATCACGAGCGTCGGCGCCTTGATCTGCGAGGCGTACGGGCGGAGGTCCATCTCCATCATCGCACGGCAGGCCCGCTGGTAGACTTCACGGCGGTTCGAGCGCTCCAGGATGTCCTGGATCATGTCGACGGCGCCGGGGCCGTTCGGCCCGTCGAGGAACTTCCGCGATAGCGCCTGCACCGCGATGAGTTCGGCGAGGGTGCGGCTGCCGCAGCCATAGGCCTCCGAGATATCGATCCAGTTCTGGAAGGTGAGACGGCCGGCGAGGTCGAGCTTCGCGGCCGAGCAGTTGATGATGAGCCGGTCGGTCCGGTCCGCGTACTTGGCGCCGAAGACCTGCGCGATCATTCCGCCCATCGATGTACCGTGGATATGGGCGCGCTCGATCTCGAGCGCGTCCATGAGGCCGGCGACGTCGTCGGCCCACACCTCCATGTCGTAGGGCTGGATGGGCTTGTCGGACTGCCCGTAGCCCCGCATGTCGAAATCGACGCAACGAAAGTATTTCGACGCGATCGGCGTCGCGGTGGCGAAATTGAAGTGGCCGAAGCCCGCACCGTGGATGTGAACCACGGGCGCGCCGTCCCCCGTCGTCTCGTACCAGAGCGTTGCGCCGTTGACCTCCGTGAACGCCATGACCGCCTCCCTCGCCAGTTTGGCCCGCCGTGGGCGGCCGATCTTACACTGGCCTGCGCCGGAATGATGCAGGCCGGCAAGCGATTCTGTTTGCCATCGGGCAACGTTGCGCCCAAAGTCCTGCGCGCCGCCGGGCGGCGAATTATGGCGAGGGGACAGGCCATGGCGGAAGACCTGCGCCAAGCGGCGCTCGACTATCACCGCAAGCCCAAGCCGGGCAAGCTCGGCATCCACGCGACCAAGCGCATGAACACGCAGCGCGACCTCGCGCTCGCCTACAGTCCGGGGGTGGCGGCCGCCTGCGAGGAGATCGCGAAGGAGCCGGCGCGGGTCTGGGACTACACCGCGCGGGCCAACCTCGTCGCGGTGATCAGCAACGGAAGCGCGGTGCTGGGGCTGGGCTCCATCGGCGCGCTCGCCTCCAAGCCGGTGATGGAAGGCAAGGCGGTCCTCTTCAAGAAGTTCGCGAACATCGACGTCTTCGACATCGAGGTCGACGAGGGCGGCGTCGACGCGCTGGTGGAGACGGTCGCGCGCCTGGAGCCGACCTTCGGCGCTATCAACCTTGAGGACATAAAGGCGCCCGAGTGCTTCGAGGTCGAGCGCCGCCTCAAGGAGCGCCTCAACATCCCCGTGTTCCACGACGACCAGCACGGCACCGCGATCTGCGTCGCCGCCGCCGCACTCAACGCGCTCCGCATCGTCGGCAAGGCGCCGGAGACGGCGAAGGTGGTGTGCTCGGGCGCAGGCGCCGCGGCCATCGCCTGCCTCGACCTTTTGCGCGAACTCGGTATCGCTCACGAAAACATAGCGGTGTGCGACAGCAAGGGCGTCGTGCACGCAGGCCGGACGGACCTGAACGAGCAGAAGCAGCGCTACGCGCTCGATACCGACGCGCGCACGCTCGACGATGCCATCGCGGGCGCGGATATCTTCCTCGGCCTTTCGGGTCCCGGCACCATGACCCAGTCGATGGTGCGAGATATGGGTGAGAGGCCCATCATCCTCGCGCTCGCGAACCCAACGCCTGAAATCATGCCGGAGGACGCGCTCGCCGCGCGGCCCGACGCGATCATCGCCACCGGGCGCTCGGACTATCCCAACCAGGTCAACAACGTGCTCTGCTTCCCGTTCATCTTCCGGGGTGCGCTCGACTGCGGGGCGACCGAGATCAACACGGCGATGAAGCTCGCCTGCGTGCGGGCGATCGCCGATCTCACGACCGCAGAATCTTCCGACGTCGTGGCCGCGGCCTACGGCGATCAGTCGCAGAAATTCGGTCCCGACTACATCATCCCCAAGCCCTTCGACCCGCGCCTGATCGAAACCGTTCCGGCTGCCGTGGCCGAGGCCGCAATGGCGAGCGGCGTGGCGGCCCGGCCGATCGCGGACCTCGACGCCTACCGGGCCGAGCTCGCGGGCCTCGTGTTTCGCACCGGCTATCTGATGAAGGTCGTGCTGGACCAGGCCAAGAAGGCCCCGCAGCGGGTCGCCTACGCCGCCGGCGAGGACGAGCGCGTGCTGCGCGCCGCCCAGCAGGCGGTCGACGAAGGCATCGCGCGGCCGATCCTGATCGGCCGGCCATCGCGCATCGAGGAGCGCATCGACCGGCTCTCGCTCCGCATACGGCCGGCGGGGGATGTCGAAGTCGTCGACCCGCAGCGCTACGAGAGGTACGAAGACTACTGGCGGCTCTATCACGAGCTCATGGGGCGGCGCGGGGTCGCTCCAGCGGCGGCGCGCACGACCCTCCGCAACCAGCCCACAGCGATCGCTTCGATGATGGTGCGGACGGGCGATGCCGACGCGGTCCTGGCCGGGCCGGCTCCGCGCTTTCGGCCCGAGCTGAAACACGTGCTCGACGTCATCGGGCTGCGCCCGGGCGCCGATTCGGCAGCGGCGCTGCAGGTGCTGATCCTGAGCAAGGGCGTGTTCTTCATCGCCGACACCGATATCACCGAGGATCCGAGCCCGTCGCAACTTTGCCAGTCGGCCGTGCTGGCGGCGGAACAGGTCCGGCGCTTCGGCATGACGCCCAAGATCGCGCTGCTCTCGGCCTCCAACTTCGGCAGCAACGACCTCGCGGCCTCGGTGAAGATGCGCGAGGCGTTGCGTCTGCTGCACGAGCGCGCGCCGGACGTCGAGGCCGAGGGCGAAATGAACGCCGACGCTGCGCTCGACGAGGCGGTTCGTGCAGAGATGTTCCCCAACGCGCGGCTCAAGGGCCAGGCCAACACGTTGATCCTGCCCGACCTGACCTCGGCCAACATCGCCTACGGCATGCTGAAGGTGCTCGCCAACGGCATCTCCGTCGGCCCCATCCTGCTCGGACTCGCGGCGCCGGCCTATGTGCTGCACGGTTCCGCCACCACCCGGGGCGTCCTCAACATGACCGCCGTCGCCGCCGTCGAGGCCCAGAGCCGCGCGGGGCAGAGCGGCATCGCACGCGCTGCCGCCGACGCGGTCGGCTGAGTGAGGGCCGGGTGGCGCGGCCCGACCAGCCGCCGGAACACGGCCCCGAGGCCGGAAGGGGCGGACCGGAGGGGCTTTACGGCCTGACGACCGAGCTTGTCGGCGCCGTGCGGGCGGCGCTGACGGAGTCCGACGGCGACCGCGTGCGTGCCCTGGTCGCACCCCTGCACGAGGCCGACGTCGCCGATCTGGTCGAGCGGTTCCGCGCGGGCGAGCGCCGCCGCCTCGTCGCCGTCGCCCACGATGTGCTGAGCAGCGACGTTCTCCCCCATGTCGAGGACGAGATCCGCGAGGAGCTGATCGCGGAGATCGGCGCAGAGCGGGCCGCCGAAGCCATCGCGGACATGGAGAGCGACGATGCCGTAGCCGTCCTCGAGGACCTGGACGACCCGCAGCGCAAGGAAATTCTCGACGCGATCTCGAGCGAGGAGCGGGTCGGCGTCGCGGAGAGCCTGACGTACCCTGAGGACAGCGCCGGCCGCCTGATGCAGCGGGAGCTGGTCTCGCTGCCGGCCTTCTGGACCGTGGGCCAGACCATCGATCACATGCGCGAAGCCGGCGGCGACATGCCGGACGACTTCTACGAGATCTACGTCATCGACCCGCACCACCGACCCATCGGGCGCATCCCGCTTCACAGGCTGCTCCGCACCCGCCGTCCGGTGCGGCTCCGCGACATCATGGCGACGGACCTGAAGGCGATCCCCGCCGAGACCGATCAGGAGGAGGTGGGTCACGTCTTCGACCAGTACGACCTCGTGTCGGCGCCGGTGATCGGCGAGACCGGGCGCCTCATCGGCGTCATCACCGTGGACGACGTGGTCGACGTGATTCAGGAGGAGGCTGAGGAGGACATCCTGCGCCTCAGCGGCGTGAAGGAGCCGGACATCTACCGCGCCGCGTTGCGCACGGCCACCGGCCGCTTCACCTGGCTGCTGGTGAATCTCGGCACGGCGATTCTCGCCTCGCTGGTGATCTACCAGTTCGACGGGACCATCGATCAGATGGTGGCGCTCGCGGTGCTCATGCCGATCGTCGCCTCCATGGGCGGCAACGCCGGCACCCAGACCATGACCGTCGCGGTGCGGGCCATCGCCACCAGGGACCTGACGACGTCCAATGTGCTGAGGGTGCTGTGGAAGGAGGTGCTGGTCGGCGGGATCAACGGCATCGTCTTCGCCATCCTGATCGGCGTCGCCGCTGCGGCCTGGTACGACAACATCGCCCTCGGAATCGTCATCGGCGCCGCCATGATCATCAACATGCTGGTCGCCGGCTCGTTCGGCCTGGTGATCCCGGCGGCGCTCTGGCGGCTGAAGATCGACCCGGCGACGGCGGCCGGCGTGCTGCTTACCACGGTGACCGACGTCGTGGGCTTCCTCGCCTTCCTCGGTCTCGCGGGGATGCTGCTTGTGTAGGAGCGGGACCGTGACGGCTGCTGGCCGGGCTGCGGGCGCGCTGATAGATTCCCGGACACCACCACGCCCGAACGCGTTCTCCGCGTCCTACGGTCCCGCACGACAGGGAAGCGGGATACACGAAGAGGTGCCGAATCATGCTGCATGTCGTGAAACGCACAGGGGTCCGCGTCGCCTCTGTGGCGCTGCTCTCGCTCTCCTTGATCGCGCCCGCTGCCGCCGAGACCGAATGGGACCTGCCCCTCGCCTGGCCCGACGGAAACTTCCACGTCGAGAACGCAAGGACCTTCGCCAAGGTGGTGGGACAGGTGACCGGCGGCGACGTCTCCATCAACATTCACCCCGGCGGGTCCCTCGGCTTCAAGGGACCGGAGATGCTGAACGCGGTCGGCGACGGCCTCGTGCCCATCGGCGAGATGCTGCTCAACCAGCAGGTGGGGGAGCGGAAGATCCTCGGGCTGGAGACGCAGCCCTACATCATCGAGGACCTCGATCAGCTCGCGGTCTTCCACAGGCACTTCCGCCCGGCCATCGAGAGGGTAGCAGCGGAGTACAACCAGAAGGTGCTCTACGTCGTGCCGTGGCCGCGCCAGTACGTCTACACCAAGGTGGAGGCGAAGGCGGTCGCAGACCTCGCCGGCATCAAGATCCGCACCTACAACGACACGACGACCGAGATGTTCAACCGCATCGGGATGACCTCGGTGCAGCTACCCTGGGGCGAGGTGGTGCCCTCGCTCGCGGCCGGCACCATCGATGCCGTTACCACCTCGGCAAGCTCAGGCGTGGATGGGAAGTTCTGGGAGTTCCTCGCCTACATGTACCCGACGAGCCACGTCTGGTCCTCCAACATGGTCTCGGTGAACCTCGATGCCTGGAGCGCGCTGACGAATGACCAGCGGGACGCCATCGAGGCCGCTGCGCGGATGCTCGAGCCCGTGTTCTGGCAGGTCAGCAAGGCGGAGGACGCGGCGAAGTCCAAGGTCCTGAACGAGCGGGGCGTCGCGATGGGCCACGTGCCGGCGGCGATGCTGGCCGGCATGCAGGCCGCGACCGAGCCGATGCTGGCCGAGGCGCTGGCCGAGCTCGGAGACGAAGGGCAGGCCATCATCGACGGCTTCCTCGCCGACATCGGGCGTTAGCGGGATAGGGCTCCGCCGTCCGGCGGGTCGTCGTCGGCGCCGGGTTCCGGTCCGGATCGCATGGAGCGGGCAGGGAAGAGCGCCGTCTTGTCCGCTCTCGCGCGGGCCCTCGCCGGCATCGACGCGCTGTCGCGCGTCTGCGGCTACCTGGCGGCGGTGCTGGTGCTGGGAATCGCGGGGCTGATCCTGGCGGAGATCTTCTGCCGCACCGCGCTCAACGTCAGCCTCTCCTTCGCCTGGGAGTACGCGGCCTACTTCTTCGCGGTCTCGATCTTCCTCGCCGCGGCGTTCGCGCTCAGAACGGGCGGGTACGTCAGGGTGATGCTGCTCTCGCAGAGCGTTCCTCCCCGGCTCGCGTACTGGCTCGACGTCGCCGCCACGCTGGCCGGAACCGCCATCGCCGGCGTGCTGGCGTGGGCGCTCACGGCCTTCGCCGCGAAGTCGTGGATGGCCGGCAGCACGTCGGCCACCATCGACGAGACGCCGCTGGTCTACCCGCAAGCCGCGATGGCCTTCGGCGCGGCGCTGCTCACCCTTCAGCTCGTGGCCCGGGCGGTCCGGCTCTTCCTCGGCGAGCCGCCGGAGGACGAGGACGCGAAGGACGAGTTCAGCGCGGGATGAGGGCATGACCGTCGCCGCAGCAGGCGCCGTGATCGGCGTGCTTGCCCTGGTCCTGGGCGCCGGCGTGTGGGTCGGGCTCGCGCTCTACGCCCCCGGTCTGGCCGGCCTCGCCATCTTCCGCAGTCTGCCGGTGGAGAAGCTGCTCGCGCAGCTCACCTGGAACGCAACCACGACGCCCGAGCTGATCGCGCTCCCGCTCTTCATCCTGATGGCCGAGATCCTGTTCCACTCGCGCCTCTCGGCCTCGCTCTTCACCGGGCTGGCACCGTGGACGACGCGGCTCCCCGGCCGACTGCTTCACGTCAACGTGCTGGGCTGCACGATGTTTGCGGCGATCTCGGGCTCCTCGGCTGCGACCACCGCGACCGTGGGCCGTATCACCCTGACGGAGCTGCTCCGCCGCGGCTACGACCGCGACCTGGCGATGGGCTCGCTCGCCGGCGCGGGTACTCTGGGTTTTCTGATACCGCCGAGCATCATCCTCATCATTTACGGCGTGCTGGCGGAGACCTCGATCCTCAAGCTCTTCCTCGCCGGCATCATTCCGGGGCTCATGCTCGCGGTCCTCTACATGACATGGCTCGGCATCCGGGCGTCGTGGAAATCCTCCCTCGCGCCGGACGAGTCGGAGCACATGAGCCTGGCCGAGAAGCTGCTCGGTCTGCGGCACCTCGGCCCCGTCGTGTTCCTGATCCTTGCGGTGCTGGGCTCGATGTACGGCGGCATCGCGAGCCCGTCCGAGGCCGCGGCGGTCGGCGTCCTCGGCGCCCTCGTGGTGAGCGCCGCGCAGGGCACGCTCACCTGGGAGACGATGCGCAAGGCGAGCCTCGGTGCGGTGCGGACGATCAGCATGATCGGCCTCATCGTGGCCGGCGCGTACTTTCTCTCCATCGCCATGGGCTTCCTGGGCGTGCCCCGCATGATCGCGGGCGAGATCGCGGCCCTCGATCTCTCGCCCATCGCGCTCATCGTGCTGCTGCTCGTCTTCTACGCGATCCTCGGCTGCGTTCTGGAGGGCATGTCCAGCATCGTCATGACGCTGCCGATCACGCTGCCCCTCGTGCTCGCGGCGGGGTTCGACAAGATCTGGTTCGGCGTCTTCCTGGTGATCGTGGTGGAGATGGCGCAGATCACGCCGCCCGTGGGCTTCAACCTGTTTGTGATTCAGGGGATGACGGGGGAGCGGATCGGCCGCATCGCGCGCGCGACGCTGCCGTTCTTCCTCATCATGGCGGGGCTCGCGCTGCTCATCATCTTCGTGCCCGAGGTCGTGACCTTCCTGCCGAACGCCATCACGCTCGGCCGTTGAAGCGCGCTATTCCCCCCGCAGCCAGCGGGTGGCTTCGACGGGCTCGTGGTCGGGGTCGAACTCGAACAGCTCCAGCAGCACGTCGTCGGGCGCGGCGCACATGATGTAGCGCCAGGTGCCGAACTCGCGGATATCGCTGCGGAAGGGCACGCCTGCCGCCTTCAGGCGCCCGACCAGGGCGCGCAGGTCGTCGCTGCGGATGCCGATGTGGTGGACCGCGCCGCGCCCGGTATCGCGCGGCGGCTGGTCGTAGAGGTGCAGCCCGCCGCTGCCGATCCGCATGAAGACGTTGCGGGAGCCGGCCAGCACCCCGTCGTAGACCAGCTCGCCGCCCAGCATGTCGCGCCACCACGCGATGGTGGCATCGATGTCGCGGGCGAAGATGTGGACGTGATGGAGGCTCTCGGCCACGGCGCCGCCTAGGCGCTGCCCTCGACCTGCGGCATCACCTCCTCGGCGAAGAGCCGCATGCTGTCGGTGACCTGCGCGTGGGGCATGCCGAGCCAGTCCATGCCGAGGATGAAGGTGGTGATGCCGAGGCGGCGGCTGTAGCCCGCGATCTGCTCGGCCACCTCGTCGGGAGAGCCGAAGAGGAAGCGGTCGCGCATCAGCTCCTCGAAGTCGAGCGAGAGGTCGTCGTCGCCCTTGGGCATGGCCTTGTCCTGCCCCCACTGGTGGTAGGTCTTGTACTTCTCCTCCAGGTAGGGGCGGGCCAGCCGCTCGGCCTGCGCCCTGGTGCCGGCGACGAAGATCTCGCGCATGAGCGGCAGCTCCTCGGGGAAGGGTTTTCGGGCCTCGTCGAGCACGCGCCGGTAGATTGCGAGCTGGCGCTCGGTCGTCTCCATGCGCTGGTGGGGGTTGATGAACCAGGTATCGCCGAGCCGGGCTGCGCGAACGACCGCCGCATCCGCATTGGCGCCGAGCCAGATCGGCGGATGCGGCTCCTGCATCGGCTTGAGCGAGACGGTGGCGTTATCGAGCGTGAAGTGGGAGCCCGCCATGCTCACGCCGTCCTCGGTCCAGAGGCGCACGATGGCTTCCAGGTTCTCTTCGAGCCGCGCCACCCGCTCGGCCTGCGTGGTCCCAAAACCCTTGAACTCCACCTCGCGGTAGCCGAGGCCGGCGCCGAAGATCATGCGCCCGCCGGACATCACGTCGAGCGTGGCGATCTGCTCGGCGATATCGAGCGGCTTGTGCAGCGAGAGCAGGATGATCCCGGGCAGAAGGCGGCAGCGCGGCGCCTCGGCCATGAGCCGCGCCAGCAGCGGAAGCTGCTGGTACTGCTGCAGCGGGTAGGCGGCGTAGTGCATGCCCGTGGCAAGAATGTCGAATCCCAGCTCGTCCGCGAGCCTGGCCTGGGCGCAGAGGTCCGCGAAGCGCGCGTTCATGTCCTCACCACGGCGGAACTGGCCGCGGATGAAAAAGCCGTACTTCATGGGAGTCCTCAGCCGGTTGTCGGCCCCGACGCCAGATCGAGGAGGCAATCGTCGTCGAGCGGCTCGATCGCGGACCAGTCGCGGGTGCAGTGGTGCTCGGCGCGCTCGAACCTGGTGGGCGGGTTATCGGTGGCGGCGACGTTGAGATAGAAGATGCGCCGCGGCCAGGGCGTGATGTTGCCGGCCGAGCCGTGGACCATATTGGCGTGGCTGATCAGCACCGAGCCGGCGGGGCCGACGACGGGCTCGATGCCGCCCGCGTCCACGATGTGGGTCAGGTGCTCGTCCGAGATGACGAACAGCGTGTAGCCGGGCGATTCCTCGTTGTCCGCAGCCTCGGCGATCAGCCCGTAGTGGTGCGAGCCCGGGACGAGCATGAGCGGGCCGTTGGCGGCGTTGGCCTCGTCCAGCAGGATCGCGACCATGAAGGCTCTGGGTTCCTTGAGCCCGTCGCGGTCCGACCAGGTGGCGTAATCCTGATGCCAGTCCCACGGGCCGCCGTGGAACGCCGCCTTGGGGTTGAGGCGCGACTGGTGGATGTAGACCGGCCCGCCCATCAGCTCCTGCACCGGCTCCAGCCAGCGCGGATGACGCGAGAGCCGCCCGAACGCCTCGTTGAAGCGGTGTGCGCCGTAGACGAGCCGAATGTCGTCGGACTCGGCTTCCGGTACGACCTCGGGTCCGTCCCGCGATGCCACGGTTTCGACTTCGGCCCGCACCGCGGCAATCTCGGCCTCCGAGAAGAGGGCGGGGAGCAGGAGGTAGCCGTGGTCCTCGAACTCGCGGCGCTGGGCGTCGGTGAGCGCGGGCATGGTCCCGGCCCTAGCCGCCCATGCCGACGAACTCGGCAACCAGATCGGGATTGGAGAGCTGGTCCGGCGACACTTCGCTGGTGAACTGGCCGCGCTGGATGATGAGCACGCGCTGCGAAAGCTCGGCAATGAAGTCGAGGTTCTGCTCGACCAGGACGACCGTGAGCTTGCGCCGGGCCTGCAGGGTCTTGAGGATCTCCACGATCTCTTCGACGATTGAGGGCTGGATGCCTTCCGTCGGCTCGTCGAGAAGGATCAGGCGCGGGCGGCCGCAGAGGCAGCGGGCCAGCGCCAGGATCTGCTGCTCGCCGCCGGAGAGGACGCGGCCCGCGCGGTCGAGCAGGGGCTTCAGCCGCGGGAATTCCTCGAGTACCTCGTCGAGGACCTGCTGCTCGTCCGCCTTCTGCACCGCGAATCCCAGCCTGAGATTGTCGCGCACGCTCACGTTGGGAAAGATCTCGCGCCCTTGCGGCACGTAGCCGATGCCGCGCCGGTTGCGCTTGTGCGGCGGCTCCCGCGTGATCGCCTCGCCCTCGAAGGTGATCGTGCCGTCGGTGGTCTTGACCAGGCCGATCAGGGTCTTGAGCAGGGTGGTCTTGCCCATCCCGTTATGGCCCAGGATGCCGACGAATTCGCCCTCCGCCACATCGAGGTCGATGCCGTGCAGGATGGGGATCCTGCCGTAGCTCGCGCGGATGCCCTGGGCGCTCAACATGGCTCAGGCCGCGTGCTGCTTGCCGAGATAGATGTCGCGCACCTGCTGGTTCTGCTCCAGGTTCGCCATGGTGTCCTCAATCAGGATGGCGCCTTGATGAAACACGGTCACCCGATTCGCGATCGCCTTGATGAACTGCATGTCGTGCTCGACGACGATCATCGACGTGGTCTTGTTGATCTCGCGGATCAGGTCGGTCGTCTGGTGGACCTCTTCGTGGGTCATGCCCGCCGTCGGCTCGTCGAGCAGGATCAGCTCGGGCTCGCCGGTGAGCACGGTGCCGAGCTCGACCCGCTGGCGCTCGCCGTGGGCGAGCTGGCCGACGACGCGGCGGGCAAGCGCGCTGAGGCGGAGCCTCTCGAGGATTTCGTCGACGATGCGGTTGGCCTCGCGGCGTCCGTGATGGCGGCGTGCTGCGACCCATATGTTCTCGTGCACGCTCAGCCCGTCGAAGACGCTCGGCACCTGGGTCTTGATGCCGATGCCGCGCCGCGCGATCTGGTAGGTGTGGGAGCCGGTGATGTCCGCGCCCCGGAAGCGGACCAGCCCGGAGGACGCCTTGTACTGGTGGGTGAGGCACTTGAAGAAGGTGCTCTTGCCGGCGCCGTTCGGGCCGATCAGGCAGCGGAGTTCACCCTCCGACATCGAGAAGTCGACATGGTCGACCGCGACGACACCGCCGAAGCGCATGGTGAGCCCGTGCGTCTCCAGGATGGGCATCGCGCTCGTCGCCGCATCGCTCACCGCGCCGCTCGCTCCCTCCGTCACTGAACCGCCTCCCGCGCTCTTCCGCCTCCGCCCTCGCCGTCACACATTCCGGGCACGAGGCGCTCGGCAAGCTGGCGCGCGGTCGGCAGCAGCCCGGCCGGCACCAACAGCACGAACACCATAATGATCCCGCCGAAGATGAGGTAGGTGTTGGTGATCTGCTGCTGGCCGATCTCGAACTTTAGCATCAGGAGCCCGATGCAGCCGATCATCGGCCCGACCAGGGTGCCGAGGCCGCCGATCAGCGTCCACATGATGATCTCGGCCGCGAAGTTCAGCGCGAACACGTCCGGGTTGACGAAGGAGTTGAAGTTGACGCCGAGGCAGCCTGCCAGCCCCGCCATGCCTCCGCCGATGGTGAAGGTCTGCAGCTTGTGCAGGCGGACGTCGTAGCCCAGCAGCTCGGCCCGCAGCTCGTTTTCCCGAATCGCGACCGCGACCCGTCCGAAATGCGAGCGGTTGAGGAGCTTGAGCCCGAAGTAGCACAGAATCAGGCACCCCATCGAGAGATGGAATATCTCGTCCGGGAAGAGCATCGCGTTGCCGTCTCCCGGCCAGTTGATGGGCTGGATCGACGAGATGCCGTTGAAGCCCATCAGCCGCTGCGCGCCGATGGCGTATTCCTCGCCCGCTGTGGAGCGCATGAAGTTGTAGAGGATGAGCGTGACCGCGAGCGTCACCACCGCGAGGTAGACATCGCTGAGGCGGCCATAGAACATGAAGTAGCCGAGCAGGGCGGCAAAGGCGGCGGGCACGATGATCGCCAGGAAGAAGGGCCCCGTGCTCTCGCCGATATTGCCCACCGCGATCGCATAGGTGTAGGCGCCGAGGCCGTAGAAGGCCGACTGCCCGAAGCAGAGGATGCCGCCATAGCCCCAGATGAAGCCCATCGAGAGCGCCAGAATCGACATGGCGACGAAGAGCGTCACCTTGAAGAGTGTGAAGAGATCGAAGATGTGGGGGCCGGCGAACAGAAGCACCAGCATGACCGCGCCCACGAGGATGGTGCCCCAGGTCTCCCAGCTCCTCAGGCTGAAGCCGAGAACCGTCACAGCGAGCGCCTGAAGATCTTGCCGGTGATGCCCTGGGGCAGCAGCCGCAGCATCACCACCGCGACGATGAGCAGGCCGACACCGCCGAGGACCGGCGTGAACTCATAGCTGAGAAGCTGGCGCACGGTGCCGAAGACGCCGGAGGCGACCAGCGTGCCGGTCACGGCGCCGGTGCCGCCGGTGATGACCGTGATGAAGGTCTGGGCGACGTAGGCCGCGCCCGCTGTCGGGATGACTTGCGAGATCGGCGCCAGCAGCCCGCCCGCGAGCCCCGTCAAGCCTGCGCCGATCGCGAACGTCACCATGTAGACGCGCTGCGTGCTGATGCCGAGCACGGAGGCCTGGGCAGGGTTCTGCATGGTGCCGCGCGCGATGAGGCCGAGCTTGGTGCGCGTCAGCACCAGGAAGACCCCGATGAACAGCAGGATCACGATGCCGATCAGCACCATGCGGTACTGGGCGACGTTGTAGACGCCGACCTCGAAGCTCCCCATCGGCGCGGACACGCCTTCGATGATGTTGCCGAAGATCGCGGTGACGATGC
>JAPPMY010000199.1 GCA_028818855.1 Rhodospirillales bacterium
CTCACCCGGCCGGGGACGAGCGCCAAGGGCGTCGACAAGGCCTGGAAGGATTCCGAGGACGCGAGCCTCACCTGCTTCCCCTACGAGGTCTACGCCAAGTCGGTGCGCGCCTACCGGGGCCACGTGATGACCTGCCTGGGCGACTACATGCGCGAATTCCCGGTGCTGGGCGAGGCATCGGACAAGCTCGGCTTCCTGGAGCCGCCGCAGATGCAGTACTACAAGCCGGGCGGCGCCTTTCACGGCGAACACTACGAGGCGAGCGGCCTCGATCTCGGCCACCGGGTGCTGGCCTTCCAGACCTTCCTCAACGACATCAGGGAGGGCGGCGGCACCTACTTCACCTTTCAGGAGCACCTGGTCGCGCCGGCCAGGGGCAAGACCATGATCTGGCCGGCGGGCTTCACCCACACCCACCGGGGCGAGGTGGCGCCCCGCGAGGAGAAGTACATCATCACCGGCTGGATCAGCTTCATGGGCGTGTAGCCCGCCCCCTCCAACCCAACCCTCAGAGCGCGTCCGTCAAGAACGGACGCGCTTCGCGCTAAAGACCGTCGAGCGCGGTGCGGAGCGCCTCGTGCTCTTCCGTTCCCGGTGCGAGCAGGGGCAGGAGGCGCTCCCAATGGACGCGCGCGGCCGCCACATCGCCGCGATCCGCCGCGGCGAGGCCGACGAACCAGAGTGCCGCGCCGTCGTCGGGAGCGAGCGCCAGGATGCGCTCGTAGACCAGGACGGCTTCGGGCGGCGGTGCGCTGGAGCCGAGGTCGCCGGCGAGAGCGCGGGCGTAGGCGTGGAGGGTTTCCAGATCGTCGGGCGCGAGTTCCACCGCCCGGCGGAGCGTCTCGGCCGCCTTCGCCGCCTCGCCGAGCACGGCGTAGGAGCGGGCGAGGCGGCGCCAGCCTTCCGCATCGTCCGGGTTCTCCTCGAGCCTGGCGGCGAGCCCCTCCACCATGCCGCGGATCATCTCCATGCGCTCCTCCGGCGACATGTCGGCGGCGGCCGCGACGTCGTCCGCCGTCGGGCCGGTGGGCGCGTCGGCGAGCGAAGGCCCTTGCGGCAGCTCCCCCGGCTCGACGTCCAGCACCCCTGCGGCCTGCCGGATGAGCGCTTCGAGATCGCCGCGCCAGGCCGCATCGGCCGGCGTATCGGCGGCGAGCGCCAGCCACATCTCGTAGGCGTCGCGCACCTGGCCGGCCTGGGCGCGGGCGAGCGCCAGGTGGAAGCGGGCCGCCGGGTCGTCCGGGCGCGCTTCGAGCACCTGGCGAAAGGCGCCGGCGGCTTCGGGCACCACCACGCCGCCGTTGGCCCAGACGACCGCCTCGCCCAGCATGCCCGCCACGTCTGGGTCATCGCCGGAAAGCGCCGCCGCCTGCCGCAGCGCGTCCGCCGCCTCCGCGTAGCGTTGGAGCACGACATAGGAGCGGCCGAGCAGGACCCAGCCGTCGAGATCGCCGGGATCGCTCCGCAGCCGCGCCGCGAGCTGCTCGACCGACTCGCTGATGGCAGCGGTTGCTTCGGCCGTTGCGGCAGGCCGCTCGATCCCGGCGAAGGGGCGGCCGGGGAGCCCGGGGCTGCCGAGGCTTGCGTAGACGCCGGCAGCGAGAGCCGGGATGCAGAGGCCGAGGCCCAGCGCCCAGGCGCGCCGCCGCCATGCAGAGGGTCCCCGGGCGCGGGCGTCCACCGGCTCGGCCTCCGTCTCCGCGTCCGGCTCCTGCGCCGCCTCCCGCGCCCTTGCTGCGCGTAGCATGCGCCGCTCGATCTCCGTGCGGGCCGCCTCCTCCTGCTCCGCGCTCACCAGCCCGCGTGCGCGGTCGCTCTCCAGCTCGCGAAGCTGATCGCGGTAGACGGTGAGGTCGTAGTCCGCCCGCGCAGGCCCCCGGCGGTGGCGGCGCAGCACCGGAACGAGCACCACGGCCACGGCAAGCGCCGTCAGCAGAGCGGCGGCGAGCGCGAAGATCATCGGCGGGCCGGCTGGCTGTTCAGGTGTCGTCGTCGAGCAGCGCGTCGAGACGCCGCCGCTCTTCCGCCGAGAGAGGCGCCGCCTCGGCGCGGCGCGCGCCAGCCCGCGATCGCCGCAGCAGGGCGAAGGCGATGGCGGCGCCCGCGACGAAGACGGCGGCCGGCCCGAACCAGAGGGCATAGGTCTCGGGCTTCACCGGCGGGTCGAGCAAGACATAGTCGCCGTAACGCGCAGTGAGGAAGCCCCGCACGTCCGCATCGCTCTCGCCGGCGGCGATGCGCTCGCGGACGATGGCGCGCATGTCCTGCGCCAGCGCCGCATCGGAATCGGCGATGGACTGGCCCTGGCACACCATGCAGCGAAGCTCCTCGTGGAGCGCGCGGGCGCGATCTTCGAGCGCCGCATCGCCGAGCGGCTCATCGGGCGAGAACGCGAGGCCGGGGCCCGCGCCGAGCGCGAGCCAGAGCGCGAGGACCACGCCGGGCACGGCGCGCAGCGCGACCCTCATCCGCCCAGGTCCTCGATCAGCGGCAGGATCGTCTCGTCGAGATCGTATTGCGAGAGCACGCCCACATGGCGGTGGCGGATGCGCCCGGCGCCGTCCACCACGAAGGTCTCGGGCACGCCGTAGACGCCCCAGTCGATGCCCGTGCGGCCGTCGAGGTCGGCGCCCATGAGCGTGTAGGGATTGCCGAGGCGGCCCAGCCAGCGCTCGGCGTCGTCCGGCGTGTCCTTATAGTTAATGCCGTAGAGGGGCACCGTGCCGGCCTCGGCGAGCGCCATGAGCAGCGGGTGCTCGACCCGGCAGGGGCCGCACCAGGAGGCGAAGATGTTGACGAGCGCGATCTCGCCGTTGCCGAGATCGGCGGTCGCGAAGCCGCCCGCCTCCTCGAAGCCCTGCACGGGCGGGAGCGCGAACGCCGGCACCGGCTTGTCGATCAGTGCCGACGGCACCTTGCTCGGATCGCCGGTGAGAAGCTGAACGCCGAGCGCCGCAGCCAGCGCCACGAAGACGAACACCGGCAGGAGGTAGCGGAGCCGGCGGGCAGCGGAGACCTGCGGGCGGGCGCTCCCCTCCTCCGCCGGCGCCCGGGTGCCTTCGTCCGTCACGGCTTATCGTCCGCCCTCAGTCGCCCGCGCCGCCTGACGCGGCGACGGCGGCCTCCGCCGGCCGGCGGCGGCGGGCGGGCGCGCCCACGCGGTGGCGGCGGTCGGTCAGCGAAACGG
>JAPPMY010000144.1 GCA_028818855.1 Rhodospirillales bacterium
CCCGAGACGATGGTGTGCTGGGTCTCGGTGCGCTCCGGGTACGGGATGCCGGCGATGGTGACGGGCGGGAGCCGCCGGCTGCCCGGCCGGCGCGCGAGCGCCCGGAGGCGGGAGGGCCGGATGCGTCGGCGAAGCTCGGCCGCCGTCACCATCTCGGCGCCCCTTATGCGTCTCTGCCGCCCGATCTGCACGCCCCGCCACCAGAAGGCCGCGAGGAAGAGCACGATCAGCCCGCCGCCCGCCATGGCGCCGTGGCCGGCGCTTTCGAACATCTCGTCCTTGATCCGCTCCCGCGCCTCGAGCGCCGGGACCGAGGCGGCGATGTCGCGGATGCGGAGAACGCGGCGGGTGCCGTCGCCGAGGCGCACTTCCTGGCCGGAACCGGGATCGTAGCCGAGGACGAGCTTGGCCTCGGCGAGCGTGACCATGCCGGCCGCGTACCACTCGGCGCCCGAGGTGGACCGCCAGAGCGTCCAGGCCGGGACGGCGACGGTCGTGAAGGCCGCGAAAAGGAGCGCTGCCTGCACGAGCTGGCCCCACATGCGGATGCCGTGGAAGACGGTCTGGCCGCCCCGGAGCGTCGAGCCTCCGATTCCGCGCACGGGCGATCGTCCCGCCGCTACGGGATTCGTCGCCCGGAGGCCGGGGGAAGCCGGGGCCGGGCGGAAGGGCCTGGGCCGGAGAGAGCCAGGGCCAAGTCGGGAGGAGGCGCCATTCCGGGTGCCCGGATTTCCCGATTTCGTCTTTGCCGGATCGATCGGAGGCCATGACCATGACGCGAACACACGAACGAACGAACGCGCCCGACAGGGCGTCCGGCATCTCCCGATGGGAACGCGCCGCCGTTCTCGGCGCCTTCGCCCTGGTGGCGCTCATGACGGTGGCTTCCGCCGTCCTCGGTTTCGGCCCGGAGCCGGTGGCCGCCGCCTGGATCGCCGCGTCCGTGTGGGCCTTCGTGGCCTCGCTCGTGTTCGCGCTCCGCAGCGTCTTCCAGCGAAAGCTGCGAAACCCGGACCACCGAAAGGTGCGAACGGTGGGCGGCCCGTGTCCGGACGACACCGAGCTCATCGACTGGTCGACCCAAAGCGGCGCCTGGCTGGACATGGCCGTCGCCGAGGAGAACGAGCGGTGGATGCGGGGCGGCTGAGCCCGGAACCGCTGTCCGGTTTCGCCTCATGGCGAGGCGTCCTCTACGTCCCTCCCGTCCCGGTCCGGCCGGTTGTCCGCCGTGCCGGAAACGGCGTCCGGCGCGGCGTTCCTTGCCGTTCCGAAGAGCCGGCCCGAGAGCCAGTCCCCGACGACGGGCAGGCTCTCCACCGCGTGCTCCTCGAAGCCCCGGCCGGTCTCGGCGGCGACCCCGGCGCGGCCCGTCCGGGCTTCGTCCCGCGTGAGGGACTGCCGCGCCTCGCGTTCCGATTCCCGCACCGCGAGATCGGTCCTCGTCTCGACCCGTCCGGCGCGGGCTCCTTCCTCCACGGCGTCCGGCTCCGGCGCGCCCGCCTCCCGCGCACGGTCCCGCACGTCGTCCGACCCGCCGGAGAAGGCGGCGGCGGTCTCGCGGGCCTGTGCGTCCCC
This sequence comes from Rhodospirillales bacterium, assembly GCA_028818855.1. Classification (GTDB taxonomy): domain Bacteria; phylum Pseudomonadota; class Alphaproteobacteria; order UBA828; family UBA828; genus WTGU01. The sequence goes on from JAPPMY010000144.1 coordinate 1,576, forward strand.
GAGTTCGCCGGCGGCCGCCTCGTATTCGACGGCGCCTCCCACGGACGCCGGGTCCGGCCCGGCCGGCGCCGGAAACTGATCCTCGATGAAGGCGGCCGCGAACTCCCGGAGCGCCTCGGCGTCCTCCGCCGTCTGCGGCGAGGCGATCCTCATGGCCCCGGCAGCGCCGATGGGGCGCCCGTCCGCCCCCGGCTGCGCCGAGAGCCACGCGAAGAAGGGCTGGCCGAGCTCGCGCTCGATCGCCTGCGCGTCCGAGCGCACGAGCGCCGCCTGCTCCGACCAACTCTCCGATTCCTGTCTTGCCAGTGACGCCCGCTCCTGGAACGTTCGCATGCGGGTGAGGTTGGCCGAGAGGCTCTCGTCGAGCCCCGCAAGTTCCGAATCCCCGGTTTGCGACGTGTAGCGCTCGGAGGCCTCCGCGACCCGGCCCCAGGTCTCCGTCACGCCGTGCTGGCGGTCGTACTCCTGCATGCGGTTCCAGGCTTCCTGTCCGATGGCCTGGCCGCGCCACATCACCGAGCCGTCCGCCTTCGCGGTCACGACGAAGTCCCAGCCGCCCCCGACCCTGGCCTGCCCGGTCAGCACCGCCGCCTCGGTCTTCGTGATGCCGCCGATCTCGGCGAGCTTCTCGACATGGGAGTCGAGTTCCTGCGCCTGGCGCGACTCGCTCTCGGTGACGCCCCGCGCGAAGGCTTCACCCGTGGAGACGTCGTGGGAGTAGCGCTCGATCATCGCCGTGGCGTCGGTGACGGCGGCGTTCCGCGCCTCTCCGGCCTCGGCCGACCAGTGCCGCGAGAGGCCCCGCGCCCCGGCGGCGCGCTCTTCGTGGCTCGCGGCGAGGGATTCCGACAGCCGCACGCCCGCCGCCGGAATGCGGCTGGTGGCCATGCCGGCGTCGGCCACGGCCGTGCCGTCGCCGGTGACGGTGAAGCCGGCCCCTGCCGGCGCGTAGCCCGTGTAGCGGCCCTCGTCGACATGGGCGGAGGTCCGGACCTGGCGGCCCTCCAGCGTCGCGAAGCGGTGCGTGTCGGCGCTCGTGCTGGCGAGCGAGATGTTGCCTGTCGTCCCCTCCTGCGCGGCGGAGGACGCCGCCTCCTGGCCCACCGCCAGGACGGAGGTCGCGAGCACCGTCGCCTTCGAGAGCCCGTAGGCGAGGGCGGCCGCGAGGAACGGCACCGACATCGAGAGGTAGCCCGACATCACGGCGACGTCGGCGGCGACCGCCCTGATGCCGGCCTGGGCCACCAGCGAGATGCCGATGTCGCCCCCGGGCATCAGCGCCGCCGCCTGCATGCGCTCGGCGGCCTCGCCCATGGAGATGCGGTGGAGGACGGCGTAGAGCGGACCCCAGGACTGGAGCCAGACGAGACCGGTCACGTAGGAGCGGAAGATCGCCCCTCCCGCCGGCGTCAGCATCAGGAGGACCGCCATGGGGAAGGCGCCCACGTAGAGGCATTCGAAGACAATCCTGAGAAGCGGAACCCAGGTCTCGGCCTGACGCCCGATGGCCCGGTAGGCGGAGACGGTCTGGGCCTCGGCGCGGGCTTCCGTGTAGGCCCTGAGCGCGGCGGCGTTGCCGGCCTCGGCCGCCCA
>JAPPMY010000164.1:0-2216 GCA_028818855.1 Rhodospirillales bacterium
CTTCCGCATCGACGCGGGCCGGCTCGCGCTGCTGCGCTTCGAGCAGATGGAGGATGGAAAATGAGCACCGCAATGGCGGTATCGCGGCCGCGCGCGGGTAAGCGGCGGGGCCGTTTCGCGGCGATGGCCGCGGCACTCCTTGCATATGGCGCGTTCTCCGCGCCCGCGTCCGGACTGGAAGGCGCCGACACGGGTGTCTCCGGCACGCGTGTCCTGGAGGCGGCCGATCATGCCGAGCTCCGGACAGAAATCGCCGCCTCCGGGGTGGTTCGCATCGCGCTCGCGGGCGATCGAATCGCGCGGGCGGTGCGCGGTGGGGGCCGCTTCGGGATCGAGCACGAGCCGGCGAACGGCGATCTCTATCTCCGGCCCCTGGATGCCGACACCGGCGGCGGGGGAGCCGACCGCGCCGCGACAGCCGCGACGGCGGCCGAGGCGGTGCCTTCGGCGGAACCCGTTGTCCCCGCCCCCGCGATGGGACCTCAGGTTCTGTTCATCGGCACCGAGAAGGGCTTTACCTACCGGCTGACGCTGGTGCCCGTCGCGGGGGGTTCGGCGCAGGTGCTGATCCGCAACCCGGCGGCGGCAAAGCCGGTCACGCCGCCGACAACGTCCGCCGATGCGCGGATCGGCGCGCTGGTTCGTCTGGTCCGCGCGGCGGCGCGGCGCGAGCCCCTTGCCGGCCATGTCATCCATGCCGGCCCGGCCCGGAGCCCGATCCGGGCGGGCTCGATCCCCGGGTTGACGGTCATCGAGACCTGGCGGGGTCCGCGGTTGGCGGCGCTCGTGTTCGAGGCCGCCCCTTCGGCGTCCCCCGGATCGCGGTCCGGGGCAGGCGAAGTCGCGGACCTCGCCGGGACCATCGGCGGACTGCCCGGCATGGGGCGCGTGGCCGCGCTCTGGCTGGCCGCGCCCGGCACCGGCCCCTCGGGCGGCAGGCTCGCGGTGGCTGTGATCGAGGACACGCGTGCCGGCGACGCCCCGGCCGCCGATCCCCGCCACGCGGGAGACACTCGTGCCGGAGACGTCCGATGAGCGCGCCAGCTCCGGCCGCCCGGGATGGCGAGTCGCGCCGTGCCAGGCGCAACCAGCTGGTGCTGTTCTCGGCGATCGCGGCGGCGGTGCTGATGGTGTTCGCATTCTGGCTCGCCGCGGGCGGGAGCGGTCCGCCCCGGCCGGAAGCCCGGATCGATGCCGAGCTCGCGACGCCCGGGACGGCCGAGGAGAGCTGGACGCGGCGCTCGGAAGCCCGGCTCGGCTCCATGGACGCGCGGCTGCGCGACATGGAGTCCGAGGCGAAGCGGGTCAAGGGGGAGAACGAGCGCTTGCGCCGGCAGCTCGCCGCCAATGCCGAGGACGCGAAGAGCACGATCGACGGCCTCGCGGCCAAGATCGGCGAGATGGAGCGCGCGCGGGCGGGCGAAGAGGCCGCCGCGGCGGACGGCCCGTCCTCCGGCGAGCTGTTCCGGCGGGACGCCGGGCAGCGGAACGCGCCCGCGGCGGGCGATGCCGCGTCCGGGGCTGCGCCGGGGACCGAGTCCCTGATCGAGACGTTCCGGCTCGACGGTGCGGGGGAGCTGTTCGCGGCGCCCCCGGCGCGGGACATCGGCGCCTGGCTTCCGGCCGGGAGCCATGCTGAGGCGATCGTGCTCGCCGGCGTCGACGCCTCGGCCGGGGTCTCGTCGCAGGGCGATCCGCGCCCGGTGCTGCTGCGGATCGTCGGTCCCGCCTGGACCGCGGCCCAGGACGGCACGGCGCTCGCGGTCGACATCGACGGCTGCACCGCGACCGGCGCCGCCCATGGCGACCTCTCGTCGGAGAAGGTCTATGCGAGGCTGAGGACGCTCACCTGCGCCGCAGACGCGCCCGGCACTGTGGTGGAAACGAACGTCGCCGGGTTCGTCGCCGGCGCCGGCAAGACCGGGGTGCGCGGCCCCGTGGTGAGCCGCGAGGGGGCGCTGGTCGAGAAGGCGTTTCTCGCCGGGCTGGTCTCCGGGATCGGCGAGGGCGTGTCGAGCGCGTTCGCGCCGCAGGCGGTCGCCACCGGCACGGGCGCGGCCGTGGCCAATACCGGTCTCGACGATATCGGCCGGGCCGGGCTCGGCTCCGGCGCCTCGTCGGCGGGCCGCAAGGTGGCCGACTACCTGATCCGCCGCGCCGAGCAGTACCAGCCGGTGATCCAGCTCCAGGCCGGGACCCGGGTGACGGTGGTGTTC
>JAPPMY010000164.1:2226-3132 GCA_028818855.1 Rhodospirillales bacterium
CGCCTGGCTCGACGGCAGGACCGAGAAGACACGCGTGCCGGCGAAGGGGAAGAGCAATGGCTGAACGGAAATCGAGGCGGGCTCTCCGCCCGCTCATGGCGGCCACGGCCGCGCTGGCGCTGGCGGGCTGCGCGGCGGATTACGTGGGCGACGACTGGCAGTGCCCGCTGGCGCAGGGAAAGGTGTGCGCGTCGGTCGCCGCCGCCGACCCGGCGGTGCCGGCGACGCGGGGCACGGCAGGTCCCGCCGGGGACATCCCGCCCCATCGGCGGATCGACGGCCGGATCGCGGCGGGCGCGCCGGCCGGAAGGGTCGAGCCGGCCTGCGAGTCGGACTGCGATCCGTTCGCCTGGCTTGCCGGGCTGTTCGCCGGGCCGGCCAATCCCGAACCCGGCGAGCCCGAACGCGCCGATGCCGCGCGGGACAGCGATATCGGGGCGGTGGGAAAGACCGCCTCGCGGCGAAATACAGATGCCGCCACCGCCGCGGCCGACACGTCCGCCGGCCCGGGGGAAATCTCTGCCGCGCCTGCGCCCGGCGCCCCTCGGGATGCTGCCGACGCTGCCGGCCATCCGGCCGCCCGCGCATCGGCAGCGGATTCATCGACGATCGCTCCGGCGGTCCCGGACGATGCGCCGTCTCCGGCAACCGACCGGGCGGCCGGCGGTGCGGGCACCGGCGAGGCATCCGGTCCGGCTGCCGCCGACGCGCTGCGCACCGGCGAGGTTGTGGCGCGCATCTGGATCGCGCCTTTCGTGGATGCGGACGGCATTTACCGCGAGGGTTCGTGGGTGCGCGCGGTGATCGCGCCTTCCGCCTGGAGGCTGCGGTGACGCCGCCGGGCGCCGGCACCGGCCTCGCGCGCCGGCTGCTGGACCTGTTCGAGGGTCCGGCCGGGCTGGAGCC
>JAPPMY010000012.1:0-854 GCA_028818855.1 Rhodospirillales bacterium
GCAGCTCGTCTTCGCCGAGCGCGGGCGCGCGGTGCGCACGGTGCTGGTCGCGGGCAAGATCGTCTACGAGGACGGCGAGTTCGCCTCCGCCGACGCCGACGCGGCGGTCCGCGCGGCCAAGGGGATGCGCGAGAGCCGAAAGGCCCGCAACCGCGCGCTCTACCGTTTCGCCGACGCGCTCGAAGCGGCGCAGGAGCGCGCGGCGGGGGCCTGACCCGTCAGGAAGACGGAATCCCCACCGTCAGCGCGCCCCGGAAACCGTCGCCGTGCCCCCGCCGTCATGCCCTGAACAAGTCTGGTGTGACTTGACGGAAAAATTAGTAACTAACTGATTTATAACGGTTATATGTTTATTCGGCGACAAACATCACACCGGATTGGAAGATCAGTCATCAAACCGAATGCAGATTTTTTCAATACAGGAGCGACCATTTTCTGTGAGTGGCGGTGGAATACCGAATTCGGGAAAACCATTCAGTAACCGTTCGCTCACACCGTGACGAACCGGATTGAGAGAGGCGGGAAACGGCCGCGAATCCGGCAAACCGGGTGGCTGCCGGCGGCCATCCCACTCGCGGATCGGGCGAGTTCGCGGTCTGACAGAACGGTTACCCGCGCGGGAAAATGTTCGTTCGAACCCGTGCCGGCCCGGACGCTGGGAGGAGATCAACGCGCCGAAATGTGCAAGGTTCCGTCGTCTTGGCGCGCGGAGCACGCATCAGGCCGGTCAACTCCACGATTCGCCCGAGCCGGGCGTCATCCCGTCCTCGGGCATCCTGTCGCGCAAGGTGTCCACGGGGATGTCGGTCACCAGCATATGGGCCGAGCGATGCGTGATGCAGATATCCGGTGCG
>JAPPMY010000012.1:864-33275 GCA_028818855.1 Rhodospirillales bacterium
CTCCGTGGACCAGCGGATAGCGCGCCGTCACCTCGATCGCACGGATCGCGTCGAGCGGGCGGAGAGGCCGCATCCGAAGTCGTTGCTTCCTTCAACCGCCCCGATTGCTACCGGCCGGAGCGACAGTTGCTGGGCGGGATTCGCACCCGTTGAAGGTCGGCGCCTTTCCACAGAACGCCGAGAAATGCGGGCTAGGGCTTCACATTTGCGTCGGCTTGCGCCCACTCGACAATCGGGGATCCTTGGTCGATCATCGGCGCACAGACAGGCTCAGGAGGCCCCCATGGCGACAACCCTGCGCGAACGCTACGTCCCCGAGAGCGTCAACCCGATGCGGAGCGATCCGCCCGGCACCGTCGCATCGATGCCGTCGCCCGACCATATGCACCACCTGCATATCTTTTCCGACGAGAACTACGACGCGATGGTCACGTTCTATCAGCGGCTGTTCAATGCCGAGATCGTTGCCGTCAACGAGGAGCAGGGCCCGCCGCTCACCTTCCTGACCTACGACGATCACGACCACAGGATCGTCATCATCAAGAAGCCCGGCTGGGGCGCCAAACCGGGGGAGAATGTGGGCGTCTCCCATCTCGCGTTTTGCTATGCGAGCCTGGGCGAGCTGATCTACATCTACAAGAAGATGAAGGACTGGGGCTACCCGCCGCCCCACTGGACCGTGAACCACGGCAACTCGACCTCGTTCTATTACCGGGACCCGGACGGCAACGAGGTCGAGACCATGCTCGACAACTACTCCACGCTCGATACCCAGACCTACAAGCGCTACTACCAGTTTACCGAGGAGTTCGGGCCCATGAGGGAGGGCAATTTCGATCCCGACAAGATGGTCGCGCTCTACGAGTCGGGCGTGCCGGAGTCGATCCTGCTCGACCGAGAGGAAGTCCGCCGCATGGTTCGCGAAGGGACTCTCTGACTCATCCGATCGAGCGGGAGGCGTCGGCTGCCGCCGCTAGCGCCTCCTCGCGGACGAGCTGCCAGATGCCGTCGACGCGGTCGAGAAAGCCCGCGTCCTTCGACAGCGCGTCCAGATCGGATCGGTCGAAGCGGGTCTCCACGATCCGCTTGATCCGCCCGGGGCGCGCGGTCATGACCGCGACCCGGTCCGCCAGCAGCACCGCCTCCCGCACATCGTGGGTGACGAACACGACGGTCTTGGGCGTGCGCCGCCAGATCGACAGCAGCTCCTCCTGCATCAAATGGCGGGTCTGCGCGTCGAGCGCGCCGAACGGCTCGTCCATCAGCAGGACATCGGGGTCGATCGCGAGCGTGCGCGCGATCGCGACGCGCTGTTTCATGCCGCCCGAAAGCTGCGAGGGGAAGGCGTCCTCGAAGCCGGTGAGATGCACGAGGTCGATAAATTCCTGGGCGATGCGCAGGCGTTCGTCCCTGGCCAGGCGCTGCTTCTCGAGCCCGTAGAGAACGTTGTCGCGCACCGTCTTCCAGGGAAACAGCGCGAAGTGCTGGAACACGATGCCGCGGTCCGCCCCGGGGCCGGTGACATCCTTGCCGTTGGCGGTGATCCCTCCCTCTTGCAGCGGCAGGAAACCGCCGAGCAGGTAGAGCAGCGTACTCTTGCCGCAGCCGCTCGGACCGAGCAGCGCGAGGAACTCCCGGTCGCCGATGTCGAGCGAGATGCGGTCGAGAGCCAGGACCGGACGGCCGCGCGCCGGCCGGTATTGGTGCACGACCGAGTCGATGGCGATGCCCATGGCCGGCCTAGAGCTCGATCAGGTCCATCGCATCGGGGGTCAGGACGCGCGGCCCGTCCTCCTCGATCACGACCTGCGGGCCGAACTCGACGTAGATCCGGTCGTCCTTGGCCGCCTTGACCTCAACCGCGACCGCCATGCCCGGCTGGACAGCCAAGTCGCCGGGCGGCTTGCGGTCGACGGTGAGCGCCGCGAACTCCTCCAGGTCGGACACCGACCGGTTGGTCATCGGCCGGCGCCACGGCGCATCCTGCGGCACGTCGCCGCGCACCAGCGCGGTCGCCGGCCCCTCGATCCCGTCGATCCCGACGCAATGGAGCTGCGGGATCTCGTGGTAATAGCCCCTGGAAACGATCGGCTTGTCGACCTCCGCGTCGAGCTCCGACCACGGCGTGCCGGGCTTGAGCAGCGCCATAGCCCGGTCCGTCGCCTCGCGCACAGCGTCGCGCATCGGCTTGTACTCGTCTTCCAGCGGGCCCAGCGAAACCGCGATATGCGGGTGGCTCCAGTAGCCCCCGAAACGCGTGTAGTGGCCAACATGCACGACGTCGCCCGTGCGCATGATGCGGTCGGTCATCCGCCGGTTAACCGGATAGCCCTCGTTGCCGGAGCACAGGATGGTGAAGTGGTCGCGCCCGACCTCGTTGCCGGCCTTGAGCGAGGCGTACATAACCTCCGCGATCAGCTCCGATTCGCGGATGCCGGGTCTCGCATGCGCCATGACGGCGTCGATCTCGACATTGGCGATCTCGGACGCCTTCTCGATGAAGGCGATCTCCTCGGAGCTCTTGATCATGCGGAGCCGCATCATCAGGTCGGAGGCGTCCTTGAAGGTCGCATCCGGAAGGAACGCCGTCAGCGCGCGGTAGCTCATATACGGGATCGAGCCTTCCGGGTTGAGGCCGCCGCCGACGAGCCCGACCACCCCGATCGTGCCGCTGCCATAACCGAGTTCGGCGATCGTCTCGGCCGCGACCGGCGTCGTGTTCCCGTGGGTCGCGCGGAACTCGACCCCCTCCCAGCCGTTCTCCAGATACCACTTGCCCCAGTTGTCCAGCAGCCAGAGCAGCACTGGGTTGCCCTTCAGCGGAAAGATCAGGTGGCGCTCGATATGGTCGTTGTTATCGAGCCAGCGGCAATTACCGACCTCATTCCAGCCCTTGCCGACGATGAACAGGCAATCGATGCCACGCTCCTCCATCGCCTGTCGGGTGGCGTTCCAGCGCCGGTCGCGCTCGGCCAGGGTGAACGCGTTGTGCGGGTTTGCCGTGCGGCCTTGGCGGGGGATGAATCTCGGATCGGCTACCATTGCCAGCCGCCCTCCTTCGGCGGTTCCTGAACGACGCTGTTGCGCATGATCCCGACGCCCTCGACCTCGGACTCGATTACGTCGCCGTCCTGGAGGAACCAGGACGGCTCCTCCTTGCGTCCCATGGCGACGCCCTCGGGCGTGCCGGTGGTGATCAGATCGCCCGGCTCCAGAGTCATCTGCGACAGAAACGCGATCAGCTTGGGGATCGACCAGATCATCCGCTCGGTCCGGCTGTCCTGGCGGGTCTCACCGTTGATCCGGGTGCGGATCGCAAGGTCCATGGGATCGGCGATCTCGTCGCTTGTGACGATCCAGGGCCCGGACGGCGCGAAGCCGTCGAACATCTTACCCAGCATCTGGTTGCCTTCGGCCCGTTCCCGCCGGACCACGTCGCGGGCGGAAATGTCGTTGAGAACCGTGTAGCCCGCGATCACCTCGTAGGCGCGGTCCTCCGGTACGTCGCGGCAGCGCTCGCCGATCACCAGCGTGAGCTCGGTCTCGTAGTCGAGCTCTTCGACTACGGTCGGCTTGACCACGTCGTCGTACGGCCCGATGAGCGACGAGGTCGCCTTGATCCAGGACGACGGGATCGACATGGGCAGGCTGGTCCCCGCCTCTTCGAGGTGGGCGAGATAGTTGCGTCCGACCGCGATGATCTTGTTCGGCACGGCCGGTGCGTCGAGCCGGACCTCGGCGAGCGGCAGGAAGATCGGTTCGCCGTCAGGGCCGCGAGCGTCCCGCTCGGCCCCGGACAGCCAGTCGGCAGCGGTCGCAAGCGCGTCGCGCCCTGCGGCCCCGATCGCGAGATGCCGGGCCCAGTTGCCCGGGAATCGGAGCGCCGCGATCTCGCGGCCCTGCGGGTCGCCTTCCCGCTCGATCAGGCAGGCCGCGTATGCCGCCCGAAGGTCGCCGACCGTATCGCCATCCAACAGGATGCCGGCTCGCCCGGCGCCCGGGGATGCGCCTTCGCGCGCAAATCGCACCAGCTTCATGAATGCTGCTCCTCCGAATTCTTCGTCCGTTATGTGACCATGGCATGCAGCACGGCGCAACGCCGCCCCTGGCTCAGGCCGCGCCAAGCGCCGCGTAGTTGACCGGCCGACCGAGATCGAGACGCCGGCCCGCCTCCGGTAGCGGGTATTTGAGCCCGGTGGCGCAGTTGAACAGCACAGCGCGCTCGTCCGGCGCGACCCGGCCGTCGGCCAGCGCCTGCTTATAGGCGGCATAGGTGGCCGCCCCTTCGGGGCACAGCAACAGGCCTTCGACACGGGCCATCTCGGCCAGCGCCTCGGCAATCGCCGTGTCGTCGACGGCGATGGCGAAGCCATCCGAATCGCGCACCGCGCGCAGGATGAGAAAGTCGCCGACCGCCGCCGGCACCCGGATGCCGGCGGCGTAGGTCGTCGCGCCCTCCCAGCGCTCGGCGAATTCCTCGCCCGCCTCGAAGGCGCGCACGATGGGCGCGCAGCCGGCGGCCTGCACGGCCACCATGCGGGGCCTCTCGTCGCCGATCCAGCCGATCGCGGCGAGCTCGTCGAAGGCCTTCCACATGCCGATCAGCCCGGTCCCGCCGCCGGTGGGATAGAAGATCACGTCGGGCAGCTGCCAGCCGAGTTGCTCGGCGAGTTCCAGCCCCATCGTCTTCTTGCCCTCGATCCGGTAGGGTTCCTTGAGCGTCGAGGTGTCGAACCAGCCCATCTGCTCGACCCCGCCCCCGACCACCCGGCCGCAATCGTCTATCAGCCCGTTGGCGAGCCAGGTCTCGGCACCCTGGAGGGCGATCTCGCTCACATTGATCGGCGGCGTGTCGTCGGGGCAGAAGACGAAGGTCTCGATGCCGGCGCGGCTGCAATAGGCTGCGAGCGCCGCGCCCGCGTTGCCGTTGGTGGGCATCGCCATACGGGTAATGCCGAGCTCCTTGGCCATCGAGACCGCGAGCGCCAGCCCGCGCGCCTTGAACGAGCCTGTGGGCAGCCGGCCCTCGTCCTTGACCAGGATTTCGCGCGCTGACAACCGTCCTGCGATCCGAGGCAAATCGATCAGCGGCGTCATGACCTCGCCCAGGCGGACCACGTTTTCCGACCGGCGGATCGGCAGAAACTCGCGGTAGCGCCAGAATTCGGGGGCCCGGCGGGCGAGCGTCTCCTTGTCGACCGCGCGGCCGAGCGCCTCCAAGTCGTAGCGGACCAGCAGCGGCTTTCCGGCCCGCGACAGGTTGTGGACGCGATCCGCCTCGTATCGCTCGCCGGTCAGGCTGCACTCCAGATGGGTTACGAATGTCGGAACCTCGTTCATCCTTCCTTCCCTGCGGCGACACGGTCCGCGAGAGTCGGACGGCCGGCCCGCGTGAGTCAACCGAAGACGAGCGCTACACTCGGCGGCACGGACGGCTGGGAGACTTAGCGATGGCATCGATCGGGCTGATCGGGATCGGCAATCTGGGGCTGGCTGTGGCGTGCAACCTGATCGCTCGCGGCCACCGGGTGATCGGCTACCGCCGCTCGCGGATGGATGCGTTCGTCGCGGCAGGCGGCGTGGCGGCGGCAAGCCCGGCGGCCGCCGCCGCCGAGGCGGAGGTGGTGCTGACCTGCCTGCCGGACGGAGAGGCGCTGGGGGCGGTGGTGGATGAGCCCGGCGGGCTGCTCTCAGGCGGCGCCACGGGCAAGGCGGTCTTCGAGTTGGGCTCATTCTCGATGCCGGCGCGCGAGGCGGTCCGAGCCTCGCTTTCGAAGATCGGCACGCCGTTCCTGGATTGCGCGGTGAGCGGCAACCCCAACTACATGCGCGCCCGGACCGCGGCCATCTTCGTCAGTGGAGATGCCGACATCTTCGATGCGCATCGGCCGATTCTGGAGGACATCACCGAGAACGTCTCCCATGTCGGTGCGTTTGGCGCGGGGACGGCGCTGAAGGCGGTCGTGACCGCGCTGATCCCGGTTCACACATTGGCCGCCGCCGAGGCGTTTGCGCTCGCCACGCGGGCCGGGCTGGACCGCCGGGTAGTGTTCGACGCGATCGCCGGCACGCCGGCCAGCTCGGGCATGTTCGAGACCCGCGGCAAGGCGATGATCGACGGCGAGCATTCGCGCGCGGTGAGCATCGAGGGCTATCTGAAGAATATTGGCATCGCGACCGAGCTGGCGGGGTCGGTTGGCGGCGACTATCCGCTCTTCGCCACGATGAAAGAGGTGTTCGAGCGGACGATCGCGGCGGGGCTGACCGGCGTGGACCAGTCGGTGGTGTTCGACTACCTGATGCGCGGCGACGGCGCGCAGGGTCCCGAAGTCTAAACGGTCGTCTCGTCGCGGGCGGCCTCCTGGTGCCAGGACAGAAGGCGTCGGCGGACGATTTCCATCGTTTTGATCACCGCGAAGCCGAGCAGGCCGATCTCGATGATGCCCGCGAAGACGCCTGGGGAATCGGCGAAGCGCGCGCTGCGCAGCATGGCCGAGCCCAGCCCCTCCCCGCCCATCACCATCTCGGTAACCAGGACCACGATCAGGCTGATCGGCATCGCGATCTGAAGCCCGGTCAAGATCTGCGGCAGCGCGGCAGGCAGGATGACCTGCCAGAGGATCTGGCGGTCGGTCGCTCCCAGGCTGCGCGCCGACCAAATGATCTCGCGCTCGACGCTTCGGGTCGCGGCCCAGGTGGTCGCAATGATCTGGAACGACGCCGAGAAGGCCACCATCATGATCTTGGCGAGGTCGAAGAGGCCGAACCAGAGCATGAACACCGGCAGCAGCGCGATCTTCGGGGCCGGTAGCCCGATCGACACGATCGGATCGAAGAACCACCCGACCGAGACCATCCGCGCCATCAGGATTCCGAGCAGCACGCCGATTGAGGCGGCGAGCCCGAAAGCGACCAGGGCGCGATACAGGGTGAGCGCGGCGTTCAGCAGCAGCTTGCCGGTAATCAGGTCGTCGAAGATGCGCAAGACGACGGTAGAGAACGCCGGCAGCAGGAAGGGATCGATCGCCTTCTGGAGAGCGGTGATCTCCCAGGCGACCACGGCGGTGCCGATCAGGGCGAAGGGACCAAGGGCTTCGAACAGCCAGAGCGCCTTGTCCCGGACGACATCGCCGAGCGCGGGTGCCGCGCCGCCGGAGGTCCGGTCGATCCGCGCCACCGTCCTACTCCCGCCAGGCCAGGAGGCGGTTGGTCGCGGCGAGGTAGAGACGATCGGCCAGGAAGCCAATCATGGCGATGGTAATCGCGCCGGCGAACATGCCGCGGAAATCGCCGGCTTCGCCGAGGAAGCCGATCAGGAAGCCGATGCCATCATTAGCGATGATCAGCTCGGAGCTCACCATCAGGATGAACGACAGCGCCAGCGCGACCCGGATGCCGTGCAGGATCTCGGGCAGCGAGGCCGGGATCACGATTTCGCGCAGCACCTCCGACTCGCTCGCCCCCATGCCGCGCGCCGACCAGATCAGGACCTGGTCCACGCCGCGGGCGGCGTTGAACGAGGAGACGACGATCGGCAGTAGGCAGCCGATGAAGATCAGCGTGATCTTGGAGCTGTCGCCAAGACCGATCCAGATGATGACAAGCGGGATCAGCGCAGATTTGGGCATCGGGTAAAAGCACTGGATCACCGGCTTCACCAGGATGCGCACCGGCTTGTACCAGGCCATCAGGATGCCGGCGGCGGTACCGAACAGGATGGCGCAGGCGAGCGCCGACATGCCGCGCATGATCGACCTGCCGGTCTGGTACAAGAGGTCCTGCATCAGCAGGTTCCAGAACGCCACCAAGATGTTGGACAATGCCGGCAGGGTGAGCTCGGTGATGAGGCCCGACCGGGTGACCGCTTCCCAGACCAGGGCGATGAGCAGAAGGGGCAGGTAGCGCCGGAGCGAAGCGGCCATCTCAGTCCCCCATCGCGAACAGGCGCCGCGCATTGCCGCCGAGAACGAGCTCGGTTTCGGCCTCCCCGAGCCTGGCCCCGCGCACGTCGGCGACGCTCGCCGCCCGGTCGCGGGGCACGGGCGGGTAATCGGTTCCGAGCAGCACCCGTTCCGCGCCCATCGTGGCGACGGCGCAGGTGATGGCGGGCGGATGGAAGGTCTGCGTGTCGACATGCATGCAGCGCAGCTGGTCGAGGAACGACCCCTCGATATTGTCCGGCCCCCAGGCCGGCACGCCCGCGCTCGTCTTGCGCGTGTGGCGCACCTCCCAGCCCTGCTGGATGCGCCCGGCATAGAGCGTGATCGCCCCGCCCAGCCGGCCGAGCAGCAGCTTGAGCCCCGGCAGTCTCTCCATCAGGCCGCTGAAGGCGAGCCGGGCGGCGAGGATCGTCATGTCGTTCGGCCGGCCGACGAGCTCGACCAGGCGGAAGTCCCGCATGTGCTCGGCGGCGAGGCAGCCGTCGCTGTTATGGACGAACACCACCGCGCCGAGCTCGTGGCAGAGCTCGAAGAACGGCCGCGAGGTCGCGGCGTCGAGAAACTCCCCGCCCGCCGTCGGCGAGACGATGAAGCCCTTGAGGCCGAGTTCGCGGACGGCGCGTTCCATGGTTCGGTGCATCGCATCGCTGCCGGCCGGATCCGCGATGCCGAGCGCGACGAAGCTTTCCGGGTAGCGCTGCACCAGCCCGGCGGCGAATTCGTTGTAGCGCAGCGCAACATCGGCGGTGTCGATATCAGGCTTCTCGACCGCCACGTCCATCATTCGCGGGCCGGAGATGACGCTCCGATCGATGCCCGACCGCGCCTGCTCCTCGACCAGCGCCTCGGGGTCGAGCATGTTGGGCGGAAGCCCGACGCCGACGCGCTCGCACAGCGCCCGGTCGTTGAGGTGGCTGTGCACGTCGACGATCATCGCAACCGACTCCTCCGGCGGCGGGCCATCGCCGACGCCGGGCTGGACGCGCCGCTACATGCCGGCCTGCTTCTTGGCGTCGGCGGCGAGCGTCGTGTCGGAGTGTTTGGCGACGTCGAGCGTGCCGGGGGTGACGCCCAGGCGGTGCAGGTCGTCGACGTTCTTCTGCAGCCGCGCCGGGCTGAAGCTCGCATCGCGCGTGCGGCCGTAATCGCGGTCGGTGAACACCCAGGACGCGTAGTTCTTGGCCGGCCGGCGCATGATCTTGCCGATGATCTCGGCGGCCGCCTGGCGGTTCGCGGGATCGTAGGCCCAACGCCGCATGCGGATGTGATCGGCGAGGAAGTCGACCAGCGCCGCGCGGTTCTTGGCGACGTAGTCGCGCTTGGCGATCCACAGCACCGTCTCCTGCTCGCCCATGGCGTCGCGCATCGTGAACAACTGCTTGTAGCCGCCGTCGCGCTCGGCCATGAAGTTGAACGGCAGCACCAGAAAGCCCATGTCGATGCGCTTGGTCTGCAGCGAGGACAGCATCGCGCCGAAGCGGACTTCGACGAACTGGTAGTTCTTGCCCGGCTGCATACCGTTGTCGAGCAGCACCTTCTTGGCCGCGGCGTGGACGCCGCTGCCGAGCGCGTTGACCGCGATCCGCTTGCCCTCGAGGTCCTTGACCGCGTTGATGCCGGAATCCTTGCGCACCCAGTACCCGTTGGAGGGGTCCTTGCCGGCGTCGCGCAGCATCGAGGCGATGGCGACGATGTCCTGCTTGCCGTTGACGATACCGAGCGCATAGGCTTGGTTGTTGACCGCCCCTACGTCGACCTCGCCAGCCGCGAGCGCGGTGAGCGCCGGGCCACTGCCGCGCATGCGGATCGTCTCGACGGTGTAGGTCTTGCCGTAGTTCTTGTAGATCGATTTCGGCACCTCGGTGATCATCGGGGTGATATGCGCCGGGGCCACCGACCAGTTGATGCGGATCTTCAAGGGTTCGGCCGACGCCGCGGAGGCAAGCCCCGCTGCCATCGCAAGGCCAAAAAGCACACGTCCTGCGAACATCTACTTCTCCCGTTTGCCTGAATGCCGGGTTCGTCCGGCCCGCCCGACGATATCAGCGTTCGATCCGCGTTGGCAAACGACGCGCCGGGGCGTCGCTTGCCGGACTCGCTGGCCGGGCTAAAGTAGTCTGGACGATCGGAGGGTTGGATGCAGCTCGGCGTGGGACTCGTTCAAGCGCCGTTCCTGGCGCGGCAGGTGGTGCTCGTGGGCGAGGGCCGCCGGTGGGCGCCGCTCGCCGACGTGTTCGCGCGCGCCGGGTTAGCCGGGGCGCCGGCGGCGGAGGACTCGCTGTCGCGCTGGATCGGCTGCATCGCCGCTCTCCGGCGCGGCGAGATGCGCCGGCTGGAGACCGCTCTGGCCTGCCATCCGGAGATCGTCGATCTCCGACTCGTGCGTCCGGTGGACGACGGGGCCAAGATCATGGTGATCGGCGGATGGAGCCCGGCGAGCCGGCCCGATCTCGCGCCCGGCGAGATGACGCCGCACGTCATGACCCGCTGGATGGATGCCGAGGACTTCGAGCGGCCGCCGATCACCGCCTTCAAGAAGTTCTGCTCGGCCACCGCGGATCCCGGTTCGGCGCTTCCCCTGCCGATCCTGCACCTGGTCCACGGCGCTTCAACCACCGGTAGATTCACCGTCGATGCTGCGCTCGCTGTGGTGATCGGCAAGCCGGCGCTCCGGGTCTCCCGGCGCGACGCGCTGCGCCATGTCGCCGGGATTACGCTGATGATCGACGTCTGGGACGACGAAGTATTCCTCGAAGAGTCCCGGGTTCGGCGCGGCATGCTGGCGCGGAACCTGCCGCGGCTCTCGCCCGTCGGGCCCGGCATCCGGCTGACCGGCGGCTCAGGCATCGATGACCAATTCGAAGTCTCGTTCAGCATCAACGGCGTTTCGCGTCAGCGGTTCCGCGTTGTCGATTTCGCATACGGGATCGCGGAGGTGATCGCCTTCTGCTCTTCGATGGGACTCGAGCCGGGAGACATGCTGGCCTTCGGCGCACGGATCGCCGTCGCCGACGGGACGGGCCCGCTCGACACCCCGGCGGCGATAGCGCCGGGCGACAGTCTGGAAGCCGCGGCCGAGGGAATCGGCACGCTCCCGGCGAACGTCGTTGCGGGCGAAGGCTGGGGCTGAGGAAACGGAGGAGACGAGTCGATGCGCTTCGTGACGTTCGAAACCGAGGGCGGGGTCGAGCGCTTCGGCTTCCTGTCGGAGGCCGGCCGGGTGGTCGACCTCGAAGGCGCTTCGGCCGCGGCGCTCGCCGCGGAGCTGCCGGTGGAGCGCGCCTACCGGCTTGCCGCGGCGATGGCGCCATCGGATGCGCTGGCCTTCGTGGAGAACGGGGAGACCGGCCTGCGGGCCGCACGGGACGCCAAGGCGGCGGCGGATGCGGCGGCGCGCGCCGGCCGGAAGCTGTCCGGACCGCGCGGCGAGACCATCGACTTCGCGGGCGGCGCGGTGCGGCTCAAGGCGCCCTTCCCGCGGCCGCGGAACTTCATCGCCTGCGGCAAGAACTTCGACGACCACCTCGTGGAGATGCAGCAGTCCAACCGCCCGGTCGCACCGCGGATCCCGAGCGGCCATCCGCAATACCCGTCCGCGATCGTCGGCCCGGACAGCACGGTGCCCTATCCGAAGGAGACCCGAAAGCTCGACTACGAGGTGGAGATGGCCTATGTGATCGGTCGCCGGGCATTCCGCATCCGCTCCGAGCAGGCGCTCGACCACGTCTTCGGGTTCACGATCTACAACGACCTCAGCGCCCGGGACCTCGGCGAACAGGAATACGGCGTGCCGCTGCTCACCAAGAACCTCCCGGGTTTCGCGCCGATGGGGCCGTATCTGGTGACCTGCGACGAGTTCGACGACCTCGATGCGGTCGGCCTGCGAACGCGGGTGAACGGCGAGCTCCGCCAGGCGAGCCGGGTGGCCAACATGCGCTTCAAGATCCGGGACCAGATCGCTTTCTGGTCGCAGATCGGCCTCGAGCCCGGCGACGTGCTGACCACAGGAACGCCAGGCGGCGTCGCTGCCGGGCGCGGCGCCGACGAAGGGCCCTGGTGGCTCAAGCCGGGCGATGCGGTCGAATGCGAGGTCGACGGGATCGGCATCCTCCGGACCCGCATCGGCTGATCGCCGGGTGGCGGCGCGCAGGTCCCGGACCGCGATCCGGGACAGGCCGCGACAGTGGCGGGAAATGCTGGCTAGCGGCCCCGGCGGTAGAGCCAGGCGAATTCGGCTTTGTAATCGACTTCAAAACGCGCGATGGCGGTCTCCTCGCGCAGCGTCACGTCGATGTCGTCGAGACCGCCGAGCAGGCATTCCCTGTCGAAGGGATCGATCTCGAACCGGACCGGCGGGTGACCCGGGGCGGAGACGCGCTGCGCCTCCAGATCGACGGTCATCTCCGCCAGCGCGCCGCTCGCGGCGATGTCGCGGAGCCTGGCGACCACGTCCTCTTCCAGTCGCACGGGCAGGACCCCGTTGCGGATGCAGTTGGCGGCGAAGATGTCGCCGAAGCTCGGCGCGATCAGCGCCCGGAAGCCGTAATCGCGCAGCGCGTAGACGGCCGTCTCGCGCGACGAGCCGCAGCCGAAATTGCTGCCGCCGATCAGAATACGGGCGCCGCGCCAGGGCGTCCGGTTGAGGACGAAGTCGGGGTTCTCCGAGCCGTCCGGCAGGAACCGGCGGTCGTGGAACAGGTAGTCGGGATAACGCTCGTCGCGCGGCCTTCGCATGAAGCGCGCCGGCAGGATCGCGTCGGTGTTCACGTTCTTCTGTGCGAGAGGCACGGCCACGGCGGTGAGGCGGGTGAACCTCTGCATGTCAGCGCCGCCTGTCGAGCGTACGCACATCGGTCAGCCGGCCGGTGACCGCGGCGGCGGCAGCCATGGCGGGGCTCACGAGGTGGCTCCGCCCGCCGCGGCCCTGGCGGCCCTCGAAGTTCCTGTTGGAGGTGGAGGCGCAGCGCTCGCCCGGTTGCAGCATGTCGCCGTTGGTCGCCACGCACATCGAGCAGCCGGCATCGCGCCATTCGAAGCCCGCGTCGCGGAAGATCCTGTCGAGGCCTTCGCGCTCGGCCTGCAGCTTTACGAGTCCCGAGCCCGGAACGATCATCGACGGGATCGCTGCGCGCCGTCCCTCCACCACCCTCGCGACAGCGCGCAAATCCTCGATCCGGCTGTTGGTGCAGGAGCCGATGAAGACGCGGTCCAGCGCGATCTCTAGGAGCGGTGTGCCGGGCGCTAGATCCATGTAGGCGAGCGCCCGCGCGATCCTGGTGCGACGCTCCGGGTCCACCTCCCGCGCCGGGTCGGGGACCGTGCCCGTGATCGGCAGCACGTCCTCCGGGCTGGTTCCCCAAGTCACCATGGGCGCGATTTCGCGACCGTCCAGCGCCACCTCGCGGTCGAACACGGCGCCGGCGTCAGTCGCGATGCTGCGCCACCACGCGACAGCCCGATCCCACTCCTCGTCCCGCGGAGCGTAGGGCCGACCTTCGATGTAGTCGATGGTCGTGTCGTCGGGCGAGACCAGCCCGGCGCGTGCTCCCGCCTCGATCGACATGTTGCACACCGTCATCCGGCCCTCCACCGACAGGCCGCGGATCGCCGGGCCGGCGTACTCGATGACATGCCCGACGGCGCCGGCTGCGCCGATGCGACCGATGATGGAGAGGACGATGTCCTTCGCTGTGACGCCGGGCGGGATCCGGCCCGCGACCTCGATGCGCATCGTCCTCGGCCGTCGGCGCCACAGGGTCTGGGTCGCGAGGATATGCGTCGCCTCGGAGACGCCCACGCCGAACGCGAAGGCGCCGAGCGCGCCATGCGTCGAGCTGTGCGAGTCGGCGCCCGCGACGATCAGCCCGGGCTGGGTGATGCCCTGCTCCGGCGGGACGACGTGCAGGATGCCCTGTCGGGCGTCGCCGAGACCGAACAGGGCGATGCCGTGCTCGGCCGTGTTCCGCTGCATCATTGTGACCATGTTGCGGATTTCCGGATCCGCGATACCCGCGCCGCGGTTCCGAGTCGGCACGTAATGGTCGGTGAAGGCGAAGACCCGGTCGGGGCAGCGTACCCGCCGGCCGCGGCGCCTCAGATTGTCGAAGGCGTGGAAGGTGTTCTCCTGCACCAGCAGCCGGTCGATGTAGAGGAGCTCGTTGCCATCCTTCCGCGCCGTGATCCGGTGACGTTCCCAGATCTTGTCGAATATCGTCCGCGGCTCTGGCATCGCCGGGCTCCTTGTGTGCCGGCTTCAGGCGGCGGCGTCGCCCCACGCCGCATCAACCCCTGCGATAGGGTATCCCGATCGCCGCCGGTCCCCGGCTCTTGCCGCCGACAACGATGAGAATGGAGAGCGTCAGCACGTAGGGAAACATCAGCATGAACTGGTGCGGGATGTCGAGCCCGACCGCCTGCCCACGGAACTGAAGGGCATCGGCACCGCCGAAGATCAAGCAGGCGATCATGCCGCCAATCGGGTTCCAGCGCCCGAAGATCAGCGCCGCCAGTGCGATGAAGCCGCGGCCGGCGACCATCTCGTCCTGAAAGAAGTGCAGCTGTCCGAGCGAGAGAAACGCCCCGCCGGCGCCCGCCAGTGCGCCGGACAGCGCCGTGCAGGCATAACGCACCCGGAGCGGATCGATTCCGACCGACGAGGCGGCGTGCGGATGTTCCCCGGTAGCGGTGATCATCAGCCCCCAGCGCGTCCTGTAGAGGATCACCCAGAGGACGGGGACAAGCAGGAAAGCGACATAGACCAAAGCATTCTGGTGGAAGAGAACCGGCCCGAGGAGGGGAAGGTCGGCCAGCAATGGCAGCGAGACGGGATCGAAATGGGGCACCACCCGCTGTTGTTCCTTGAGCCCGAAGACGATGCGGATCAGGAAGCTCGACAGGCCGAGGCCAAGCAGGTTTATCGCGGTGCTCGAGACGATCTGGTTGGCGCCCAGGGATATCGAGACGAAGGCGTGAATCCAGGCGATCAGGGCGCCGGCGACGACCCCGCAGGCGAACCCCAGCCACGGCGAGCCGATGAACCAGGCGCCGAACACCCCGGTGAGCGCGGCCATCAGCATGGTGCCTTCGAGGCCGATATTGATGATGCCCGCGCGCTCATTGAGGATACCGCCGAGCGTGGCGAACAGGAGCGGCGTCGCCAGCCGGATCGTGGCGGCGAAGTAGTCGGGGTCGAGCAGGCCGAAGAACACCTCCATCGCCGCCTCTCAACCCCGCCTGCGCCGACGGTGCCATTCGAACACCGCGACGCCGAGGATGAACAGGATGACCATGCCTTGGATCACCAGGATCAGCGAGGTCGGCAGCCCGGTCGTCCTCTGCATCTGGTTGGCGCCGACCCTGAGGGCGGCGAACAGGAAGGCGGCGAACACCACGCCGATGGGATCGGACCGGCCGAGGAACGCTACCGCGATTCCGTCGAAGCCGTAGCCCGGGGAGAAGAAGTCGAGCAGCCGGTACTGGCCGCCGATCATCTCGGTGGTGCCGGCGAGCCCCGCGAGCCCCCCGGAGACGCTCATCGCGCCGAACACATACCGGTTGACGGGCACCCCGGCGAAGCGCGCGGTTACCGTCGATTAGCCAACCGCGCGCAGCTTCAGCCCGAACGGCGTGCGCCACAGCACATAGGCCGTGACGAGGGCGAAACCGACGGCGATGAAGATGGCGATCGAGAGGTCCGACTTGGCGTACAGGACCGGAAGCCGCGCGCTTTCGGCGACCATGGCCGTCTGGTGGAAGAAGCCGGGAGGCTCGGCCAGCGGGCCGTGGACCAGGTAGCTCACGAAGAATATCGCGACGAAGTTGAGCATGATCGTCGAGATGATCTCGTTGATCCCGCGCGCGGACCGCAGATAGCCCGCGATCCCGCCCCAGACCGCGCCGGCCAGGAACCCGCCGGCGATGGCGAGCGCGATGTGCAGCACCGCCGGCAGGCCGGTGAGGTAGATCCCGATGACCACGCTCGCCAGCGCGCCGGCGTAGAGTTGCCCCTCGGCGCCGATATTGAGCAGGTTGCAGCGGAATGCGAACGCCACCGCGAGCCCGGTGAAGATCAGCGGGGTGGTGCGCGCGAGGGTGTTGCCGAGCGCGAACCCGTCGCCGACGGCGCCTTGCAGCAGCGCCCAATAGGCGGCGAGGGGGTCGGCGCCGGCGAGCAGAATCAGCACCGCGCTCGCGGCCAGTGCGAGCGCGATCGCGGCAAGCGAAATCGATGTCGCGCGCAGGGCCTCGGGGATGCGCGCGGCCGCGGCCTCGTTCATGATGCGCTCCGCGTCGCGGCCTCGCCGAGCGTCATCCCCGCCATCATCAACCCGACGGTCTCGCGCGTCGTCTCCTCCGCTTTCGCCAGCCCCATCGCCCGACCCTCGTACATCACCAGTATCCGGTCGCTGAGGGCGAGGATTTCATCCAGCTCGGTGGAGACCAGGAGGATCGCCATACCCTCGTCGCGCGCGGCCAGCAAACGCCGGTGGACGTATTCGGTCGCGCCCACGTCGAGCCCGCGCGTCGGCTGCGCCGCCAGCAAAAGCTTCGGCCCGAGACCGAGCTCGCGAGCAAGCACGAGTTTTTGCTGGTTTCCGCCCGACAGCGCGGAAGCCGTGATGTCGGGCCCCGGCGCCCTGATCGAGAAGGTCTCGATCGCCTGCGCGGTCGCCTCGCGCATCGCCCCGACGCGGAGCCAGAAGGGCGAGCCGAACGGCGGACGGTCGCTCGACTTGAGGGCCAGATTCTCCCACAGCCGGAAGGACATCAGAAGGCCGGTCTGGTGACGGTCCTCGGTGACATGCCCGATATTTCGGAACCGCTCGCCGCGCGAGGCGGCAAGCCCGGCCAGGTCGAGGCTGCCCCCTTCGACGGCGCGCACGCCGGCGATCGCCTCGGTCAGCTCCTTCTGGCCGTTGCCGTCGACGCCGGCGATGCCGAGGATTTCGCCCTCGAACAGCGAAAACCCGACGCCGTCGACCGCGCGCAGGCCCCGGTCGTCGCGGACGCTCAGGTTTTCGATCCGCAAGACCGGGGCGCCCGATCGGTTGCCGCGCCTCCGTGGCGGGACGATGTCGCGGCCCACCATGAGCCTGGCGAGCTCGGACGGATCGGTTTCGGCGGCGGCCACCGTGCCGGCGAGCGTGCCGCCGCGCAGCACGCTGATCCGGTCGGCGACCTCCATCACCTCGTTGAGCTTGTGCGAGATGAAGATGATCGCCTTGCCGTTCGTCGCGAGGCTCCGCAAGACGCCGATCAGGTGTTCCACCTCCGACGGCGCCAGCACCGCCGTCGGCTCGTCGAGGATCAACAGATCGGCGTCGCGGTAGAGCGCCTTCAGGATCTCCACCCGTTGCTGGGCGCCGACCGGCAGTTGCCAGACCTGCGCGCCGGTGTCGACGTCGAGCCCGTGCGTCGCGGCGAGCTCCCCGATTCGGGCGGCGGCCGTCTTGAGGTCGAGCAGCGGGCTGCCCCGCGCGTTCGCGGTCTTGAGGCCGAGCACGATGTTCTCGACGACGGTGAGCGGTGGAACCAGCATGAAGTGCTGATGTACCATCCCGATTCCGGCGGCGATGGCGTCGGTGGGCGAGGAAAATGCGACCTCCTCGCCGTCCAGCAGGATGCGCCCGGAATCAGGCCGGTGCAGCCCGTAGAGCGCGTTCATCAGGGTCGTTTTGCCTGAACCGTTCTCCCCCAGCAGGGCATGGATCTCTCCCCGGTCTACCGCGAGGTCGACGCGGTCGTTGGCGACCACGCCCGGGAAGGTCTTGGTGATCCGTTCCATGCGCAACAGGGGCATGGCGAGGTTCCCGGAGATACGGAACGAAGACGCCCGCCGCCCCGGGGACGGCGGGCGAAACAGGGCTGCTGGCCGGGCTAGATCTTGTTGATCTTCTGCTTCATCAGTGCCGGCACGTTCGGCGCGGGGACCTTGACCGCGCCCGACTTGATGTCGGCAACCAGCTTGGCGATCTCGGCCTTCACGTTCTCCGGAACCATGGGGCCGTAGGGCCCGACCTCAAGCACGCCGGAGGCGAGGCCGAAGCGATTGGGCCCCGGATTGAACTTGCCGACGATCACAGACTGGATCGATTTGAGCAGCATGTCGTCCACCTTGATCACCGCCGAGGAGACGACGAGATCGGGAGCAAGGCTCCGCTGATCGGCGAAATAGCCGATCACCGGCACCTTCTTCTCTTTCGCCGCCTGGATCACGCCGAGCCCCGTCGCGTCCGCCATGTGGGCAACGATATCGGCGCCCTGCGAGATCACCGCGCGCGCCGCCTCCTTGCCCTTGACGGCGTCATAGAAGGTACCGGTATAGATCGCGACGAACTTCGCCTTGGGTTTGGCGGCCAGCACCCCCTGGCGGAAGGCGTCGACCTGGATGCGAATCGGCGGGATCTCCCAGCCGCCGACCGCGCCGATGACATCGGCCTTGCTGAGCTTCGCCGCCAGCTGGCCGGTCACGTAGAAAAGCTCCTGGAACGAGACATAGAGATTGGCGAGGTTCTTGGCCTTGCCCGAGCCATACGTGTTGAAGAAGTGCTTGTCGGGGTTCTCGGCGGCGACCTTGGCGATTGCGTCGCCCCACTGGAACCCGTGAGCGTAGATCACGTTGTAGCCCCGATTGGCGTAGTCGCGTAGCGTGGCGACGAAATCGGGCCGCTTGACGCTTTCCGAAAACGCCACCTCGACCTTGTCGCCCAGGGTCTTCTTGATCAGCATCAGCCCGGCATGCGCGCTGGCGTTGAAGCCCTTGTCGCTGACGGCTCCCGGCAGCGCGAGCGCCACCTTGATCTTCTCCGCGCCGGCTGCGCTTGCCGACAGGGCGACGCCGGCGGCGGCGCATAGCGCGAGCAGGTTCCTCATACCGAATGGGCGCGATTTGTCTTGCATTGGCCGTTCCTCCGGTGGGTTGTCGTCGTTCTACAGGGCCGGCAAAAGTGTAAGTCGCGGCGAATCCGCGTCAATAGATGCCCCTTGCGGGGCGGGCCTCGCCTTTCGAGAATTCGGGGACGCCGTCCTGCGCGGGAGCGCCCGCCCATCATGCTGACACTCTACCGCGACCATAACGCGGTCTGTTGCCACAAGGTCGAGCTGGTCCTGGCGGAGAAGGGCCTCGACTTCCACACCGTGACGGTTCCGCTGTTCCGCAGCGCGCAGTACGACCCGGACTATCTCCGGATAAACCCGCGCGGTGTGGTGCCGACCCTGGTGCATGACGGCGCGACGATCGTCGAATCGACCGTCATCTGCGAATACCTGGACGAGACCTTCCCCGCCCCGCCGCTGATGCCCGGCGATCCGGCAGGGCGCGCGCAGGTTCGTCAGTGGACCAAGCTGGTCGACGAGGAAATCCACGAAGCCGGCTCGGTGCTGAGCTTCTGCGCCATGTTCCGCGACCGGATGCTGGCCATGGACGAGGCGGAGCGGGAAGAACGGTTTCGCAATGTCGGCAACCCGGGCCGCGAGGATTTCTACCGGTCTTCGGTCGAGGACGGCGTCGCCTCGCGTTTCGCGTTCAGAGCGGTCGCCGCCCATGAGAGGCTGGTCCGGGATCTGGAGGCCCGGCTGGCGACGACCGGGAGCTGGCTCGCCGGGGACCGGTATACGCTCGCCGAGGCGGCGGTGACGCCCTATTTCGCCCGTGCCGAATATCTCGGTCTGCTCTATATCTGGACCGCCGGCCGTCCGGCGACCGCGGCCTGGTGGGGCCGGATCAAGTCGCGGGCGAGCTTCGCGGCGGTCCTGACCGGGACGCTCGAGAAAGCCGACCTCGCGGAGATGCGGGCCTCGGGAGACAAGATCCGAACCCGGGTCGCGGCACGGCGCGAAGAATACCTGCACGCCTACGCCTCGCGTCTGGCCTGACCACACAGCCCCGGAGCAAGACAGTGCCTGAGAATTGCGACATCCTGATCCGAAACGCGCGTCTTCGCGGAGCGGCGGGGGAGCTGCGCGACATCTCCATCGCCGGAGGCAGGATCGACCGGATCGGCCCCGGACTCGATGCCATGGCCGATACCGAGATCGATGCCGCGGGCGGGTTGGTCACCGAATCTTTCGCCAACCCGCATCTTCACCTGTGCAAGGTGTGGACGCTGGAGAAGATGCACGAGGAATCCCTCAAGGCCTATCGCGAGGGTTCCATGGGCAAGGCGATGTCCGCCATCGAACGAGCCAGCATCGTCAAGGAGAATTACCATGCGTCCTGGATCACGGAGAACGCGCGGCGCGCGGCTGCGCTCGCGGCACTCCACGGCAATCTCCATATCCGCGCCTTTGCCGATGTCGATTCCAAGGCGAGGCTGGAGGGGGTGAAGGGCGTGCTCGCGGTCAGGGACGAGTTTCGCGGCATCGTGGACATCCAGGTCGTCGCATTCGCCCAGGACGGGATCGTCCGCGAACCCGGCGCCGAGGCGCTGTTGCGGGAGGCGATGGAGCTCGGGGCCGATGTCGTTGGCGGGATTCCGTGGATCGAGTTCACCGACGCCGATGCCGCCCGGCACGTGCGGATTTGTTTCGATCTTGCCGTGGAATTCGACAAGGACGTCTCGATGCTGCTCGACGATGCCGGCGACCCGGGGCTGCGCACGCTCGAGATGATGGCCGTCGAAGCGATCGCGCGCGGCTGGGAAGGTCGCGCTCTCGCGCATCATTGCCGCGCCATGGCGCTCTACCCGGAGCCCTATTTCAAGCGCCTCTCGGCGATTCTCAAGCGCGCCGGCGTCCCGGTGGTGAGCGACCCTCATACCGGACCGCTGCACGCGCGTGTCCATGAACTGCTCGAAGATGGCGTCCTGGTCTGCCTCGGCCAGGACGATATTTCGGACGCCTATTACCCGTTCGGCCGCAACAACATGCTGGAAGTCGCCTTCCTCGCCTCGCACCTGCTCTGGATGACCGCACGCGAGGAGATCGACCGGCTCTACGACCTGGTGACGGTGGATGCCGCGCGCGCGATGAATGTCGCGGATTTCGCCCTGGCGCCGGGCAATCCCGCGCATCTGGTGGTGCTGGCGGAACCGAACACGGTCGAGGCGCTGCGCAACCACAGCGCGCCCGCTCATGTGGTGAGCCACGGGGCCGTTCTCGACCGGGAGCGCATGGCCGCCTTGGCGGCTGGCTAGGCGAGACGTCGAGCCGCGTGGTTCGGGAGGCGTATTGCACGGCCGGAGATGGCCACAACCGCCTCGGCTTCAGGCGAGATTGCCGATGTCCCGCCGGCGCAGCATCCGTCCGAACAGGACGAGCCCGACCAGCGAGATCACCACGAGAACGGTGGATACCGCCGCCACGCTGGGATCGGCGTAGTACTGGATGTGCTGCATCAGGCGCAGCGGCAGCGGGTTCCCGCGCGCCAGGAAGATCGACATCGCGACATTGTCGAAGGACATCAGGAAGGCGAAGGCGACGCCCGCAATCATGCCGGGCCGGACGGCCGGATAGGTGATGTCGAGGAAGGTCCTTAGCCGCGAAGCTCCGAGCGACTGCGCCGCGTGCTCCAGCCGGATATCGTAACCCGACAGTGCCGCCAGCACCAGATAGACCACATAGGGTATCCCGATGATGCTGTGCCCGAGCGAAGCCGCAAGGATGCCAGGGCGGATGCCGACCGAGGACAGGGTTTGCAGCAGCCCGAGCCCGACCACCACCGCCGGGATGATCAGCGGCATGATCACCAGGGATTGAACAGCCGAGCGCCCGAAGAAGCGGTAGTTGTTGATGGCGATGGCCGCCAGCGTTCCCGCCACCCCCGCCATCGCGCTGCTGATGGCTGCGATTATCGTGCTGACCACGAAACCGTCGACGAATTTGCGATTGTCCCACGCCACCTCGTACCATTGGAGGCTGAAGCCGGGCGGCGGAAACACCAGCTGCGAGACATTGCTGAACGACAGCACGATGGCGACCACGATGGGTCCCAGCAGGAAGACCGTCACCAACCCGACATAGGCGGTGAGCAAGTGGGGCGCCGCCTTGCTCATCCCGTCTTCTCCCGGCGCCGCCGCATCAGAAGCTCTTTGCCCACGGCGCCGCGCGGCGCAGCACCAGGTTCATCGACAGGAGGACGAGGACCACCAGGGCGACCATCAGGATGGCCATGGCGGCCGAGTTCGCCCAGCGGACATTGGCGATCGCCTCGTCATAGATCGCCGGCGCCAGCATGCGAAAGCGTGTCGTGCCGAGCAGCGTCGGCAGGACGAAGTCGCTCAACACGACGGCGATCACGAGCTGCAGCCCGGCAAAGATGCCCGGAAGGCTCAACGGCACGATCACCCGCGCGAAGGTCGCCGCCGAGCCCGCGCCGAGGCTGGTGGAGGCCAGCAAGATCCTGACATCTATCTTGGCGATCGAATTGGCGAGCGGCAGGATCATCAGCGGCAGGTAGCGGTGGACCATACCGATGACCATACCGCTGACCTCGAACAGGATATGCACCGGCCCTTCGGTTACGCCGAGAGCGATCAGCACGGTGTTGATGAGTCCGCTGTCGGCAGTGATGATCATCCAGCCGAAGACCCGGGTTATCACGCTGACGATGAGCGGCGTGTAGATGATCCAGAGCAGGAGATTGCGCCGCTCCCCCGCCCAGCGGACGAGGTAGTAGGCGAACGGGTAGCCGATGACGAGCGTGATGACGGCCACCCCCGCCGCGATCAGCATGCTGTTGCCGAAGAGGCTCGCGTAGTAGCCGTCGGTCAGGATCCTGGCGTAGTTCGCGAAGGAAAAATCCGCGACCATGATCGCGCTCGGATCGTCCCAGTTGAGGCTGTTGCGCAGCAGGACCGCGAGCGGAAACAGAAACAGCGGCACCAGGATCGTCAGCACCGGAACGAGCAGCAGCCACGCGTAGCGCTGTTGCCGGCGGAACAGCCAGCGGCTCAGGGCCCCGGCTCTCGACGGGCCTCGTGCCAATTCGGCGGCGCCGGTCACGGTCAGGCGGGCGGTTCGGCGGGCAGCACGTAGCAGCGCTCGGGCGCGATATCGATGTAGACCCGATCGCCCACGTCGAACCGCGCGGACGCTCCGCTGGACGGGCCGTCCAGAACCACTTGCTCACCGCCCAGATCGATCGCTTGCCGTTTCGTCGCGCCCATGAACCGGGCAAGCGAAACGGTCCCGGGATTGTCCCTGTGCACTGACGTCGGCTCGGAAGACAGCTCGATATCCTCCGCGCGGACATAAATGTTGACCCGCTTTCCGCGTTGGAGAAGTCGGTCGTCCGTCACCGGCAGCGTCAGGCCGCAATCCGCCTTGACCGCGAGCCCCGAACCGGCCGCGGCGGTCACCCCTCTCAACGTGTTGGCGGAGCCCACGAATTCCAGCACGAAGGAGGACTTGGGGTCGGAATAGATTGCCTCGGGCGGGCCGATCTGGAGTATTTCGCCGTCGCTCATGACTGCGATCCGGTCGGCGATGGTGAACGCCTCGCGCTGATCGTGGGTGACGATGATGGTGGTGATGCCGAGCTGACGCAGCAGGATCGACAGCTCCACCTGCATCTGTTCCCGCAAATTCTTGTCGAGCGCGCTCAGCGCCTCGTCCAGCAGCAGCATCACCGGTCTGACGGCAAGCGCCCGGGCGATGGCGACGCGCTGTTGCTGGCCGCCACTCAGCTCCGACGGGTACCGCCCCTCCAGCCCGTTGAGCTTAAGGAGGTCGACCACCTCCGCGACCCTGGCCCGGATCTCCCCGGCCGGCATGCGCCGGATGCCCAGGCCGTAGCCGATATTGCCCGCGGTCGTCAGATGCGGGAACAGCGCGTAGTTCTGGAACACCATGCCGATATTGCGGTGGTTTGGCGGGATGTCCCGCAGCGACTCCCCGCGCAGCCAGAGGTCGCCGCTGTCGCAGCTCTCGAAGCCGGCGATGATGTTGAGCAGCGTGGTCTTGCCGCACCCGCTCGGCCCGAGAAGCGCCACCATCTCGCCGCGCCGCACGGTAAGATTGCAGTCGCGGACGGCGCGGACCGCACCGAAGGACTTCTCGACCCCCTCGACCCTGAGGTCGATCGTATCGGTCCCGCCGGTCATCTCCTCACCGCCCGGCGCATCGTGCCCCTGGACCAAATCGGGACTTGGCGGCCCGAGCTCGTGCCGGGCTGCCGCTCAGCCATCGCGGGAGGCCGCCGGGTTTGCGATCAGCCCGCGATCTCCCGCGCCCAGCGGTCCGCCCACTCGGCCTGCCGGCTCGCGACATAGGCGTAATCGTACTCGAACAGCCGGCTCGGATCCTGAATGATCAGCTTGGCGAACTCTGCGTCCAGCTCGACATTCTTGTTGGCCGGGGTGAGCGGGATCGCCGAGCAGATCGCCTTCTGCACGTCCTGGCGGAGCGTGTAGTTCACATAGGTCTTGGCGAGCTTCATCCGCTTCGAGCCCTTGGCGATCGCCAGGTCGTAGGGCTGCGAAGGCACCCCCTCCTTGGGCGTGCCGCGGGCAAGGAAGGCGTTCTTCGAGATGGCGAGCCCGATGCGCGCACTGTACTGGGGTGCGATAACGACCTCTTTTCGCTCCATGAGCTGCGTGACCTGGTTCGGATCGCCGAAGAAGCTCCGCACGTGCGGCTTGAGCTCCGCGACCTTGGGAAAAATCTTGTCGACTGTCTTCTCGTCGCCGCCCATGGCACGGGCTATGCTGCACAGCACGACCGCGATCATGCTGTTGAGTGGCGCCGCCGGCAGCATCAGCTTGCCGCGCACTTCCGGGCGCCACAGATCGAGCCACGAGTCGACCGGGTTTCCGACGCCATCCTTGTTGTAGACCACGTCGACGGCGTCGAAGACCATCGCGACGCCGGCTCCGCCGGGCGCGAGCGTCCCGGGACGGCACTCCTTGAGCAGAGGGATATCGGCATCTGACAGGATCTCGACCAGCCCGGCATTGCCGGCGCGGACCGTCGGATCCCTGGTCAGGAAGCCGATGTCGTAGATCGGATCGTCGGGTTGGGCCTTCCACTTGCTGATGATGAGCCCGGGCTGGTCCTGCTCGTACTCGACGCGACCGTGACCCGCCTTCTCGAAGGTCTGCCCGACGAGCTTTTCCAGCGCCCGGTACGGGCCGCCGTAATGCGTCACGCGAAGCGGGTCTGCGGCGAAGGCGGGCGCGATCCACCCCGACGATCCGACGGCCGCGGCCATCCCGCCGAGAGCTGTGGTCTGAAGGAAACGCCGTCTCGAAGTCACCGCGTTCATGGTCAGCCTCCCATTCTTGTGGTCCATCGACTCACGCGAACTCAGGCACCAACGCATGCGTTGAATAAAGAGATCGGGCAGAAGGATAACGCGTGCAGGCCACCTTCGATAGGGCGGGAAAACGGTTGGCGCGGGCGCGCCGCCACCGCTAGCCTGTGCGCTGTCGGGCATCCAGTTCGGGGCGGAAAGCGAGGCCGCGATGGGCAGGCTGGTGGAACGGCTCAAGGCGCATGCGGGTGAGAGCTGGACCGCCTATGTCCGCCATCCCTGGCTGGTCGGCATCCACGACGGCGATCTCAGCATCGAGCGGTTCCGCTTCTTCCTGGTCCAGGATCTGCCGTATCTCGCCGATTTCTCCCGGGTCTATTTCATGGGCTTCGCCAAGCTGAGCCCCGGCGACCTGCGGCATTTCCGCCCCTTCCTCAAGCTGATCGCCGATTACGACGAAGGCAATGTCGAGGAAGAGTGGCTCGCCGAGATCGGCTGCAACGAGTACTCGACGGACCGCTGGGCCGCCCTCAAGGCGCGGGAAGGGTACATGAACCACCTCGTGCGCACCGCCCATGAAGGGACCGCGTTCGAGATATTCGCCGCAACCTTGCCTTGCTGCGTCGGTTTCGCCGAGATCGGCGACTGGCTGAAGGACGAGGATCTCTCCGGGCACCGCGCGGTTTATCGCAAATGGATCGATCATTACCGCCGCCCCTTCCAGAGAGAACAGGTCAACGCCCTCGTCGCCGCGCTCGAGACCTGTACGGCCGATCTGCGCGAATCCGATCTGCAGGATCTGGAACGTGTCTTCCTGCGTAGCGTTCAACACCAGATCCACGTCTTCGACGCCGCCTGGCGCCTGGGCGATCCTTGGCCCGGCCCGGGGAGCTTCGCCGGCTAGCCGGTCATGCTGAAGGAGCGCGTTTGCATCGTCACAGGCGCTGCCCGCGGGATCGGTCGTGAATTCGCGCTGCATTTCGCGGGCCTGGGCGCACGGGTCGTCGCTGCCGACCGGCTGAGCTGCGAGGCGACGATCCGACAAATCAGAGAGGCGTCGGGCGAGGCGATCCCTGCCACCGGCGACGTGACCTCGGCAACCGATGCGGCGGCGATCGTCGCCGCCGCGGTCGATAAGTTCGGGCGTATCGACGTGCTTCTCAACAATGCCGCGCTCTATGGCGGGATCGCCATCAGGGGATTCGAAGATATTCCGGAACCGGAGTGGGACCGGGTGATGTCGGTCAACGTAAAGGGCGTCTGGCAGATGTGCCGGGCGGTAGCTCCCCCGATGCGGGCGCAGCGCGCAGGGCGCATCATCAATGTCGCCAGCAACGTGATCTTCATGGGAAAGCCCGGCTTTCTCCACTACGTCGCGTCCAAGGGGGCTGTCTGGGCGCTGACGGGCGCTCTCTCGCGTGAGTTCGCCGGCTCGGGCGTGACGGTGAACGCGCTGGCTCCGGGCTACACGATCACCGAGGCGACGAGATCGATGGCGGATGCGGAGACCGTGAGCGAGCTGGAAGCCGAAATCATGCGGTCGCAAAGCGTCAAGCGGCTGATCGAACCGTCCGACCTTGTCGGCACGGCCGCGTTTCTTGCGTCTGACGCGGCCGAGTTGGTTACCGGCCAGACGATCACCGTGGATGGCGGCACGATCACCGGGTGACGGTTTCGCCTCCTATACGCAAGGCACGCCTGGCGAGCCTCTATATCCTCCTGCTTCGGAGGCTCGCCCAACTGGCCGGCGCGATGCTGTGCGGGATCGCGGCACTGGTAACCTATGACGTGGTGCTGCGCGCCCTCGGGCTGCAACCGCCGCAAGCGACCAGCGGCGTGAGCGAATACAGCCTCCTGTTCGTCGCCATGCTCGCCTCGCCCTGGCTGGTGAGAAGCCGCGGCCATGTGGTGGTGACGTCCTTCTTCAACCTGACGCCGCCGGCGCTCAGGCCGATCCTGGAGCGCGCGATCTATCTGAGCTGTGCCGCGGTGAGCCTGCTGCTGGCCGCATACGGCTTCAAGACCGGCTATGCGAGCTTTCTCGGTGGGGAGATCGACATCCGGTCGATCGACATGCCGCGCTGGATCCTGTTCTCCTCGATCGGCATGGGCTTCACGCTGATCGGTATCGAGTTCCTGGTGCTCCTGCTCGGCCGCGGTTCGCTCTATCGCGGCGACGAGCAACAGCGGGGCATCGTCTGACCGATGATCTGGTACGAGACGATCGCGCTGCTGCTGGGTGCCGTCGTCGGGCTGATGATGCTCGGCTTCCCCGTGGCCTTCGCGTTCCTCCTGGTCAATGTCGCGGGCGTCTTCGTGTTTTTCGGCGGGATGGTGGGGATCGAGCAGCTGGTGGCGAATGCGACCGAGTCGGTGACGACATTCGCCCTCGTGCCGGTGCCGCTTTTCCTGCTGATGGGCGAGATCTTCTTTCACACCGGCATGGCGTTGCGGGTCTTCGACGCGCTCGACAAGTGTTTCGGCCGGCTGCCGGGACGGCTGTCCTACCTGACCGTGGTGGGCGGCACGCTGTTTGCGACGCTGTCCGGCTCCAGCATGGCCAACACCGCGATGCTGGGCTCGCTGATGGTCCCCGAAATGACCAGCCGCGGCTACAAGAAGCACATGGTGATAGGGCCGATCCTGGGGACCGGCGGGCTGGCCATCATCATCCCCCCGTCCAGCCTCGCGGTGCTGCTCGGAAGCCTCGCGCGCATCGACATCGGGGCGTTGCTGATCGCCGGGCTGGTGCCCGGCCTGCTGCTCGCGCTGGCATACGTGGTGGTGATCCTCTGCCAGGTCAAACGCGACCCGGAAGCGGCGCCAGGCTACGACGTTGAACGACCGACGGCGGTCGAGTTGGTGAAGCTCGTCGCGGCGAACATCCTGCCGATGGGCGTCGTCGTGTTCGCCGTCATCGGGTTGATCGTCGTCGGTGTCGCGACCCCGACCGAAGCTTCGGCCTTCGGCGTCATCTCGGTGCTGCTGCTGGCCTTGGTCTATCGCTGCTTCAGTTGGGACGCCCTGACCAAGGCGGTCGAAGGGACCACGCGGGTTACCGCGATGGTGTTCCTGATCATCATCGGCTCATCGACCTTCAGCCAGATCCTGACCTTTTCCGGCGCCACCCCCGGTCTGCTGAGCCAGGTCACCGGGTTCGACGTCTCGCCCTACGTGATGCTCTTCTTCATGTTCCTGATCCTGCTGTTTCTCGGCATGTTCATGGACCAGGTCTCGATGATGCTGATCACCCTGCCGGTCTTCATCCCGCTCGCCCAGTCGTTCGGGCTCGACATGGTCTGGTTCGGCCTGTTCATCCTGCTCGGGCTCGAAGTCGGTCTCGTCACCCCGCCCTTCGGATTACTGCTCTTCGTCATGCTCGGCGTCGGACCGCGCGACACAACCCTGCCCGATGTCGCGCGGGCGGCGGTGCCCTATATCTTCTGCGTTTTCGTCCTGCTGCTGGCCCTCACCGCCTTTCCCGATATCGCCTTGTTCCTGCCCGGCGCAATCGGCTGACAGGACGCCGTGCCCGGAAAGGCTAGGACGAAACAGCGCCTTCGCGTAGCCTGTGAGCAACCAAGAAAACGCACATCGTTCACGGGGAGAAATCAGACATGTCGAAAAGAGCGATCATGCTCGCCGCCGGTCTCCTGGCTTCGGTATCGATGGCGCCGGCGGCGCATGCGGAGGTCAAAGTCCGGGCGATAAACCCGTTCCCGCCGCAGCAGATCTTCGGCAAGGAGTTCCTCAACTACATCCGCATCCTCAACCAAGCCGGCAAGGGAGTCTACAAGGTCGAGTTGGTTGGCGGACCGGCAGCGATCCCGATGATGCAGCAAGCCGGCGCGCTCCGGAACGGCATCGTCGACATGCTGTGGGCGCCGGCCAGCTTCCATCGCGGGCTGGTCCCGGAGGTGGATGCGCTGAGCGCCAGCAACGTCACGCCCTGGGAGGCGCGGGGGAACGGCGGCGTCGCCCTGCTCGACCGGATCTACGGCGAGAAGCTCAAGGCGCATTTCCTCGGCTGGACGATCGCCGGGTTCGGGTTTCACGTCTTTCTCACCAAACCGCCCAAGGTGACCGGGGACGGCGGCGTCGACCTGCGGGGGCTAAAGCTTCGCTCGGCGCCGATGTACACCAACTTCTTCAAGAAGATCGGCGTCATCAACGTCGCCATGCGGGCGCCCGACATCTATACCGGGCTGGAGCGCGGCGTGATCGTCGGGATGGGCTGGCCCGCCCTTGCGATCACCGACCTCGGTTGGCAGAAATTCATCAATCACCGGATCGACCCGTCCTTCCTCCAGGCGGACGGGGTGACGCTGGTCAATCTGAAGAAATGGCAGTCCCTGCCAGCCGGCGCGCGAAAGGCGCTGACCGACGCCACGGTGGCCTATGAGAAGACCGCTGTCGGGTTCTGGGAGGCAGCGGTGACCAAGGAGCAGCGAGCGCTCGAAGCGGCCGGGCTCAAGGTGATCACGCTCAAGGACGGTCCGGCGAAGACGTTCGTCGCCGATGCCGCGGCCGAGGTCTGGAAACGCCTGGAGGCCACCGGATCGCCGCACGCGAAAGCACTACGCGAAAAGTTCGCCAAGTAGACAAGGCGGTTGCGCGGTCGACGGGGCTTGGAAAACGGGTTGACGCCACGACTCCGCGCTCGACGCGGCTTTGAACCGGCGAGGTAGACATGGCGGACGGAGTTCTCGTTCTCACCAACGAGGAGGCGGCCGGTCTGCTCGGCATGGCCGAGGCGATCCGGTTGATGGAGGAGGCCTATCGAGACTTCGGCGCCAACCGCGCCCGGATCATCCCCCGCCAGCGTCTCTACGTGCCGGAAACCCAGTACGAGGACCCAACCTGGTTCTGGCTCAACGTGATTCCCGGCATCGTGCCCTGCCACGGCGTGGCGGCGATCCGTCTGAACGCGGCGCACACGACCTATCGCCGCGAGGGTGCCGGTACCCGCCAGACCATCCCGGGAGATTTCTCGGGCTTCGTCTTGGTATGGGACATCGCCAGCCGCGAGCTCCTGGGGATCGTGCACGACCACGCCGTCTCGCCGCTTCGGGTCGGTGCCACCTCCGGGCTCGCCGCCCGCTACCTGGCGCGGGAGGATGCGGCCACGCTTGGCCTGCTCGGCGCCGGCAAGCAGGCGCGCGCCCAAGTCGAGGCGCTGCTCGCGGTCCGCCCGTCGATCCGCAGCATCAGGGTGTTCTCGCCCACGGCGGCGAACCGGGAGCGGTTCGCCGGGTCCGTGTCGGACGATCTCGGCGTCTCCGCGCAGGCGGTGGGCACGGCGGAGGAGGCAGTGGCCGGATCCGACATCGTGGTCGCCGCCACGAATTCGGCCGATCCGGTGATATTCGGACGCTGGCTGTCGGAGGGCGCCCATGTGATCAGCATGGTGGGCGCCAGCAAGTTCGACGGCCGGCGCGAGATCGACGACGAGACGGTTCGGCGCGCCGAGGTGATTGTGGTCAATCTGCGGGAGCAGGTGGAGCAGGACCAGCAGGCGGACATCCTGATGCCGCTCCGCCGCGGCTACACGTCTTGGGACAATATCCACGAACTCGGCGAACTGTGCATCGGCGCAACCCGCGGCCGCACGTCGTCGAGCCAAATCACGCTGCATTCCAACAATGTCGGGATGGGTATCCAGTTCGCCTCGGTCTGCAAGCGCGTGCTGGAAATCGCTCGCGAGCGAGGGCTCGGGACCGAGCTCGACTCAAACCTGTTCATGACCCGCCGCGCCCAAGGCGAGGATTACGCGCCCTGATCACGCGTCGGCGCGCCAGTTCCTAGTGTCCTGTTTCATAAATTACTAGTCACGGTGTTTGTTTTGTGATTCCCTGCGCTCCGGGTTGGCGATCTGGAGGCTGGCATGGCGCGCGGTAAGGCGGTGGCGATTGTTCTGAGCGATGGGGAGCGGGTTGAGCTCGAGCGGCGGGTTCGGCGTCGCAAGTCGTCGCATGGGTCGGCGCGGCGGGCGCGGATCGTGCTCTTGGCGGCGGAGGGGCTGAGCAACCTGGCGATCGCGGAGAAGCTGGGCGTCTCGCGGCTGACCGTCGGCACGTGGCGGCGGCGCTTCGCCGCCAAGCGCCTCGCCGGGCTCGATGACGAGCCTCGGCCCGGCGCGCCGCGCAAGATCGGCGACGACAAGATCGCCGAGGTGGTGACGCGGACGCTGGAGACGATGCCCGACGATGCGACCCACTGGAGCCGCCGCTCGATGGCCCGGGCAAGCGGCATCTCGGCGACCACGGTGCACCGCATCTGGGACGCCTTCGGGTTGCAACCGCACCGCTCGGCGACCTTCAAGCTGTCGAGCGACCCGCTGTTCGTCGACAAGGTGCGCGACATCGTGGGCCTCTATCTCGACCCGCCGGACCGCGCGCTGGTGCTGTGCGTCGACGAGAAGAGCCAGATCCAGGCGCTCGACCGCACCCAGCCGATGCTGCCCATGCGGCCGGGCCAGGCGGAGCGGCGCACCCACGATTACAAGCGCTGCGGCACCACCACGCTGTTCGCCGCCCTCGACGTGGCCACCGGCGCGGTCATCGCAAGCTGCATGAGGCGGCACCGGGCGCGCGAGTTCCGCGCCTTCCTCGACGCGGTGGAGCGCGCCGTGCCCGCCGACCTCGACATCCATGTCGTCATGGACAACGCATCCAGCCACAAGACCAAGCTGATCCGCGACCGGTTCGCCAGGCGGCCGCGCTGGCACCGCCACTTCACCCAGACATCCGCCTCATGGCTCAACCAGGTCGAGCGCTTCTTCGCGCTCTTGACCGAGCGGCAGATCGGGCGCGGCGCACACCGCTCCACCGCCGACCTCGAAGCCGCCATCGAGCGCTACGTCGAAACCCACAACCGCGATCCCCGACCGTTCCGCTGGACCAAGTCGGCCGACGACATCCTCGCGCCCATCGAACGCTTCTGCCAAAGAACCCTCCGCGTCCACGAAAAAGTTGAATAAAAACTTCTGAATCAGGACACTAGCCCGGAACAAGTCCGGGCATGACGACCGGGAGGGAGAGGAGCGCCGGAGATCGCCCATGCCGCCCACCATCGTCCCCACCGCCGCGCCCGAACCGGATGCGCCCTACAATCTCCCGCCCAGCTCGGGCGAGCCGGCTTGGTAGCGGTAGGCGCGGAAGACCCGGTTGGCCTCGCCCGTCCCCGACGGCCCGAAATACGGGTTGACGTATTCCCACACGATCCCGCCCTCCGGCGTCACCTCGAACAGGCGTCCCGTCAGCCCTTCGCAGATCAGCGTGTTG